>JALYPI010000206.1 GCA_030856445.1 Bacteroidota bacterium
GTGCAGTATTAGATAAATATATCAATTTTATAAACGGGAAAGATTATACCAGAGATCCAGAGGAGTTCTTAGAGTTTTTAAAAGCATCCAAAGGGAAATAGTTTATCTTTTTTATATCTATGAATAACTTTTCTCAATTTTAACTTCCAATTATAAGTTTGGACAATCCCTTTCGCTCTTTTAAATAAAAAGAACTATAAGTGAGAGAAGACTAATTCTCATATATTTATAATCTAATAATGAATAGATTAATCAAGGCAGTAACAGAAATTATAGTAATAGAGGATAATGACTGGAAAAGAATTACAATTGTCTCACAAGAATATATTAAAACCTTGACTTCAAGTTCTACTGATGAAATTAAGGAGATGATAGATTTTGTGTATAAAAACTATTACATGGAATGCCCATTTTGGGTAAAATTGATTGCTTTTAAAATACTATTACTTCAAAATCCTAATGATGAAGAAGTCAAAAAATGGGCTGTAGCAGATGTTCAAATGTTTGGGAATCCTGAATGGACAGAAATAGTGGAGAAGTGGTAATTTTAAATGTGGAATATTTTAAGGAGAAGAATTCAAATTCTGCATTTTGGAAAGAATTATTTGATAATGAATTATGGAATTAGAGGTGTTTTTTAACTTTTTAATTACTTATGATTTTGAATAAAATTTATTTGCATGTTCCCGAAACGTATTTTATATTTTAATTTGTTATATGTTTTTTCGACCATTTTTTTCTCATTTATTGAAAGGCTTTATGCTAATGTTCGAATTTATATATGGCAAGCGGGAGAAGGGATATCATTCTTTTATCTAATATTTTTCTTAATTGCTTTTACAGTTGTTTTATTTTTTAAAGGGCTAACGATATTTAATACTAGAAAGATTATTTTCTCTATTACTTTTTTACTTTGTTTTGTTATCTCCTTTGTACTAATATTCTCCCGCACATCTTTCATTCAAGATATAGCAAAAAAAATAATAGTTTTATTTTTTTAAAAAGTTCCAATAGGAAATCATTAAAGCTTATGAATCTTATTTATTTACTTTCAATTTTGTTTTTATTTTCTTGTGGTCAACCTCAGAATAGTAAGGAAATATATTTTCACAGGGATACCGTTCAGGTAGACTCTTTTACAAATTCTTTTAAGGAAAATCAACTTTGTAATGATTTTTTAAAAAATTACTATTCCAGATTTGGAATTATTATTCAAAATTATTTTGAAGTTGATAATAGCTTAATCCTTGATATAAATAGAGATGGTTTAATGGATACTCTTGCTATCTTGACACCAGTCTCTCTTGAGAATCATCATTATTATGATTGTTTAATTGAGAATGTATCAAATAGACTTATTGTAGAAATTATAAATGATAATGGTAAATCAAGAATTAGGAATATTTATCCAAATTTAGTTTCGAATATAGGAGGAGTATTATCAAAATATAATGGAATTTTTATTTCTGAAAAAGGTTTTGAAATACATCACCAATCCGGAAGTAGATTTTCTTGGGAATATATAACTGAATATTCTACACAATTGGAAGATAGCATATCACTTATAAAAATTACAAAAAGATGTTCCTTTGAGAGTAAGGAGAAAATTGAAGAATATTTATTCAATAACTATTCAGTGAATAAGATTAATGTTTCTGACACAATTCAAAATAATTGTAATTGCGATAATATTTGGAATGAGCTACAAAACAAGTAGGTTTCCTTTATCTTTTTATACTTTTGCCTAACAATAAATTATATGTGGCGAAATCCTCTAATACGTTCCTTCATAATTAGCTTACTATATGTAGGTTTCAGTACTTTTTGTCTGTTATCCTTATATCCTAAAAGCCCTACTTACTTTGAGTGGTCTATGTTGGGTGTTTTAATTACTATTCCTGTCAGCTTCATTAGTTTTGGAATTTTATATATGGAAGCAGACAATCAATATATATTATGGATACAAGGAGCTATGTTTTTTATTTTTTGGTGGTTTGTGTACCGAATTTATGTGAAGAAATCTCAGAAAAAATGCTGAAAAAAATAGGAATTATATCATCAATTATTGCTGTAGTTTTACTTGGGGCAATATTTTATAATCATTATTTTCATAAAAAAATTCAAAGTAAGCCTCAAGCGTATTGCTACCAAACTTATTTTGGAACTCCAAATCCTTGTCTAATGATTTCTGATTTAGCATATTCAGATTCTTTAATTTCTTATTATAACAAAATGGAACAGGGAGAAAACCCTATATTCAATTTCCCTCTACAAGAAGTTACATTTGGCTCTCCTGTTTATGTTTTAGGTTATGAGCAAGATAGTATGTTAGTGGAAATATTATCATACAGGAAAGGGGATTTTAAAGGAAGTACATATGATAAAGGTTTTGTTTATTATAAGACAATTCATGATGATCCTCCAATGAAATAATGGAAACTGCTTTAACAAGGGCTGTAAATATTTGAATATGGCTAAAGAAATTAATTATAAAGATGTTGATACTAAATTAAGTGCTAACTGTAAATGAAACAAGAAGAAAAAAAAGAACTTTTTTATTATTGCGCAAGTTGTAAAAAGGATTTCCCTAAAGGCAGTCAGGACAAATTTTGTTCTGTTAAATGTAAAAAAAAGTATAGATGGAATAATTTTATAGGAATAATATTAGATATATTTAGGGGGTGGTAATCAAACAAATGTGACACTAAGTATAAAGCCTTTTATAATACTCCAACCAATATATTAATCGAATTGAAGAACAACGGAATTTTAAATTATTCAATATTAATTGGTTTAGTTACTAATTGCTTCTTTCCTTTTTATGCTTCTGTTTGTTTATATCTTTGATTGTAGGACAAAGGGTTTACTTATATCAACAGAATCTAACAATTCCAATTTTAAAAAAATAGTTTTAAATGAAATTCTACCAAATAATTTTATGTTGTTTTATTTTTTCTTGTAAAACGGGATTAAATTATGAATATCCAACAGAAATAGTTAATGCTAACCTTCAAAAACAATATGATGAAGCAAAATGGATTTTATATGCTTCAAATTTTGATAGAGATTCATTAACAGCTGCAAACGAAGAACATTTTAAACATATATTAAAATGTAAAAGAAGATTTATAGAATGTGAAATAAGTTTAATTGATTTGACAAGCTATGGTGATTCAGTAATTATGTCTTTTTCTTTTAATTTACCTGAGGAAACTGGAATCTGTAAAAATTGTATTCCTAAAAGGATACTCTATTTTGATAAAGTAATGTTTTTCAAAGAAAAACACGAAATAATTCTAGCTGGTTTTAATATTTTCCCTAAAGATTCAATGGAAAAACTAACACAAAGAGTATATAATGACCCTCTTGAATGGGCAGGAGTTTTTCCTGAAGAAGTTGAAGAATTAGATTTTGTTATTCATCTAATAGAAAATGAAAACAAAATGCATCCTTGGTTAAAAGAAGAAGCTATAAAAAGAGGTGTTATTAAATGAGATAAAATTATTACTGAAGATTTCCATACTTTAAAAATAAGTTCTGATTTAATTAATTTTTCTTTGAAAGAACAATTAATATAACTACTAACAAGAAATTGCATTGATAATGAATGTATTAGTAATAACTGGAGGCATAATTGCAGTTTTTTTTGGCTTTTTCGGATTATATTATATTATAAAGCATCCTATTAAAAGAGAGGAGGACACTAATATGCATAATTATCAAATTGTAGTCGGCTGGTTGCTATTAATTGCTTTAGGAATTGTATTAGTATATAGAGAAATAAATAATGTGATATGAAAGATTATTTACCTTAATTAAATATATATATAGTTTTAAACTTAAACTTATGACAAAGAATAAACCAGCACCAAAACCAAACGATCAAAGATCTAATGTGAAGAATTCTTATAATCCAGCAAAAAAAGCAGCTGACGATAATAAGTCCGTTCAGAAGAATACTCCTAATAAAAAGAAATGAAGTGATTGATTAAATTTTAGTTTTTAATCAAATCCTTTAAAAAACTCTTCCAGCGAAACATCCATTGCTTTTAAAATCTTCATGAGCGTATTAAGCTGGATGTTTGCTCCAGCTTCGTATTTTCCATATTGCGGTCTGCTGAAGCCATGTTCATAAGCGAAGTACTCTGAATTGGTGTATCCTGCTTTTTTCCTGTAAAATTTAAGTCTTTCACCAATCTTTTTTAATCCTTCGCTTTCATCTTCATTTGATTTAACAGCGATCTTTTTTACAGTTTTCTTAGCCATGATAACTCTCCTTTTAAGGAGTAAATGAATGGAAAACCTTTGTATTATATTACTCTATATTTATTACCTCTTTATAAGGAGAATAACAGAATTTCTTTTTTATATTTACTGAAAGAAATACAAGATGAATATCTATACTACTCAAATTCCAAAAAAGAAAGTTAAAGAACTTATGGAAGCTCTCGAACCATATTCGGCTTTATGGCCTGAATGGATTGAAAGTGGGGCTTGTTTTTTAACTCAAAAAGAAATTGTCATTATAGAAAATTACCTGCGAACAGGTTCTCATTCAGCTTCCAGCTTGGAACTTAACTTATCAACCGGAAGGGCTGCAAGCATTTTAGTAAAAGTGAAACGGAGGCTATGCTGGAACTTAAAAAATTACCAAGGGTGGTTAACTGAACGTCTCTTGGAGCAACATGGCATTATTACATACACCTCTGAGGTTGATCGGTTTTTGAATGTACCAATTTCGAATACTAATATTCCTTATCGCCTTAAAATGAAACTTTCACATTTATGCAATGACACAATGGGTGAACTACTTAGCAATCACACTTTGGAAGAAATGAAGGGCTATCGATGTTTTGGAAATCAAACCATTTATGATCTCAAAGAAACCTTGAAAGCAAATAACTGCCTCCAGCTTTTGCGTTGACTTCCTTGATGTTAATCTAAATACAATATGTCAAAGAACATTAATAGTTACAATTATGCAACCTCTTTTTTCTGCGTTTCAGGGAAGATATTTAACTCTCCTCCCTGATTAAACCTTCCAAATTGCACAGCCTTTCCTTGTTCCGGCACTTCAATCACCACATCCACATCATGCTGAAATTCATTATTACCTTTGAATTTACCGCCTTTTGTGGCCTGAAAAATATAGATGAATGATTTTCCTTTGTTGTTGGCCTTCAGCTTCTCCAAATCCTTTGGTGTTAACCCAAGCTTATTGACAGAGTCCAGGAGTATGAAATCATAAGCTGATAAATCTTTTGGCAAATCATCGGCAACAAAAAGGTTCTCATGCGCCACATCTTTATCCATTAATTTTTTCTGAAGCGTGGCATCCAGCTTCTCTTCTTTTGCAACATAAAGCACCCTGCCATGATTCCTTGCCAAATAACCCGCAAAATCTACGCACAAATAGCTTTTTCCCATCTTTGGCATCCCAAATACCATCGCAGTAAATCCGGGCGCAGGATCGCCTATAAAATCCAGCCATTTGCCTTTGAAGCCAATGGAGTCAAACCGGAGGTTTGTAAAATCGGTGCTTTGCATAATGTTCACTTTTTGCATTGAATCAATCCCGCTTAAATCCATCTTTTGCTTTTTGGTCTTAACATAGCTTTCATCAATATCATCATAAGCGTTCTCATACTTTTCAATAATGCTTTTCAGATGTTTGATCGTGGTGGGTTTCAAAACAAAATGTTTAGCATTACTCATAGTATTGAATGCGTTCAGCACTGCCTGCTGCATAGCCATGATATCTTTTGCTACAGGAGATTTTTTAGTAATCTTCTTTTCCTGAATTGCTTTCTGCAATTCATCAATAAAAATCTCAAAGGTTTTTTTGTAAAGTATTTTGTCATGAAATTCCAAGAATCGATTTATGAATCTTACCTCAGTAGAAATTTC
>JALYPI010000222.1 GCA_030856445.1 Bacteroidota bacterium
CAAATTCTCTTAAATTTCCAGAAGGCAAAACAAAATCGTTAGCATAAAGAGAACTATAATCAGTTAAAAGGATTGAAATTGCTGGCTTCACGTACCGGTGTTGGTAAGCATCATCAAGTAAAACTGCATTAATTTCAGGATGTATGGAAAGTAATTTATTTATGCCATTTACTCTTGAACCACTTACTGCAACAACTATATCTTTATATTTCTTTTTTATCTGTAATGGTTCATCACCAATATCTCGAGAAGTTTTAGTTTCATCAGCAAGTATAAATCCTGAAACTTTTCGTCCATATCCTCTGCTTAATACAGATGGATTAAAATCCTCTTTTAACAGTCTTACAAGATATTCAATATGGGGAGTTTTTCCAGTTCCGCCTGTAGAAAGATTTCCAACTGAAATAACAGGAATCTTAAACATTTTTTCAGGTAAAATACCATAATCAAAAAACAAGTTACGAATTGCTATAATAATACCGTATAGAAAAGAAACAGGAATAAGTAATATTTGGTAAATCTTCATTAAATACTATTTCTATTTTAAATTTATATGATAAATCAGTATGAGTTTCATCATCTTTATCTATTTTTATTGTTTTATTCTATCAATATAAATACCGATAGAATTTTCAAAGTGGATAAAAATACTAAAAAGTTAACGTTTCTTTTAAATAATAATTGATATTAACCCTGATAAATAGCCAAAAAAGATGTTTGTAAGTGATGTAATTAATGTAATTGAAGATTTTGCTCCCCTACACTTGCAAGAGTCTTATGATAATTCAGGGCTAATTACAGGAGATAAAAGTTGGAAGATAAAAAAAATTCTTGTTTGCCTGGATACAACAGAAGCCATTATTGACGAGGCTATAAATAAGGGTTGCAACCTAATAATTGCTCACCACCCTATCTTATTTAACGGTCTAAAAAAAATAACCGGTGATGATTATATTCAAAGGGTTATAATAAAAGCGATAAAAAGTGATATTGCAATATATGCTGCACATACTAATCTTGATAATGTATATGAAGGAGTAAATTCAAAAATTTGTGAAAAACTGAATTTGCAGAACAAGCAAATTCTTGCTCCAAAGAAACAATTATTAAAAAAACTTGTCACTTATTGTCCTGAGGAATATTCTGAAAAGGTAAAATCAGCTTTGTTTAATGCAGGAGCGGGAAAAATAGGTAATTATGACCAGTGCAGTTTTAATTTAAGTGGTGTAGGAACATTCAGGCCATTAGAAGAGGCAAATCCTTTTTCAGGGGAGAAAGGAAAGAGAAGTAATGATAAGGAAATCAGAATCGAAGTCCTTTATCCTTTCTATTTAGAAAATAAAATTTTAAAAGAACTGTTTAATAGTCATCCCTACCAAGAAGTTGCTTACGACATTATATCTCTTGAGAATAAACATCAGTTTATAGGATCAGGCATGGTTGGGGAGTTGGAAATTGCACAAAATGAATCTGTTTTTTTAAATTTTGTTAAAAAACAAATGCAAACAGGGTGCATAAAACATACTGCCTTTTTGAACAAAGAAATTAAAAAAGTAGCTGTTTGTGGTGGATCTGGAAGTTTTTTATTGCCCAAGGCAATAGCATCAGGAGCTGATATTTTCATTACCGCAGATTTTAAGTACCACCAATTTTTTGATACAGAAGGAAAAATTATAATTGCAGATATAGGCCATTTTGAAAGTGAACAATTTACTCTAGAGATTTTTTACGAGTTAATTTTGAAAAATTTTCCTACATTTGCCGTTTATTTACCTGAAACAAACACTAATCCAGTAAAATACCTATAATTAATACTATTATAATAACAAATATGGCAAAGGAGAAAACAACAACAACACCAGAAAAAGTTAAAACAAAAAAAACTGGTGTAGAAAAAGAAATTACTGTTGAAGATAAATTAAAAGCATTATATGATCTCCAGCAAATTGATTCTAAAATTGATAAAATCAGAATAATCAGAGGTGAACTTCCATTAGAAGTTCAGGATCTGGAAGATGAAATACAGGGCCTTGAAACAAGACTTAATAATTTAACAGAAGAACTTACCTCTTTAGAAACTCAAATCAGTGACAAAAAGAATCTGATGAAAGAATCTGAAGTTCTTATAAAAAAATACGAGGCTCAACAAGGCAAGGTTAGAAATAACAGAGAATATGATTCTCTTACAAAAGAAATTGAGTTTCAAAAATTAGAGATTGAACTTGCTGAAAAAAGAATTAAAGAATACAAGTCAAGCATGTCAATGAAAAAGGAAGTAATTGATCAATCTACTGAAGCTTTTGATGAAAGAAAAAAAGATCTTCAACATAAAAAATCAGAACTTGATGCTATTATAGCGGAAACTAAAAAAGAAGAAGATCAATTAATTTCCAAATCAAAAAAGGCAGAAGGAATAATTGAAGACAGATTACTTACAGCTTATAAAAGAATCCGTAAAAATGCTTTAAACGGACTTGCTGTAGTTGCTGTTGAAAGAGATGCTTGTGGAGGTTGCTTTAATAAAATACCACCACAAAGACAGCTTGATATTAAAACACATAAAAAAATTATAGTATGTGAATATTGCGGAAGAGTATTAGTTGATTCTAATATACTTACCGGCGAGGAAGTTGCATAAATTTAAAAGTATAAAAAAAAGCTCCGGTTTCTTAATTGAAACCGGAGCTTTTTTTTATACTTATCTTAAATATCAAAACCTCATTCCAAATGTAGCCATTATAGTATTTGTATTAGTATTCACATTTGCTGGACTAACAAAAGCAGGATCATATATAAACAATCTTTGATCTCTAACCTGAGCAAGGATATAAGCAAAATCTAAGAAAAAAGCTTCTTCCCGAATTCCAAAACCTACAGAATAACTATTTATGCTGCCATTGTTAAAACCTCCCCTGTATGGATTACCTTGATTAGAATATCCTGCTCTTATTGCAAAAGGATCAAATCTCCATTCTGCACCCAATCGAATATTACCTGCTGAAGTTAAGCTTTCTCTTGTTGCAGTATTCACATTTGAAAAGTCTGTATTCGTTGCAGAAAACCTTGATGCTGAGTAATCCACAAACTCATAATCTGCACTTATTAATCCTTGCCTGGCAATTACAAAAGCAACACTTCCTATTGCTCTCATTGGAGTGGTTAATCTATAATTAAAACTTCCTGTGGCACTAACAGTGGTATCATAAAAAGTAAATCCTGATTTAAAATTAGAGGTCATAGAATTTCCATAGGTATCAGTAAGATTGTAAAAAGTAGGTGTATGAACAGCTCCACCTAATCTTAACCAATCAAAAACACGATAAAGAACACCTATTTTAAGGTTTACTCCTCCCCCACTTGTTTTAAATTCATCAGTATAAGTAAATGAATCAAGAATGTGGTTTGTATCGGGAAGTGCTTCTTCATGATGTCTGGAGAAATAGTTATATCTAATGGAAGAATAACCAATAGTACCTCCAAGATAAAGCCTGTCATCATAATTTCCTGCATAAGAAAACAATAGTTCACCCATGCCTCCAGAGGTAACTATTGACTTTCTTTGATTTATTCCTGCTGGTCCGGCATTAGGAATATCGCTTTCATATCGAAAATTATTAGGAGCAGTATCTGCATCAAAAATAAGATTAGCCTGATAGGCAAGTAATGCTCCAAATGGGTCTAAACGTTCAGGAGTCAATCCTCCGCGAGCATTTGCCTGTGATACGAAGACATCAAGTAATGAACTGTTTTGATTTTCACCTGCTATTAATACATTACTATCAAAATTGTTAGTTCTGTTATAACCAACAGAGAAAGCGGTACTCATCCAACCATTTGTTGGTTGTTCAAATACATTTGCACCAACAAAACCAATATTACTGAAATTTAAGTTAATATTATTATCGTCCCTTACCTGGTTAAGGAATGTGGTACTTGTATTTTTTCCAAAAACAGAAGGGGTGACTGTAAATTCTGAGCTTCTAAATATAGCTAAGCCTGCAGGATTTGTAGAAGAAGCACCAAAATCACCACCTAAAGCACCGAATGCACCACTCATTGCAGAAAACCGGGAGGTTCCATAAACATTTAGTTGGGAGTATCTTAAAGCATCGTCAACAGTCTGGGCCTGTAAAATACAGAAGGGAGAAACTAATATAAAAATTAAAAAGTTTATTTTTTTCATACTCCAATTTTTTTTAATTATGATTATAATCTATTAAAAACAAAGTCATTAAAACACCGGAAAAATTAAAACTATTTCCGGTGTTATATAAAGATAAAAATTATCTTGGAGATCTTCCTCCAGATGAACCTCCTCCTCTGGAAGGAGAACTAGAACCACCGCCTCCAGATGGAGCACTAGAACCACCGCCTCTTGAAGGAGAACTCATTGAGCCACCACCTCCAGAAGGAGCACTGGAACCACCACCTCTTGAAGGAGTACTCATCGAACCACCTCCTCTTGAAGGAGAGCTTGAAGGGTTAGAATAACTTGGAGATCTTGTCGGTGCTGGTTGAGAATAGCCTGGACTCCTTGAAGGCTGAGTATTTGAAGGCCTTGTATAAGTCGGGTTATTGCTTCCTCCACTATTACCTCCCCTATTATAAGTAGGAGACTGCTGATCAGAACGACTAGGTTGTCCAGAGGATTGTCTGTTATAACTTGGTCTTTCCTGATTAGAATTAATATTAGAAGGAGTGTTAGGCTGATAAGTGTTTGGATTTCTTTTAGGGCTATTGTAAACATTTGTTCTTCCCTGAGTATTTCCAGATTGAGGACGACTGTAATTTCTGCTCGGCTGTTGACCAGGAGCAGGCTGAACAGAAGGCCTTGTTTGTGGATTTACATTGGGCTGAACGTTCGGATTAGTTCTACCAGGACTTGTACCTGGTTGAACAGCAGGACTTGTTTTTGGCCTTACTTGAGGCTGAGCTTCAGGATTAGTTCTACCAGGACTTGTACCTGGTTGAACAGCAGGATTAGTTCCTGGTCTTACTTGAGGCTGAGCTTCAGTATTTCTTCCCGGAGTTGTACCTGGTTGAACAGCAGGATTGGTTCCTGGCTTTACTTGAGGCTGAACTTCAGTATTTCTTCCCGGAGTTGTACCTGGTTGAACAGCAGGACTGGTTCCTGGCTTTACTTGAGGCTGAGCTTCAGTATTTCTTCCAGGAGTTGTACCTGGTTGAACATTCGTATTGGTTTTAGGTTTAGAATAGTTATCAAGATTATTACCTCTTGTATCTCCAGATTTTACTTCACCTGGTTGAGAAACTGCATTAGGTTTTCCAGGAGTTGATTTCACATCAGTTGGTGCTGGACTATGTCTAACTACATTAGTTTCAGCCTTTGTTCCACTAATACTTGAAATATTTCCTCTTGGAGCATCAGTTTTAGCTTCATTTGCCATGGCAGTTTGATAATTCTGACCTAAAGATCTTGGAGAGGTTCCCGCACCACTTCCACCACCAGCAGCAGATCCTCTAGGACCAATATGATGGTTGTGGGTATTATTATCATAGCTATTGTAATAGTAATTATTAGCAAGACCTGCATTATAACCATTCCAATATCCATGATTGTATCCTTGATTATAACCCATATTATATCCTCCCCAACCATAATAGCCTCCACCCCAGCCACCATATCCATATCCACCCCAGCCGTATCCACCATAATTTCCACCCCAGCCATATCCACCCCAGCCTCTGTTCCAACCCATACCCCAACCTCCCCAAGGAGAAGGATTCCAGAAATTATAGCTCATATAAATACTAGTTCCGTAGAAAAAAGGATCGTAATTATAGTAATACATATTAGTATAAAAAGGGTCATAATAACCAAAACCTACAGGATTGTGAAATCTTCTTATTCTTGAACTGTAAGCATAGTCATAGTAATCATCAGAGCTATAGTTATTATAATCTCCATAATAGTTATTCGTTACAGCACCTGCAGCCTGAACTTCATTTTCGTCATAATACTCATAATCAGAATTTACATCAGTATTAGAATTGTTCTGAGCATCAGGAGAGGAAGAAAACCTGTCAGGATTTTGATATTCTGGTCTTGGAGCTGGGGTAGCTACAGGAGGTTGATCTTTTGCAGAATAGTAAATATCATCATTATACCTGCTTGAAGTACTTTTTGTAGAAATGCAGGAAAATAAGCTGGAAACTAATACAGCTGCTAGTAAAGAGGGGATTATTGTTTTCATGATTTTGTCTCCTTTTATAGTTTTAGGGTAAGGATTCTTTTTTGCTGGTAGTATTTTTGTAATTTCGTCCATTATTGATAATTTAAACTACATTTAACAAACACTATACCAAACTCTAAAAATGGCGAAAAATTTGGCAAAACGGAATGAAAATTATTCTCAATGGTACAATGATCTGGTATTAAGAGCAGATTTGGCTGAGAATTCAGCAGTAAGAGGGTGCATGGTAATCAAACCTTATGGGTATGCTATATGGGAGAACATGCAGGCTGTGCTGGACAAAATGTTCAAGGTTACCGGGCATTCCAATGCTTACTTTCCATTATTCATACCCAAATCATTTTTTACAAAAGAAGCCAGTCATGTAGAGGGGTTTGCGAAAGAATGTGCAGTGGTAACTCATTACCGTTTAAAAAATGCAGAAGATGGTTCAGGTATAATTGTAGATCCTGATGCAAAACTAGAAGAAGAACTTATAGTAAGGCCAACTTCAGAAACTATAATCTGGAACACATATAAAGGCTGGATTCAATCCTACAGAGATTTACCAATACTTGTTAATCAATGGGCCAATGTTGTAAGATGGGAAATGCGTACCAGGTTATTTTTAAGGACTGCTGAATTTTTATGGCAGGAAGGACACACTGCTCATGCAACAGAGGCAGAAGCAATTGAAGAAGCTGAAAAAATGCTTGAAGTATATGCTGAATTTGTAGAAAACTACATGGCAGTTCCTGTTACAAAAGGAATTAAAACAGCCAATGAAAGATTTGCCGGAGCATTAGAAACCTATTGCATTGAAGCATTAATGCAGGATGGAAAGGCATTACAGGCTGGTACTTCACATTTTTTAGGACAGAATTTTGCCAAAGCCTTTGATGTGAAATTCACCGGAAAAGATGGAAAACTAGAATATGTATGGGCTACCTCCTGGGGTGTTTCAACAAGATTAATGGGGGCTTTAATAATGTCTCATTCAGATGATGAAGGATTGGTTTTGCCTCCGAAACTAGCACCCATACAAGTAGTAATTATACCTATTTTCAGGAATCAGGAACAATTAGATGCAATTGGAATAGAGGCTGATAAAATTAAGATTGCTCTTCACGCCAAAGGAATAAGGGTAAAATATGACGATCGTGATGTATATACACCAGGATATAAATTTGCTGATTACGAATTTAAAGGTGTACCAGTTAGAATTGCAATAGGACCAAGAGATTTAGAAAATAAAACAGTTGAAGTTGCAAGGCGTGATACAAAGGCAAAAGAATCTTTACCAATGGAAGGCATTGAAAACAAGATTGAGCAACTAATGCAGGAGATACAAGAAAATTTGTTTAACAAAGCTTTAAGCTTTAATAAAGCAAACACCAATAAAGTAGATACCTATGAGGAATTCAAAAAACTGATAAATGGTAAGGGCGGTTATGTTCTTGCTCACTGGGACGGGACTTCAGAAACCGAACTTAAAATAAAAGAAGAAACCAAGGCAACCATACGCTGCATTCCATTAAACAACGAACTAGAGGATGGTAAATGTATTTATTCAGGCAAACCATCAACACAAAGAGTAATTTTTGCAAAAGCATATTAAAATGAAAACTAAATCACCCAGGGAATTAATAATTGAAACCATTTCAGAAAAATCAATTGTAAAAAAGGATGTTTACAATATAACAATTGATGTTTTTAAGGATTTTAATACAGCGGTAAAAGAAATAGTTTTGGAATTTAAGGAAAAAATTTCCAAAATAGATCCTCGCTTAGAAGTAAGTTTTAAAGAAAGAGGGTCAAATGAGTTTCTTATGCAAATTGCCGGGGATGTGCTTGTTTTTGCCAACCACACCAATGTGTTTGGGTTTGACAAAAGCCATCCGATATGGAACTCTTCCTATCTCAAGGACGATTCCACCAGATCGTTTTGCGGGGTAATTCATATTTATAATTTCCTTTCCGATTCCTATGAGTTCAACAGGATGGATGATGTTGGTTATTTAATTGCAAGGATATTTGTGAATAAGGACAAGCATTATTTTGTGGAAGGCAAACGGCAATTGAGTTTTCTTTACAACGATTTCCCAAACGCAGTTATCAACAAAAAAGACATTTCTGCTATTATTGAATCGGCTATACTTTACAGCATGGATTTCGATTTACTTACTCCACCTTATGACAATATAAAACAAGCATCGGTTGGAGACATGCTGGAATGGAGCCAAAATTTGGGCAACCAAACAGGAAAAAGACTGGGATTTAAATTTCAGGCTGATGGCGATGATATATAGATTGGATCAGCATTTTGGAAGTTTTAAAATGCAAAATCAAAAATAACATGTTGATAGATAAATGAATATTGACTTTTTTGAAAAATAAATGCTAATTCAGTAAATAAACCTTGTGGGTGAAAAAATAATTATTTAAATTTGCACTCCCAAAAACAAAAAGGGCCCGTTCGTCTAGGGGTTAGGACGCCAGGTTTTCATCCTGGTAACAGGGGTTCGATTCCCCTACGGGCTACTAGAATGCATTTTAAAGAGCTGCAAATCAAGGATTTGCAGCTCTTTTGCATTAAACAGGTGGACGCAGGGGTGGATTTTGTTATTTTTGTATAGAAAAATAAACAAACTCATACCCTATATGAAAGCAGCCTTTGAATTATCCTCAAAAGAAAACCGGAATGGTTTATTTGAAATATATATCAGAATCCAGGACGGTGCTAAAAAGAAAAGAATAAAGGCAAACATTGCTGTAGAAAAAAAGCAATTCAAATCCAAAAATCACAATATGAAGTGGGTGGTTAATCATCCCAATTCCCACAAACTAAATTCTGATCTTAAAGCCCTAATAGAAGAGTATGAAGATTTACTCTTTAACGGATCAGTTGAAAAAAAAATACTTACTCCGGAAACTGTAATACACTCTGCAAACAAGGGCTCAATATCTAATTCATTGGTAAAGTACTGGGAACTTAAAATAAGCCAAATGCTTGAATATAACCAGCGCAAAGGGTATAGCTCGGGTTTAAATAACTGGAATTCATATACAACCAAAGAAAAGTTAGGGGATCTGGACTTTAAACAAATCAGTTTTACCATACTGAAAGGGTTTGAAAATTTTCTGTATAAGAAAGAATTAACCTCCTCCAGCGTGTATTCTAATTTAAAACGGATCAGAGCACTGTTCAACTCGGCAATTAAAGAGGGAATATTAAATCCCGGAGATTATATATTTAAATCCTACACAATGCCACGTGCTGCAAAGGCAAAAAAAGAAAGACTTGATATTGAAGAATTAAAGGCATTTGCCGAACAAGAATACACAGATGGAAGCCTTATAAAAACGGTTCAGCAAGCATTTCTGCTGTCCTTTAACATGGCCGGAGTTAGAATTGAAGATGTTTTAACCTTAAAATGGTCTTATGTTAAAAATGAGCGAATTGAGTATCAAATGATTAAAACAGACTCCTGGAATTCATTTAAGCTTACTCCACAGATAAAAAAAATACTGGAATACTTTAAATCCATCAGTACAGGATCTATTTATATAGTTCCAATATTAGAGGATGGCGTTGAAAAACTAGAAAATGAATTTTATAAAAAAGAAATAAGCCGAAAAACAGCTCTTGTCAATAAATATTTAAAGAAAATTGCCAAAGATGCAGAAATAGATAAAAAAGTGAGCAGTCACATTGCCAGGCATACTTTTGCCTCTATTGCAATAAAAAAATCAAATGGAGATGTTAACTTTTTGCAGAATGCACTTAAACATTCATCCCTTACAATAACTCAGGGTTATCTGCTGGATTTGGATATTGATTCATTGGATGAAAAGATGGGTGATGTTACTAATATATAAGGCTACCTTCTGTATTTTTTAATATAACGGCTGTCAATAAATTTTTCAACTGAGGTTTTTACAAACCAGAAGATTTTTCCGTTTTGAGAATATTCAATTTCGTTTAAATAAGGCATTCTCTTATCCAATAACGTTGAAGTCTTAATCTGTAGTAATTCAGCAGTTTCTTTTAAGGTAAAGAACTTCCAAGCAACTAGTTTTGAATGGCTATCGATCATAGCCTGATCGACAGCCTTCATAACTACTTCATGCAAATCAGGAAGATCTACCGTTATTTTCATTTTACAGAGTTAACTTGGTTTTGGTTTTCAGGAAAATTTCTGGTCCGGGTTCATTCTCCTTCTTTGGCTTTAGTACTATTTTAATCGGTTTGATTGTACATAGTTTATAAACTATGATTCCGGCAGTAATAGCCATCATAGATCCGATTACAATTTTGCCCCAGGGAGGCCCTATTTTCACAAAGTGTGTTTGTTCAATTAACATAATTACTTAGTTTTATATGAATGAATCATTGCTTTTAGTAAATCTTCAGGAGAGTTATAAGTAATCGCAAAGGTGCTTCCATCTGGCATTATTACAGTATCTTTTTTTCCTTTAACCTGTTTTAATATAGATAACAAAACTGGATCATTTAATAAATTCACCTGGGTAGCAGTTTCCGAAGCTACTTTTTTTAGCATCATGTTTTCTTCTTTCAGTTCTTCTAATTCAACTTTATTCCGAGAAATACTTACCGCTAATTGGGAGTTCAGTATGGATTCCTGCTCTCTTAGTTTTTCATTTTCCCTAATTTCCTCTTTGAGCCTAACATTCTTCTGGTTTACTTCTTTTAGCCTAACATAAGCTTCCGCTACAACCCCTTGTCCCATTTTATAATCATGGCGGTTAAGAAGGGCGGTTTCGCAATATTCGCTTAGGTGGATACCAAGATCCACTGCTTCTTGGGAAAGAAGCCGTTTTAGTTCTGCATGGCATCTAAGTCCGATGTTTACCTTTGGCATTTCAGGCTTTGCTAATTCTTTTACTTTTATTTTTTCTTGTATCATGTCTGTTTGTGGTTTTAATTAATTGTCTTACCCGACATCGGTAAACTTAGAAAATAAGTTAACTTCTCAACTTTTTTTGATGCTTTTCTTCTTTACATAAATAAGTTATTTTATGTAAAGAAGTTTTTTCAGGGCTTAGTAATTTGAATTACAACTTTTATAAAACTTAAGTAAATTGTATGTTTTGTTGAAATCGAAATCGAATTAAAACACATTTTTACTTTTATTTTTTGGTCTAATAAATTAATTCTTAGAAAAAATGACGAGAGGAAATTTGAGAACAATGACATCTTTTTAAATAAAAAAAATGAAATTATGTGCTGTTGATAAAGCGTGATTTTTCACACTTTCGATTATCTTGATCAACCTTAAAACTAAGAATTGTTAACAGGCGTTAACAGGCGTTAACACGTGTTAACCATGGTTAACACTCGGAATAATTTATACTAGTAAACACTGGTAAACCCATGTTAACTTAGATGTACACCATTTTTTCATTAAAAAAAGTTAAACTGCCATTCCTCTTGTAAACTATATGAACAGGGGTTTAGACACTTTTTCATCCTTCCGACCGTACTCATTTTCGTGCTGAATGGTGATGAAAAGGATATGTATTACAGTTTTAAAAATATCGAGAATTACCTGAAATTTATCGAAGCTCCTACGTAATAAAACTCGATAAATGACCCAGGCTTAAAAACTCAGTTTATTCTTTATTTTTCATTTCGGTGATCCTTAACATCCATAGGGTTTACAAAGCAGAGAAGTCGAAAAATATATTTCTTTATTTTCCCGTAGGAACAGGTGTTTTGAAATGCAGGAAATTCCATTTTTAGGCAGCTTCAAATTTACCGTTCATTAAATAGTTAGCCAGTTAAACTGCCATTCCTCTTGTAAACTATATGAATAGGGGTTTAGACAGCTTTTCATCTTTCCGATCGGTATTGTGCTTACAATAGACATAACACAAGAAGTATTCCACCTAAACCAGTATAATAGCTAGAAATAATACTGCTTAATTTATTAATGAGAGGATTCCCAGGTTTATAAAGCTTTATTTAACCAAACCGAACACACAGGAATTAATAAATTCAAGCCTGTTATTTCTTATTCAATTGAATGATTCTGTCAATAGATATTGAATACAAGGACATTTGTTTTACAAGTGCTGCAATGTCCTTGTCATCGGTAAAAGGAAAAATATCTTTTAATTGTGCTTGAACGCTTTCGATGGTTTTAATTGCTTTGTGATGTTCATTTGCTTCAAGAGATTCCACCATGTTTTTTAAAGATTGATTAACAATTGCTATTGCATATAGCTTTTTCATTTCCTTGTCTATAATAAGCTCCCATTTTCCTGTTTCTGGTTCCCATTTCAAGCTGGCCTTTTCACTCAGCTTCACCGCTTTTCCAGTCCCATGGTCTGTATATGAAAAATCTATTGTTACCGGATGGTTTTGGATATTTTTATCCGGCTGATTTAAATTGAATTGAGCCAAGGCAACTTTATTATATCCCTGATATAAATTTCCAATTTCAAAACTTACCTTCCCACTGGTCTTAGCTGATTCAGGCAAACCAAAAAGATGTTTGTATTTTATCTGTTCATTAAAAATAATATCAATCCTGGCCTTATCACCTATTGGAAAGAGCAGATTGCCTAACTGTTTTTCAAAAGCTTTATACATGTCTTCTGAATTCTGAACATGTTCTACAAACTTCCCTTGACCTGCTGTTAATAGTTGTAATAAAGCAGCATTATAATATTCTCCCACCCCTATTGCTGAAATCCCTATCCCTTCCCTTCTGATTTCATTTGCTTTTTCAATTATAACCTTAGGT
>JALYPI010000233.1 GCA_030856445.1 Bacteroidota bacterium
TAGATATAGGCTTTTCCTATCAAATTTACAGTGAATCAAAAAGACCAAGAGAGAAAAACCCTTTAAGGCACCTTAAGGATTTATGGATAAGTGCAGAAGTTTTCAACCTTTTACAGGTGAACAACATAATTTCCTACCTTTGGGTGAGAGACGATCAAAACGTATATTATGCTGTGCCTAACTACCTTACCCCCCGTTTAATTAATGTCAAACTGGTTGGTAAATTTTAACCGTGTATGGTTTCCTTGTTGCCATAATTACCTATAATACTGGCCTCAAAAGCTAACCACTCCTTCCATCTTTTGTTTACATCTTCGCCATTGGCATATTGTTTGGCAAACTTAAGGAACATAGTATAATGAGTAGCTTCTGAAATCATCAGCTCATGATAAAAATTTGCCAGGTCCTTATCCTGAATATTTTCAGATAGCACTTTAAAACGCTCACAACTGCGGGCTTCAATAAGAGCGGAGAACAACAAGCGGTCTATTAAGGCGATTTCTTTTTTGTGGCCTTTACGCATGAATTTATACAGTTCATTTACATACTCATCTTTCCTTTCCCATCCCAAAACCCCTCCCCTTGCAACTATACGGTCATGCACCATTTTAAAATGTTCCAGTTCTTCTTTGGCAAGCTCCAACATTGCGTTTACCAAATCAGGATATTCAGGAAAGTTCACAATTATGCTTATGGCATTTGTTGTGGCTTTTTGTTCACAATAGGCATGATCAGTTAATATTTCGTCAATGTTCTTTTCTACAATGTTTACCCAGCGAGGGTCGGTAGGGAGTTTAAGGCCAAGCATCTGTTCTATTTTGTTTGATGCAAATTTACATATTCTAAAGTACTGATACCTTCTATTGAATAACAAAATAAAAATAAATTTGGTTTATATTATAAACTAATTTATATTTGCAACATATTTATAAAAAATAATTAAAATGGAAAAACATCTTACTCAAGAAGAAAGTCTGGAAATTATCAACAGGATGGTAAAAACAGCAAGGTATAAGATGAAAGAAAGTGACAGTTATATGCTATTGCTTTGGGGATATGTAGTATTTGCTGCGGCAATAACACATTTCCTTCTGCTTCATACCCAATATGCCCAATACGCAGGAGCAGCCTGGCTGTTGATCATTGTAGGTATTATAGGTTCCATCTATTTTGGAATAAAAGAAAGCAAAGAGAAAACAGTAAAAACCTATGTTGACACAATGATGACTTATACCTGGATTGCATTTGGCGTTTGCATTTTCATTGTCTTATTTTTCGGTTATAAATTAATGATGTCCACTTATCCAGTGATTTTATTGTTATATGGAATAAGTTTATTTATTTCAGGTGGGGCCTATAAATTCAAACCTTTGATTATTGGAGGCATCGTTTGTTGGATATGTTCTGTGGGAGCATTCATGATGGAGGTTTTTTCCCTGCAAATATTAATCCTTGCTTTTGGGGTGCTTGCCGGATATATAATTCCAGGTCATTTATTAAAATCAAAAGCAGCTGAAAATGTTTAAGGACCTGAATCCCCTCTTGCATTCTCAATTACGCCTGGCGGTTATGTCAATACTAGTAAGCGTAGAGGAAGCGGACTTTACTTTTTTAAAAGAAAAAACAAATGCCACTGCAGGAAATTTAAGTGTACAGCTGGAAAAATTAAATGAGGCTGATTATATCAGCATTAAAAAAGAATTTGTTGGAAAAAGGCCAAAAACAACCTGTGAAATCACAAAAAAAGGCATTAAAGCATTTGATGAATACATTAACACCTTACAATTATATATAAATAAACCCAAGTAAATTACAAATTAACACTTAATTAAAAATAAAAAATTATGGAAACTAAAAATAAAAAAGGCTCATCAATTGGAGGAATAACATTAGTAGGATGTATGTTTTTAGGAGCAGGAATAGGAATGCTTTTTAACAAAGTACAAATTGGAGGAGCTATCGGAATGGGTGCAGGATTTATTGCTATGGCTGTTATTATGCATTTTTATAATAAAGGAAATTGACCTTTAATTCTAAATCACATTAAAATCATAAGCATGAAAATATTTAGATATATTACCGCTTATTGTAAAGTGTTTTTTGGATTATAATTGACTTGGAAATTCAAAAGCCAATTCCCAACCATGAAACTTGTAACTAAAGGTCTCTCATCGCTTCATGCTTGTTTTTTTAGCACAAATAATAAAATTGTCAGAGCAGAAAATGGCACATTTTGGCAAAATTATTACATCAAAGAACAGTGTAATTTAGCTCAATTTTTAGTACTGATTAAGAAAAACTACCTTCCTGTGGAATTACAAAAAAATGGGAAACTGATTCTCCATATCCAAGAAAATATTCTACCTACATTAGTGTTTTCGCGCGTTTGGTGAATGGCTATTTCATAAAACCTTCTATTTCTTATTTAATAATTAATTTTTCACTTGCTCTAATTTCCTTTTCTGAACTTAAAATGAAAAGATAAATTCCGGGTAAAAAACCTGAAATATCAGCTTCAATAAAAGTTCCCGCATTAACCGCAGAAAATGTTTTTATAAGTTTTCCATCATAAGAATAAATGGAAAGATTTTCCCCTTGCTGAATATCTTTTTTAAATTCTATTTTTACTGAGTTTTTTGCCGGATTTGGAAACAGTTTCATTCCAAATCCTGATACTTCCGTTTCTGATATTCCTACAGGCTCAATTTCTATTTCTCTTTTATGCCGGTCTTCTCCACAATCGTTAATTACGATAAGTTCTACAGTGTAAATTCCAGGATTACTGTAAGTATAAGTTGGGTCAGATTCTTCTGAAAAATTACCATCTCCGAAATCCCATTTGTACTCTCCTGCTCTTTCTGAACGATTATTAAATTCTATGGTTAATCCAGAAATGCTATAACCAAAATCAGCGTCAGGAGAAGGGCAAGAAAGATTTAGAACCTTAGTTTTTATGCTTTCTCCACAGGAATTTTCTACTGTTAGGGTTACAGTAAATGTTCCTGCATCGCTATACGTATGTTCCGGATTTTCTTCTTCAGAAGTATTTCCATCTCCAAAATCCCATTTATAAGAATCTGCATTTTCTGTTATATTGTTAAACTGTACATCCAGTAAATCAATAGAAACTGAAAAGTTTGCTTCAGGCATTTGACAACGGACTTTGATGGTTTGAGAAATTTCATCTTCTCCACAAATGCTTTTTGCAATAAGTTTAACTTTATAATCTCCTGCTTCATTATATGTATGTTCCGGATTTTCTTCTTCGGATGTATTTCCATCACCAAAATCCCAAAAGAATGCGTCACCATCTTGAGATTCATTTGTAAATTCAACGGTAAAATTATTTTTGGAATAAGAAAAATTGGCTTCCGGTATTTCAAATATGGTAATGGTTTTCTCTATTTCATCGGTATTATTATCATCGTCTGTTACCACTAATTTTACTGAGAAAGTACCTGAAGAAGTATAAACGTGCTTTGGATTTTGAGTTGATGCAGAATCACCATCACCAAAGAACCATTTCCAGGAAACTAGTGTGCTTCCTCCGGTTGTTTTGGATTCATCTGTAAATTTTACTTCTTCATTTTTACACTTATTTTCAAAAGAAAAATCTGCAGTTACGGATGTTGGAGTAAATTCCCAAAAATCATTTTTTATTACATCACCTACAAAATTTCCTCTAAAAATATATCCCTTACTAATAATTGAAAATGACAATATGGTAAATCTTTTATTTCCTTCAAAGTCGGCCACCTTTTTCCATTTATCTGAATCAGGTTCATAAACCCAAAAATCCGAAAAATAAGGAGCTCCCCCATACTTAGTTCCCAAACCATAATATCCTTTCCCTTCAATAGAGAAGGAAGCAGCATCCCCCCTACCTTGTCCAGGAAAATCTTCAACTCTTGTCCAATTATCATTGGAAGGATCGTATTTAAAAAACTCTTTAGACCAGATATCAACAGCCCCTGAATACAATGTATTTCCTCCACCAACATATGCCAAATTCCCAATTACAAATGCTGAAGGATTTTCTCTTTCATGTGAGGGCAAAGAACTTTTTTGTGTCCATTTATCTTCAGAAGGTTTATATTCCCAAAGATCCTTAAATGGAAATTCATTTGTTTCCCTTCCACATGTAAAATAACCCTTATCTTCTATGGAAAAGCCAGTTGCATAACCTCTCCCTTTTCCAGGGAAATCTGATTTTTGAGACCAGGAATTTTCTTCAGAATCATACCTCCAAAATTTAGTATCATCATTAACTAAGTTACATCCATAGTAACCTAATCCAACAAAAGCATGTTTTCCAATTGAGAAGCTTGAAGCCTCATAAGTTCCATCACCAATAAAATCAGCCATTTGAGTCCAGGAATCAGAATGAGGATCATATTTCCATAGATCAAAATTACAGTATTGATCCTCTGAAGTAAATCCTAATCCAATATACCCTTTGTCTCCTATTGTAAAACCAATTGAACCTAACCTTTTATCGCCACCTATATCTGCTTTTCTTATCCATTGCTCTTGTCCAAAGGCTCCTGTAATAAATACTGAAAAAATTAAAGTCCATAAAAATTTCATTGACCTCATCTTTTTTTTATAGATTTTTTTTCCATAATTAAAGTTTTATTAAATCATTTGATTATAAATTTTTCAAAAAAATACTGCCAAGAATTCAATATTAAATGAAGACTTCTTTTTAAAAAAAAACCTGGAGGAAGAGCTTATTATTTTTGAGTAACTAAATGCACATATAGGGGATATGAAAAAGGTGAAATAGATATAAAAGGAAATTGGTTTCAATTCTTTTAAATTCTTTATAAAAAAAATAATTAAGTATTCTTACAAGGCCAGAATTATCTTTTAGGAAAACAATTTGTTTAATGTTTCTCTTCAAGAATAAAATGAATGCATTGATCACTTTCTTACTTTTGAGAATTCAAAAACACCTTTTTCTTTCAGGCATTCTTTATATATCTCAATATTAAGCACTTGTACAGATTTCCCTAATTCCTTATTTTTCATTAATTTTATGTCAAACAACTAATTGATGAAAGTGCAAACACAACTACAGGAAAATATAGAAAGCAGAATAAAAAATATAAAAAATTTATTTTTAACTGTAAGGCTAAGAACAAATGACATTTGCCATTCTTTATTAAAAGAAGACTATTCAGTTCAACCAATTGCTGATGTTAGTCCTCCCAAATGGCATTTAGCTCACACAACCTGGTTTTTTGAAAACTTTGTATTACTGACAAACAAAAAAAATTACACTGTTTTTAATGATGAATATAATTATCTCTTTAATAGTTATTATGAATCTGTTGGTGAAAGACTTCTAAGAACCAACAGGGGAAATTTAACAAGGCCCACAATTGAAGAAATTTATAAATACCGGGCTCATGTTAATGAAAACCTTTTGGAATTTTTTGAAACAGAGGAAAATATATCAATTAAATTATTGAACATAATTGAATTGGGAATAAATCATGAACAGCAGCACCAGGAACTGCTAATTACTGATATAAAATATATTTTGGGGAATAACCCTTTATTTCCCGCTTTATTTAAGAATCATGAAACCACAACTGAACACCTACCAGAAAATCCGATTGAAAATTACATAGATATACCAGAGGGTATATATGAAATAGGATATAATGGTAAAGGGTTTGCTTATGATAATGAGAAAGACAATCATAAAGTATATTTAAACTCCTTTAAGTTTCTTGACAGATTAATTACAAATCAGGAATATCTGGAATTTATAGAAGACAAAGGGTATGAAAATTTCAACTTTTGGTTACAGGAGGGGTGGGACTGGGTTAAACTCAATAATATTAAATCGCCTCTATACTGGCACTTGTTTGAAAACCAATGGTATTATTATACTTTAAGAGGGCTTAAAACCCTTTCACCTCATGAGCCAGTTACCCATATTAGTTATTATGAAGCTGATGCTTTTGCAAAATGGAAAAACAAAAGGTTATTAACTGAGTTTGAATGGGAAGCAGCTGCTAAAATATTATATAAAAAGATACCTGTGAGCGCTAATTTTTTGGAAGAAGAGCATTTTACACCCATTCAAAGAAAAAATTGTTCAAGCCAGTTCTTTGGTGATGCATGGGAGTGGACCTGTAGTGCTTACCTTCCTTATCCTGGTTTTCAAATAGCAGAAGGAGCTTTAGGAGAGTACAATGGAAAATTCATGATTAACCAAATGATTTTAAGAGGGGGCTCTTGCGCAACATCAATAAATCATATACGACATTCATACAGAAATTTTTTTCATCCTGACAAAAGGTGGCAATTCACATCAATTAGATTAGCAGAAACTTTAACCTAAAGCAAAATGGAAGAAATAGTGTTAAAAAGTACTTTTACAAAATTTGCCTCTGATGTATCAGAAGGCCTTTCAGCAAATCCCAAATACATAAATTCAAAATATTTATATGACGAGAGAGGTGATAGACTATTCAAGGCAATTATGCGATTGCCCGAATATTACCTGACAGACAGTGAATATGAGATTTTTTCCACATGCAAACAGGAATTATTTAAGTCCTTTACTGAACAAAAAAGCAATTTCATTCTTATTGATCTTGGTGCAGGAGATGGTGTGAAAACAAAATTACTTTTAAAGCATTTATTGGAGGAACAAATAAAATTCTCCTATATTCCAGTTGATATTTCACTTAATTCAGTAGAACAACTCGAAGATGATTTAACGGAAAACTTTCCAGGTTTAACTGTACATGGAATTAACGATGAATTTTTGTCTGCCCTGGAAAAGTTAAAAAACAGAGAAGAGCGCAAAATCATATTGTTTTTAGGTTCTAGCATCGGAAATTATGATAATAATGAGGCTAGTGATTTTCTCTCAGAAATTGCAAAAATGCTTCAACCCGAAGATATGCTATTAATTGGATTTGATTTAAAAAAGGATCCTGCAGTTATTATTGATGCTTATAATGACAAGCAAGGGATTACAAAAGCATTTAATTTTAACTTGCTTGAGCGAATTAATAAAGATTTGGGTGGGAATTTTGATGTTTCTAAGTTTAAACACTTTCCTAATTATGATCCTATAAGCGGAGATGCGAAAAGTTATCTTGTAAGTAAATATAAACAGGAGGTTTTTATAGAAGCTATAAATAAGTCAATTTCATTTGATCAGTGGGAACTTATTCATATTGAAGTTTCTAAAAAGTATGACATTGAATCTATAGAAAAACTTGCAGCTAATTCGGGTTTTACCATTAAATACAACTTTCAGGATTGCAGAAATTATTTTATTGATTCTGTTTGGTCTTTAAAACAATAAATTATGAAATATTCAAATATGTTTAATAAGTAAAAATCTTTGTTAAAAGTATAAACATTACATTTACAATTATTAGGATTTTTATTTATTTAATATATAAGCAGGAAATGAAAAAAACAACAGGTACAATTTTATTGATAGTAGGCCTAGTAGCAACCATTATAACTGGTATTAACGCAATTCAGGATACGGAGTCTTTTAGTTTTTTAGGTATTGACGTTGTAGTGTCACAGGGGGATTTTACTCCAGTTATAATTAGTTCTGTTGTAATGATTTTAGGAGTTATATTACTGGCTACTTCAAAAGGCAAATAGTTTCACTATAAATTCTTGGGAAATGAATGGAAGATGACAAGGATTTTATTAAGTATATAAGTAATCAACAGCCTCTTCTGAATGATTACCTCTGGAGGTATGTTGATTTAAAAAAATTTCTTTCCTTCCTTATCGATAAAAAGCTCCATTTAAAGCGGCTTGATCACTTTGAGGATAAAAATGACGGAATTTTTGGCAACCTTTTGCTATTAAAGTATAAACTAAAGGATACTGAAAAATTAAAAAAAAAGATAAATGTAGATTCAGAAGAAATTAAACTTCGAGAATCACAAAAAAAATTATTTGCCAGTTGTTGGTTTGTTGGAAATCGTGAATCAATGGCAATGTGGAAAATATTTTCAAATCCAGACAGTGTTGCAGTAAGAATAAAATATAAAGATTTCAAGAATCTTTTCAAAGAAAATAATTTTTCCTGTAAAGGAAATTTTATAGAAAGTATAACTTTGGGCAAAGTACAATATTATGACTATAGAAATATAAGAAAACGTCCTTCACTTTTGGAAACCGATTCCTTTATTGCCTTTACAAAAGATGAAAGTTTTTCTAATGAAAGAGAATTCAGAATAGTGGTTAAAACCACCCAAGAAAATAAAAAATCCTCCCTGGGGATTGATTTAATGCTGGAAAATTTTAATGATTTACCCTTTGAAATTGTTTTTCACCCTAAAGCAGAGGAATGGGGAGTTAAAAACCTGGTAGATATAATGGAAAAATTCAATATCCCTTTTAAAAAATACTATTCCGAATTAAACATAAGAAACTCAGTACAATAAAACACAAAGTGCAAAGGTAATTCTGATTGCAATGGTAACCTGAGGGATTAAAAGAATGCGGAACAACATAATCAAGCATTCCATAACTTGTAATTTCAAAAAACCCTTTGGGAATATTTTTTTGAATTCCCTTATTATCAGAACTGCAGCTTATCTTTCCAATGGTTAAGCTTCATTGTATACTTCAACTGTTGTTTCCTTTGATTACATGATAATTATTTATTTCCTTTCAAAACCCATTTAATATATCTATTGTCCGTTAAATATAATGAGATTCCTCCCTACGGTCGGAATGACGAGTTTTTCAAGTCTTGGGGGAATATGGGGGGGTAGTTTTAATAATATTTTTAAAGTAAATGGGTAAAACCAGAAAGAAAAAAGTCATTTACCAATAACAAGATCATCTATTACTTCGCCAACACCTGAAGTATATTTAACCATTTCTTTTACCCTCATTCTTGTCACATAAGAAGGAACTTTCCCTGATAAAGTCACTCTTCCATTCTGAACTTCAACCCTAATGTTCTTTGTAGTATAGGGATCGTTCCTCTGAAAAGCTTTTTTAATATCAGTAGTTATTTCTTCATCAGAATACTCCCTTGTATGTTTAATAGTAGTTTGATCAATTACATCTTTAACACCTGTAATCCTGTAGGAATATCCTTGAATAACATCTTTTTTCCATGAAGCATCCACAGTACCATTCATTGTTACAACACCATCACTTACTTTAATAGCAAGATCTTTGGCATTAATTCCATCATCAAGATTCAATAATTCAATTAAAGAGTCCTTTATCTGCTCATCAGTTGGTATTACAATAGATTCAGGATAAGTTACTTTAATATTATTTTCTACATGTTTTACTCCTGATATGGAAAGAGCATCTTCTTCGGCTGCTTTTCTACTTCCTAAATCAGGGACTTCTCCGCTTAATTTAACAGTTCCATCCATAATGTCTACAAATATATTAGAAGATAAAATTCTATCATCCCAAATAAACTGATCTTTAATTTCTTGCTTAACATTAGATGTTGCCATAAAATAATTATTATAAAAAACATGAATTAAAACCTTAAAAAAACAAATATCAGTAAATTACCATACCTCTAGCAGATTTATAATATTTACAACACCTGTGGTATGGTTAGCAATTTGTCTTGCTTTCATTTTTGCAGTATAAGAAGGAACAAAACCAGACAAGCGAACCTCCCCATTTAAAACATCGATAACAATATTACCAGCATCCATCAATATATTCCTTTTGAATGCATTATTTATTTCTTGCTTAATTTGATCATCAGAAAGATCCTTATTAACATTTACTCCTATATTGTTGTTTACCTCAACAACTCCAGTTACCCTGTGTGCATAACTCTCTGCCTGTTCCTTTTTCCAGTGAGCGTTAACTGTACCATCTAAAGAAACAACTCCTTTTTCTACATCAACATTGATTGTTTCATAATCAATTCTTGGGTCAAATCTGATTCTATTTTCGATAAATTTTTTAATCTCGTTATCTGTTGGAATATTTGTTGCTCCTGGTTCTTTAACAAGCAGATTGTTTTGTACCTGCTTTACCCCAAATATCGACAGCGCATCTTCCTCTGCAGCTAACCTGGTGGAATAATTGGGAACTTCACCTGTTAGGATTACAACGCCATCTAAAACTTCAACATGAATATTGGCAGATGCAATCCTATTGTCCCAATCAAATTGCTCCACTATTTTTTCGGTAATTATTTGTTTTGTATCAACTTCTGCCATACCTAGATCATTAAAAATTAAAAATTTGTTTCACTTTTGTTTTGCTTCATTCCTTTGTTTTTTACCTTACAATAAGTTTATCAATAACATTAACAACTCCAGTTGTAAACTGAGCAAGTTCATTGGCTCTTATTCTGTCAACATAAGAGGGCACTCTTCCCGAAAGAGTAACCTGCCCATCCTGTACTTGAATGCTTATCAAATCTGGATTGATAAAACCGCTTCGCCTGATGGCATTTTCTATATCATTAGCAATATTTTGATCAGAATACTCATTTCCAAGTTCAACAGTAAGGTTGTTTATGACGTCAACAACCCCACCAACCCGGTAGGCGTAGGTTTCAACCACATCTCTTTTCCAAAAAGCATCAACATTTCCGTTAATTTTCACAACGCCCTTATCCACATCTATGCTTATGTTTTCTTTTTTCAGGCGATTATCAAATCTGAAATTATTCTCTATTGCATATCTTATTTCCTCATCTAAGGGTGTAAAAAATGATTTAGGATGTTTAACTTTTAAGTTATTTTCCACTCTTGAGACACCATGAACAGAACGAGCATCTTCCTCTGCAGCCATTCTGCTTGAATAATTTGGCACCTCACCAAATAGTTTAACCGTGCTATCAACCACATCTACTGTTATATTATCGGCAATAACCCTGTCATCCCAGTTGAGATGATCCTTTATGGTTTCTTTGATTGCCTCTTTCACATCAGTTATTGCCATAGAATAGAATATTTACAAAATGAAAATTTTAAATGAACCGGATAAAATTTAGTGCCAATTTTCAATTAATTTAAAATATCATGCGTTGGCAAACAAAAAGGTTTGACAGCCAAGGCTTTGATTAAAAACCAAATTGATTTTTTTGAGGATCTTTTTCCCAGTTATGAGCATCAATTTTCAAAATTCACTCTTTTATGGAGCTTAATTTATATGCATTTTCACTGACTGTTACACTTAAATTTTATCCTTCCCCTATTCGCAATTGGGATAATTTTCCAAAAGCGGGAATTCGTTACTCTGTCTAAGCAGTTAAAAAATGTGAGTTTTCTGATTCAAAAGTCTTGACAAAGGCCTATGGCAAGGTTTTTAAGCCATTACATAGGTTAAACAATTACTAAATAAAAAAATTATGATTGACTTGATTTTAATAATAAACAAACTGCAAATTAAATTTAATATATTATTATTTTTACTTAGTCCATTTCTTTTTCAAATAATGTTAGCAGGTCCTATAACCCTTATTCCTGTATTGGTTAAATCAATTATAAGAAGAAAATTAACTAAATAGAAATATTAAAAGTTTCTTATCTATAATGTAGGAAGTCCTTTTTATTCAGAAAAAAATATTTTAAATAATTTAGCTAATTACCTTATCAACAATAAGAGTAATAAAATATCCCCCTACCATTAACCAAACAAATAGAATTAAACCTAAAATAACAGGTTTTCCCCCTGTGCTTTTCATTTTTTTAATATTTGTTTCCACTCCAAGAGCAGTCATTGCCATGGTTAGTAAAAAATTATCCACACTTGTGATTGTGGAAACAATTGAGGATGGTAATAAATCAAAGGAATTAAAACCTGCAACCAATACAAAACCTACAGCAAACCAAGGGATGTGAATGTTTTTACTTTTAAAAACTTCGCCATTTTTTCTGGAAAGATAAATACTTAAAAAAATAAGTAAGGGAACAAGAAGCATTACCCTTGTCATTTTAACTATTACTGCAGTATCTGAGCTAACTGGTGAAATTGCATTACCCGCACCTATAACATGAGCAACTTCATGCACTGTTGCCCCAACATATATTCCAAACAATTTAAAGTCCATTTGGATTATTCCTGATTTATATAATATGGGATATAAAAACATAGCACTTGTGCCAAATAACACAACTGTAGCAACGGCAATTGCAACTTTATGAGTTTCTGCCTTTACTACAGGTTCAGTGGCTAATACTGCAGCGGCACCACAAATGGAAGCACCAGAAGATGTTAAAAAAGCTGTTTCTTTATCCATGTTTAAAAAACGTATTCCAACATAGGAACCTATTAAAAAAGTGGATGCTACCATTATTATATCTGCAGTTAATCCTGTTAAACCTACTTGGGCAATTTGCTGAAAAGTAATTTTAAAACCATATAAGATGATTGCCAAACGAAGAATTTTTTTAGCTGAAAATATTATTCCAGGACTCCAATTAACAGGTATGGATGCCCTAAATAAATTACCGACAATAATCCCAATTAATATTCCAATAATCAATGGGCTTATGCCTAAATTTAAAAAAAATGGGAATGAGGCAATCCAAGAGGCTAATACAGAAATGAGTGCAATAAATAAAACTCCCTTTACCGCACCATGATTGATATTTTTAAGCATTGTTATTTACTTGTCTTTTGTTTGGGAATTATATATTAGGGCAAACTTAACAATTATTAAGTTAAATAATCTGCCATTTTTTTTAAAACCAGTCTTAATTATTGGAAATAACTGATCGTTATTTTTTTTACCTGCATTAAAAACTTCATGATAATTTACAATCAAAACAATTCTAAATCTTTACAAATCAAAATCAGACACTTTTAATAAAAAGCAAAGGAGGCATTAAAAAAAACAATAAAAATGAAATCCCTAAAGGGATTTGAAAGTGAAAATTAATATCAGAATAATTGATTAAATTTATGAAAGCGAAAAAAAGTGAGGCAAATAAAATTTATGACAATCAAAAAACAGATTATTTTCCTTTTTCTTATTATATCAGTGCTTATGATATTGCTTGGAGTATTAAATTTCATGAGCTTAAAACATTATGAAAAAAGCATCAGGTATATAAAGGATTCATCAATTAATCAACTCTCATTAATAAGGGGCATTGAATTCAATTCAGGAAATTCTTATATATTTTTATTACATAATCTTTATGCTACCGAACCAGAAAAAAAAATCCAATATGCACATAAAGTACATGAATTTACAAAATCCAACGATTCGCTTTTTATAAAACTTTCTGAATTAATTAAAAGAGACAAATCCAGGGATAGCCTGGATGTAGTAATAAAATGGAGAAGTTTATATATTGATAAGATAAATAAGGCACTTGTAATTAGTTGGCAAGAACAGGATGTTTTGCCTTTTAATTACGAGGAAAAAGAAATAAGACCATTGGCAGACATATATAAACAAAAATTACAAAACCTTTCATTGCTTGTGGTTCAAAATGCAGAACAAGACATCGCAAATACCCTTGAAAAAATAAGTGATAACAGAATACTAAGCCGATTAATAGTTGTATTTGGAATCCTTTTCTTATTAATAGTTAGCCTTTTTATGATGAAAATTTCAAAAAAACTTTCAGAAGATTATTTGAGTTTAAAGCTAGAAACAACAGGAAGAGAAAAAGCGCAAAAAGAACTCCAACTTCTAAATGAAGAGCTTGAAACAAAAGTTGGAGAACGAACTGTTGAATTAAAAAAAGCATATAAAAATATCCTCCAATATAATGATGAACTAAAAGAATTGACAAAGGCAAAAGACCAGTTCATTTCTGTAATTTCCCATGATCTTCGAAATCCAATTGCAATAATTTCAAGTTCTTCTGAAATCCTAAGAGATATGTTAGAAGAAGAGGATGCAAAAGAAGGAATAAAAAATCTGGCAGATATAATTCAAAGATCATGCAAAAAATTGATAAATCAACTAAGCGATCTTGTTGACTGGGCCAAATTAAAGAGCAAAAAAATATTTGACCCCACCAAATTAAACTTGCATGAAGCATCCTTAGAATTTTTAGAATTAATACAGTCAAACGCACAAGAAAAAAACATTCAGTTAATAAATGAAATACCTGAAAATTTATATGTTTTAGCCGATAAATTAATGCTACAATCCATTTTTCAAAACCTGATTACCAATTCCATAAAATTCACTCCCAATAAAGGTTTAGTTACAATTAATGCGGTAGAAAAGAATGAAATGATAGCAATAAGTATAAAGGATACAGGGGTAGGAATGTCTGATTCGGTAAGGGAAAATTTATTTAAAGAAATTTCGGTTATATCAAAATCTGGAACTGCAAAAGAAATTGGAACAGGGCTCGGACTTGTTCTTGTTAAAGATTTTGTAAATAAGCATGGTGGGCAAATAACTGTTGCAAGTGAACAAGGCAAGGGAAGCACCTTTATTTTCACTATTCCAAAAGCAGAATAAGGCATAAATTGTTACTTTAACCTTTATAAAAAACTACCTCAAGTTAATTTTCACCAGCTATTTCTAAATAAAACTTAAGTTTTTAAAAAACCAGGAACAGGTTTTAACGCTTTTAATTTAGTTTCTAATTTAATACACAAGCTTTATACAAACATTTTCCTATATTTGAATTCAGTGTAATAAATTAAAATTAAGTATATAAAAATGCGCATTATTAGTGGGAAATACCGAGGAAAAAAAATTAACCCACCTGGAAATTTACCCCTAAGGCCTACTACAGATTTTGCCAAGGAAGGCTTATTCAATTATTTAAATAATAAGCTGGATTTCGATGGACTTAAAATTCTTGACCTTTTTTGTGGTACTGGAAATATTACCTATGAATTTGCATCAAGAGGTGTTAAAGAAATAACATGTGTTGAAGTGAATTTCAAATGTGCTGAATTTATTAAACGGACCATTGCCCAGCTTGGAGCTTCAGGTATAAAAGTAGTTAGCAGTGATGTTTTTAAATTTCTTGGTTACACCAACCAAGTATATGATCTAATTTTTGCTGATCCCCCTTATGATTTGGAACAAACAAAATTACTTCCTGCAATAATTTTCGATAACAAATTACTTAAACAGGGGGGATATTTAGTTATTGAACATCCTGATAACAAAGATTTTTCTGACAATGTTTTTTTTCAGGAAAAACGTAATTATGGAAAAGTGAATTTTAGTTTTTTTCAAAATAAATAATTGATAAAAAATAATTCCGTTTAGCTCATGTTTCTCTTTTGAAAAAATTTAAAAACAGCTAATCTAAAGGAAGTTCAACTATTTACGAATTGAATTTTCATGTAAAAAAACTAAAGCATGTCCATTCGACAGTATTTTATACTTACCGGATTTATCCTGATAACTACTCTAAAACCATTACTGGCCATTAATACCAATTGGAATACTGGGGCTGGTGGTATGATTGGATTATCAGCTACATTTGGAACTAAAGTCAATCGCATTGGTTTTCTTGCTGGTGGATTTATTATAATAGAAAATGTACAGTTTAATACCTCCTTTAACAGGTTATTTTGTTTTAACAGTTATGGTCCCAATTTAAGAAGAATTGAAAATCAGTTTAATATAGGCATTACAGGCTCCTTTGGCCCTGCTATGAGCACTGTAATAAATTCAGAACCTGTTTTTTATAGCCCTGTAAGTAATTTCACTGGAAATAAACACAGTATTTCTTATGTCTACAAAATTTATACTGACAATATTTCTACTTCTCAAAGCACAGGAATAATTGGATTTCAATCAGGGGGAATTCATTTTTATACTGAAAATGATCTATTAATATTCAAAGGGTCCGACAAATATAGAACTGGAGCAATTTCCTTATTCTATCAGAGGCAGAATTTCCAGGTTGGAATTACATCCTTATTATGGACAGGAAACAATGAGGAAGATAAAAAGATAAAAATTCCACCTGGACAAAATAATTATGATTCTAAGTATGGTTATTATGATCTCTCAGAAACTAAACATGGAAGATTTTCTCATGGAATTCTTGCTGTTTTGGGGGCTTATTCTCTTGGAAACGCTCAAACAATAAGTGCAACAGCAGGAATTGATTCAGAACAGGTAAGACATACTATTCAGAATAAATTTATACATGATATGCCCTTTATTCCAAAAAAATGGAATAATACCATAAATCCACATTTTCCTATGCTTGATTCCATAGGCAAACCATTTATCAATAAGGATCAAAAAATAAAAAAGCCTGAATTTTTTGGTACGATTTCACTTAATCCTACATTGTTTTATTGAAAACAAATTAATCTTTAATGAAATCAGGGGCTCTGACTAGTTTTTCAATAAGGAAATGCTTGACCAAAATAAAAGTCTTGGTTTCATCCAAAGGCAGATTAATTTTTTCCTTAATAGTTTCGAATCCCTCAGTAGATATTACCATTTGATAATCAACACCACCTGGTAATGTCACAAAGTATTCCCCTTCTGTATTTGTATCAATAGAGGTAATTTCCTTTTCCTGTAAATCAAGGATCCTAATATTAGCTTCTACAACCTGTGCGGCATCTGTATTATAAACACTGCCTTTTAATATTGATAAACCATTGCTTTTATAAACTTCACCATCTTTTAAATGTACGGCATAGCTTTTCATGTCAATTTGAAATATATCGCGCTCACCTAAGGTTCCCTTTTTAGTTGAGGAATAGTATGCAGTGCTATTGTCTAGGCTTAAAACAAAATGCAAGTCATCTTGTAGGGTATTAATTGGAAATCCAATATTTTCGGGCTTAGACCATACTCCATTTGTATTAACAGATTTAAAAATATCATAACCTCCCATAGTGTTATGTCCTTTTGAACTAAAAAATAAAGTTTTTCCATCTGGATGAATAAACACACTAACTTCATCTTCAGAACTGTTAATTACAGGGCCTAAATTTTCAGCCTCCCCCCACTCTCTTTTTGAAATTTTCTTGCAACGGTAAATGTCACCATTCCCATAACCGCCCCTTCTTTCACTAACAAAGTAAAAATATTGTTCATCAGCAGAAAGACTTGCAGAACTTTCAAAATAAGAAGTGTTGATTTCCTTAGGCATTGGTTTGGGAGCTCCCCATTTTTCCTTATTGTTTAATTTTGAAACGTATATATCGCCACTACCTGTTTCACCAGGGATGTTTTTATAAACAAAAATTTGCTTTCCATCAGCAGAGATACTTAAAGCTGCATCATGAAATTCTGTATTAAGCCTTCCTTCTACAGATTCTGCCACCGACCATTTATTGGTACTATCATTATAGGTGGAAATATAAATATCTTCGAAATATTTTCCATCAATATCAACTTTTCCTCCTGTTGTTTCAGGTCTTCTGGATGTAAATATCAGGGTTTTACCATCTGCAGTCAATGAAGGGGCATAATCCTCATAAACAGAATTAATATCTGGTCCTGGATTATTTATTTTCACATTAACTGGATTAGCCATGAGTGCTTTTGCGGTTTTACATTGCTCAATAAAGATTAAGGCCTGACTATTTTCTTCTTTTGAGGATTTTGGATTGTTTAAATATTCCTGTAAAACTTCTATGGTCTTGTCAAGTTTTCCATTTCTTTGATAGGCTTGTCCAAGTATTAAATTAAGACTTTTATTTACCTGTGGGTCTTGTGTTCTTGCATTTTCCAAGAACTCTATGGTTGCATCATAGTTTTTTAACGCAAAATAACATTCCCCTAATCTGAAATTAATAATTGCTTCATTTGGGAAGGAACTGAATATTTCTCTATAGGTTTCAAGTGCAACTTTATAGTCTTCAGTTAAAAAGCTGGCTCTTGCCTGTTTAAGTTTAATTTGATTGGTTACGCTATTAAATCCTTTTGTAGAATTAGTATCTTTTACACTAACTATTGAGGAATATGAATATCCTTGAAGAACAAACAAACATACTAGTAAAAGAGACAGGGTAAAATACTTTGGATTGAACATCAGATTATATTAAAGATATTTTTTAATGTATGAACAAATTTAAAAATAACTAAAAATAATGAGACTAAATAATCTATGTAATTATTAACAAAAACTAAAGAGTTTTCAATAAAATCTATTTAATTATAATCCGGATGCCTTTTGTAAAAACAAATGAAGTGCATCTCTTTTTTGATTATCAAGATTATAACTGATGTATTTTGTGAAATACTCCAGCAAATTATCATTTTTCTCGGAAAAGGAATCTGCAACAATTTTCAAACTATTTAATCCATGCTTAAGAGCTAGATTAAAATCAGATATGAACTCCTCAGGCAATCTTTTATTTGCAACCCAACAAGCAAATACAAAAGGCATTCCGGTTAACGTCATCCACTCCTTAGCAAGGTCGTATTCATATTTATATTCACCATTCATAGTAAAAGCACGATCACCAATAACCACAGCAGCTGATTTATTACTTATTAGTTGCTCATAACCTTTATGTGCTGGTATCCATATAGGGTTTATATTCCATAATTCATTGGCAAGGATCCTGGTAAGCATTACTGAACTACGAGACTGGTAATCAAGATAAATCTGCTTTATTTCATTAATAGGAACCTGGCTGTATAGCATAACTGTTTTTACCCTCCCATTGGCCCCTATGCAAAAATCGGATATAATGTGAGATTCTTTTAACTGGGGAATAATTATTACCGGGACAAGACCAAGGTCAACCTGGCCAGTTAGTAGTTTTTCAGCACAAGTTGCCGGAAGATCGGTTTCTAAAATACAATTATGCTTTTTTAGTGCAGGGGAATTTTCAATTCCATAAATAAAAGGCTTGGAATTAAGATAGGATACAACAGAAATTTTTACTTTTGAAACCATTATCAAAAATCATTTATATTGATTCAGATTGCAAATCTATCAATATAATCTCAAACAATTTGTAAATTCGCGGCTCGAAAGAGAAAAACATTTAATATGAACATATCCACACTTACTGCTATATCTCCTGTTGATGGAAGATATAGAAAATCCACAGAGCAGCTTGCTGATTATTTTTCTGAAGCAGCACTTATTAAATACCGCGTTTTAGTGGAGGTTGAATATTTTATTTCTCTATGTGAACTGCCTTTGCCACAATTAAAAAGCGTGAACCATAATGTTTTTGAAAAACTGCGGGAAATATATAAAAACTTTTCTTTGGAAGATGCCCAGGCAGTAAAAGACACTGAAAGCATTACCAACCATGATGTAAAAGCAGTTGAATATTTTCTGAAAGATAAATTTGATCAACTTGGATTAGGAGAGTCAAAAGAATTTATTCATTTTGGTTTAACCTCCCAGGACATAAATAATACTGCCATTCCATATTCAATTAAAGAAGCTCTTGATAAATGTTTGTATCCAATTTTAGATCAAGCAATTTCAAAGATAAAAGGCTTTGCTGAACAATGGAAAGATATACCAATGCTGGCAAAAACTCATGGCCAACCAGCATCGCCTACAAAATTGGGTAAAGAGTTAATGGTTTTTGTAGAAAGGTTGGAAAAACAAAAATCTCAATTACAAGCTGTACCTATGTCAGCTAAATTTGGAGGGGCAACAGGTAATTTAAATGCGCATTACATTGCTTATCCAAAAACTGATTGGATTAAATATGCAAATGACTTTGTGAACAACAAATTGGGACTTGACCGCTCTCAATTCACTACCCAGATTGAGCATTATGACAATATTGGGGCAATGTGTGATGCTTTAAAAAGGATCAATACTATACTAATTGACCTTAACAGGGATATGTGGATGTACATTTCAATGAATTATTTTAAACAAAAAATAAAAGAAGGAGAAATAGGATCATCAGCAATGCCACACAAAGTAAATCCAATTGATTTTGAAAATGCAGAAGGCAATGCTGGAATTGCAATTGCTTTATTTGAACATTTTGCAGCAAAACTTCCTATTTCCAGATTACAGAGGGATTTAACAGATTCAACTGTATTAAGAAACATTGGAGTACCTTTTGCTCACACTTTAATTACATTTAAATCATTAATTAAAGGCCTGGATAAAATCATTCTTAATGAACAAGCCTTAAATGCAGATTTGGATGCTAACTGGGCTGTAGTTGCTGAAGCAATTCAAACTGTTTTAAGAAGAGAGGGTTACCCAAAACCCTATGAAAAACTAAAAGATTTAACCAGGACAAATACAGAAATAAACAAAGAGTCTATTCATAAGTTTATTTCAACTCTTGATGTTAATGAGGAAATTAAGGCAGAGCTAATTAAAATTTCACCTTTTAATTATACTGGAGTTTAATTTTACGATTATTACTGGTTTATGCTATAATGGAGTATCGAGAACTGTTCTTAGTACTCTTATTCCATTCCTAGTGCAAGCACATCCACAATATGCATAATTTTTATATCCTTATTTTGTTTTTTTAAATAAGTATCAAGGTGCATTAAGCAGGACATGTCGGTGGAAACAATATATTTTGCACCGGTTGCCAAAGCATTATCTACCTTTTGCTGAGCCATTCCAATAGAAATTGATTCAAATTTTGCTGCAAAGGTACCACCAAACCCGCAACATGTTTCCACATCTTGCATTTCAATTATCTCAAGTCCTTTTACTTTTTCAAGTAGTACCCTTGGTTCCCTTTTGATGCCATATTCCCTTAAGGCAGCGCAGGAATCATGATAGGTTGCAACACCCTGGAGTTTTGCTCCCAGATCAGTAATTTTAAGTACGTTTACTAAGAAGTCAGAAAATTCAAAAAGGTTTTTTTTAACTTGCTTATAATCATTATGAAGCACAGAATTGTGAAACATTTCACCATAATAATTCTTCACCATTCCTGCACATGAAGCAGATGGGGTAACTATGTATCTATCTTCAGGAAATTCTTTAATGAATTTTTCACCAACTTCTTTGCAATGATCCCAGTAACCAGCATTAAAAGCAGGTTGACCACAACAAGTTTGCTCAATATTATAATTTACTCTGCAACCAACATGCTCCAGAATTTTAACCATGTTAAGTGCAGTTCCTGGGTAAATCTGATCCATAAAACATGGAATAAAAATATCTACAATCATATTAAAATTAAGGTTTAAGAGCTTTTACTCCAGGGATGCGAAGTAACAAAATAAAAGCTACAACAAAAAATAGAATTAAAGCTAAAATTGAATTCCGCATACTTCCTGTAATACCTTCTATAAGGCCAAAGGAAAACATTCCGATTACAATTCCTACCTTTTCAAGAATTTCATAAAAACTAAAATAAGAGGCATGATCTATTGTTTCTGGCAGTAATTTAGAATAAGTAGAACGCGAAAGAGATTGAATTCCTCCCATTACAAGCCCAACGGTTACAGCTACAATATAAAAGTCAACAGGAGTATGAACAAGATAATAGGTCCCTGCACATATTAGTATCCATATAAAAACAGCTGTGCCAATGGCTTTAATATTGCCAATTTTTAAAGAAAGCCAGGAAAAAAAATAAGCTCCTGCAATTCCAATAAATTGAATTATTAAAACACTAATGATAAGATTTGCTGTTTCTATTTTTATTACTTTACTAGCAAATAAAACAGCCATTAACATTACCGTTTGAACGCCCATACTGTAAACAAAAAAAGAAGCTAAAAAAGCTTTTAGTCTTGAATCCTTTTTTAAGGCCAGCCAAACCTGATGAAGTTCATTTATACCTTTAAACAATACATTACCAGTGGGTTTTCGGCTGTAAATATTATCAGGCAAAATACTGAAAGTTATTTGGCTAAATCCAACCCACCATAATGCAACAGACAAAAAAGCCAGGCGAGTTGGTTGGCCAACATTATCAAAACCAAAGAACTCGTAATTCATTATTACAAGTAAATTAAGAATCAGTAGTATTGAGCTTCCTAAATAACCCAGTGAATATCCTTTGGCACTTAAACTGTCATGTTTTTCACGAGTAGCTATTTCCGGAAGAAAAGCATTATAAAAAACCAAGCTCCCCCAAAAGCCAATACTTGCAAAAAAAACAGAAAGCAAACTGATTTCTAAGTTTTCAGGATTAAAAAAATACAATGATGCACAGGAAGCAGCACCCAGATAGCAAAAAAAACGCATAAACATTTTTTTACTCCCGGTATAATCGGCAATACCTGATAGAAAAGGAGAAGTAACAGAAACTACAATAAATGAAAGTGCAACTATGTATGAATACAGCTCGGTATTGATAAAAGATTTACCAAAATATGTTACAGAATCAGAAATAACAATTCCATCAATTTTAGTGGAAGTTAAATTTTCATAAAAAACAGGAAAAATAGCGGTAGTAATTACAAGAGGATAAACAGAGTTTGCCCAATCATAAAATGCCCAGGCATTAGTTATTGATTTATTCTTTTTAACTTCAGGCAAGGATATGAATGCTTCCATTGGAGGTGATTTCACCAAAATTACTTATTATATATAAAGAATATATTGCACTCAATTATTTACTAACTTGATTTTAACATGAATTAATCAATAATTACAGAAAAATCTACTTTTCTGCTTCTTGCAGAATCTGGAACTCTTCCTGGAATTTTAGTGATTGTACCTATGGATGTAATAATTCTATCTTTTCTGATTCCATTTTTTGACAGATGTTCTGCCACTTTTTTCACTCGTTTCTCTCCAATTAAAGAATCAGCTGCTAATTCTGCTTCATCGCCATAACCGGTTACTTCAAGAACAAAATCATTATTTTCATTCATAAGTTTAATTATAACATTTAAATCGGGCAAAGAAGAAGAGGAAAAATCAACTTTTCCTGATTCATAAAAAATAGTTTTGGATTCAATAAGGTCCTCGGGCTGTAATCTTTCTTCAGTATCTCCGGATACTTTACTATAAACAATATTCACTGTATTTGCTCCATGTACCTTTTTAAAACAATCACAAGCATAATTCTCATCCTGCTGAATAACTGAAACATCATCTATAAAATAATATCCATAAAAATTTTGAGACCCCATCATTCCACGTGGTTTTCTTAATCTTCCTACTTTTAGCTGTTTATCAGTAAAATAATTTCCAATAATCAAATATTTCTCACCTCCTGTGGCCTTAATTTCTCCACAAACAATTTCCCAATCTGTTTGGTTTCCAAGAACACGGCCCGCTTTATTTACTATTTGAGGAACAACACTTATAGGATCCATATTTTCAAAAGAAAGTTTTTGTTTGCTTAAATAAGCACCAACAAGATCAATTGAATATTTTGAAAGATCTGCAATATTTACAAAGAATTCAACACAGTATATTTTTCCTGAATCAAGCTCTTCAGTCAATTCGACTTGTAAATATTCTCTTAAATCCTGGTTCTTTTTATCATAAAGTATAGCACCGGCATAGTTTTCTCCAGTACGTGCAACCTGATAACCCAATTTATTCTTTGGAGAACTAATATCAGCGGATTTTGCACCTTCCCAGAAAATTTCAGCAGTACCTAAAGTAGGGCTGTTCCAAGGAGTGGCTTTATCAACTTCACCTATTTTTTTTGGTTTACCATCCAATTTCTCGAAACTTGGATTAGGAACTAGATTATCCTGTCCAAACAAACTAAAGGCTTGTAGTAAAAAAACAACTCCTAAAAACTTTTTTATTTTTTTCAATACTGTAATATTTTATGTTCATATGATTGAACGGTATTAACAAAGCACTTCACTTTGTCAGGATCAATATCCGGATAAAGTCCATGGCCTAAATTAGCAATATGTTTATTCTTACCAAAGCGTTTAAGCATATTTCTTGTTTCCTTTTCAACTATAGAGTAATCTGAATATAAAACACAAGGATCCATATTTCCTTGCAAAGTTTTACCAGGCCCTATTAGCTGTCTGGACTCTTCAGGTTCCATATTCCAATCCAAGCCAATAGTTCTACAGTTTAATTTTCCCATTTCTTTACGAGCAAAATAAGCCCCCTTTGCAAAAACAGTTATAGGCACTTCAGTAATTGAATCACAAATTTTACTTATATAAGGTAATGCAAACACATTATATTGTTCAGGGCTTAAAATCCCTGCCCATGAATCAAATATTTGAACCATATCTGCTCCTGATTCTATTTGTGCTTTTAAATAATTAATTGTGCTTTGAGTTATTTTTTCCAGTAATAGATGAGAAAATTCAGGCTGGGTATATAAGAACTTTTTAGCTTTTGAAAATGTTTTTGACCCTTGTCCTTCTATCATATAGGAAAAAATTGTCCAGGGCGCCCCTGCAAAACCAATTAGTGGTACTCTTTGGTTTAGTTCTTTTTTTGTAAGCTTTATTGCATCCAGTACATAACTTAATTCCTGTTCAGGAGAAACAATCCTTAATTTATTAATATCCTCAATACTATTTATTGTGTTTTCAAACCAGGGACCTTTAGCTTCTACCATTTTATATGGTAAACCCATGGCTTCAGGAATAACCAGAATATCAGAAAATATTATCGCTGCATCTACATTAAGTATATCTACTGGTTGGATGGTAACCTCACAGGCAAATTCAGGATTTTTAACTAAATCAATAAACCCTCCCATTTTTTTTCTTACTTCGCGGTATTCAGGTAAAATTCTTCCTGCCTGACGCATCAACCAAACCGGAGTTCGTTCAACTTCTTCTCCCCTGGCGGCTCTTAAAATTAAATCATTTTTCATTTTCATGTAAATCCAATATTTTTTTGACCTTAATCAGTCTCTTTATAATACAAAAATAGAGATTAATTGTTGTTTTTAATTTAAATGTCTTTAAATTCTGCTTAAAAAATTCATCGAAGAGCAATATTAATATGCCATTAAATGATAAAACGGTTGATAAGATGAGCAAAAATGGCCTTTTCAGGCAAAAGTTATTAACAAATAGGCTGTTTTTAAACAAAAGTGTACTTTTTTACCTCTAAAAGTTGCGTGATAAAAGAGATTGATATAAATTCGTCTTGGAAAAATCATTGTTTAACCCTTTAAATTTAAAAAAATGAACAAAGCAGAATTAGTTGAAGCAATTGCTACTGAAGCAAAAATGACTAAAGCAGATGCTCAAAGAGCACTTGAAGCTTTTGTAAACGCTACTACCAAAGCTCTTAAAAAAGGAGATAGAGTAGCATTAGTTGGATTTGGATCCTTCTCTGTAGCTAAAAGAGCTGCAAGAACTGGAAGAAATCCTCAAACTGGTAAAGAAATTAAAATAGCTGCTAAAAAAGTTGCTAAATTTAAGCCAGGTGCTGAATTAGCTGGAAAAGTAAAATAATTTTTGCTTTATCCTAAAATAAAAAAACCGTTTCATTCATTTGAGGCGGTTTTTTTATATTAATTTAATAGCTTCTTGAGCTAAGTACTGCTGAGGAAACATTTATAATGTTAATTAGTAAAATCCGATCGTTGTTTTTTATCGCTCATTAAAAGAAAAGCCCCGGGTAAATTATTTATAATGTCAGAGGCAATTAAAGCATCTTCACCAAAATCCTCCCTTGCAAGATCACCGGCAAGCCCGTGTAAATAAACCCCAAATAAGCCTGCTTGAAAAACATTATATCCCTGGGCTAGCAATCCTGTTAAAACACCAGTTAATACATCACCTGAGCCTCCAGTTGCCATTCCAGGATTTCCTGTAGAATTAAAATAAACACTGCCATCAGAAAAAGCAATTGCTGTATGCGCTCCTTTAAGGATAACAGTTACCTGATATTTTTGTGCAAACTCACGAAGCAAAGTAAGCCTTTCAAAACTGTTTTTTGATTTTCCAGCCAAGCGCTCGAACTCCTTTGGGTGTGGAGTAAGAATCGTATTTAAAGGCAAAAAGGAAAGCCAGGTTTTATTCTCTGAAAGTATATTTAAGGCATCAGCATCCAAAATTAAAGGAGATGTTGCATTTTGTATAAGCATTTTAATTACTGTAACAGTTTCATTTTCCTTCCCAATACCCGGACCCGCCCCAATAGATGAATATTTTTTTATATCAATTGATTCAGATATATTTTGCTCATTGTTATCTATACTTAACATGGATTCTGGCACTGTTGTTTGCAATATTTGAAAACCAGTTTTTGGAATTTGAGTTGTAAGTAATCCCGGTCCGCTTCTTAAACATGCTTTTGCAGCAAGCACTGCTGCTCCCATTTTTCCATAAGATCCGGCAATTATCAATGCATGCCCATAAGTTCCTTTATGAGCAAACTTTTCTCTTTTTTTAAATAAAGATGCGGCTGTATTGTAGTCTACAAAACAGAATGGTGATGAAATACGCTCTATATAACTGCTATCCAAACCAATATTAACAACTTTCCATTTCCCGGTATAAATTGCATTTTCAGCAAATAGAAAGGCTAGTTTGGGAACTTGAAATGTTAAAGTAACATTCGCCTTTACAATATTTTTTAAAGTATTAGAAGAATTGTCCTCAGCAAATAAACCAGATGGAAAATCAATTGCAATTACAGGAATACCCCTTATTGCTGCCTTGTTTATATGATGTATTACCATGGCATATTCTCCTTCAACAGGCTTACTTAAACCAGTACCGAAAATACAATCTATAATAACTGATTTTCCTGTTAGTGTAGGAAATCTTTTTTCGGATAAATTACAAGTCTTAATTCCATACTTTTTTAGACTTTTCTTATTACTGACAAAATCATCGGATTCCTTTGAGGAAAAATCCAATATATAAACAGCTACATCATATCCTTTTTCAAAGAGTTGTCTGGAAATGGCCAGACCATCTCCTCCATTATTTCCTGTTCCACAAAAAATGAAAAATTTAAAACTCTTATCAAATAAAGGCAAAATATGAGCAGTACATTCAGCTGATGCCCTTTCCATTAAATCTATGGATTTAACAGGTTCGTTTTTTATAGTATAAGCATCTGCTTCACGAATCTGACTTGCATTGAGTATTTTCATTCAGAAATTGATATGAAATTATCTAATAATAATAATTAAAGATAAAATTAGAGATTATATTTTAATATAGTAGAGGTAGAAAGTTGAAAGTTGAAGGTTAAAAGCAAACAATAATTAATTATTACAGATTAATTAGAGATTATATTTTTATTAAGCAGAGGTAGAAAGTTGAAAGTTGAAAGCAAACAATATTTTCTTTCACCAACTATATTAATTACTAATTCAATTAAATAAAATGCAATAAGCAGTTAAATATAAGAAATGCAATATTTTCACCTAAACATATATTAGAGTTAGTTGTAGTAGCCTGGCGTTAAAACTGCAAAAAATGTTGAAATTTTTAACTAAGAACTACTGCAAATATTTTTATACTGGATCTTCTGGAATTTCAGCTAACTGATTTTCACTTCCTGCCACAATAACTGCCACAGAGGCATCTCCGGTTACATTCACTACAGTTCTGCACATATCTAAAATCCTATCCACTGCCAATATTAATGCTAAGCCTGCAGGATCGATTCCAACAGATTGTAAAATTATAATAAGCATTACCATTCCTGCACCGGGTACAGGTGCTGCTCCAATTGAGGAAAGGGTAGCCATTAAAACTATAGTAAGTTGCTGAGTAATGCTAAGTTCCAAACCAAAAGCCTGCGCTATAAAAACAGTAGCAACAGCCTGGTAAAGGCTGGTGCCATCCATGTTTATGGTAGCGCCAAGAGGTAAAACAAAGCTGGTGACTTCCTCAGAAACACCCAGTTTTTTTTCTACCCTTTCCATAGTTACCGGCAAAGTAGCAGCACTGGAACTTGTTGAAAAAGCAAGAAGTTGAGCTGGGGCTATTCCTGTAAAGAATTTCTTGTAATTCATTTTTGTGAAAAGCATCATAAGCCCAGGGTAAACTACAAATGCCATTAGGGCTAATCCTAATAAAACAGTTAAAGAATATAAACCCAAGGCTTGCATTAGTTCTCCCATTTGACCGGCAAAATCTGCAACAATTGTGGCTATTAATGCAAAAACTCCATAAGGGGCCATTTTCATCACTATTTCAACCATCATTAAAATAACATCATTAACCCCATGAAAGAAATTTTTAACAATCAATGTACTTTCTCCAGGAATGCTGATAAGAGCAATTCCAAAAAGCAAGGCGAAAAATATTACCTGAAGCAGTTTGCTATTATCAGAAAGAGAGAAAAAAATATTTTCAGGAACTATATCTACTAAAAATTGCAAAGGCCTTCTGGATTTCACTTCCCCAGCGGTTGAGGCAGTTGCATCAACTTTGGGAGCATAGAGCAGTTTAAACTCTTCTCTTTTCTGTTCAGAAAAATAATGTCCTGGTCCAATCAGATTAACAGCAGTTAAACCAATGGTAATAGCAACAATGGTAGTGAAAAGATAAATTGCAACTGTTTTACCACCCATCCTGGAAAGACCGGCAATGTCTTTAATACCTGAAATTCCAGTAATTAAAGACACCAAAACAAGAGGAACTGCAATTAGTTTCAATAGGTTGATAAAAATAGTACCGAAAGGGACAATCCAATCAGAAGTAAATTCAACCAATCCCGTTTCACCGGCAATTACCCCCCATATAGCTCCAAGAACAAGACCTATGATGATTTTCCAATGTAATGCCATTTTTTTCATATGTAGATAATTTTATTTTCAATGTCATCCCGATTCATCGGGATTATATTCATTAGTGTTTATGAACTGTTCGGTGCATGTCTATTTCATAAAATTAATTTTATAGTTCTTTATAATTTAGAAACCTGGTTTCTTAATAAGTGATCCACTATTACAATTGCTGCCATAGCTTCTACAATGGGAACAGCCCTTGGCACAACACAGGGATCATGCCTTCCTCCTGGGTTAATTTCCACACTATTACCTTTTGAATCCACTGATTCCTGTTTTTTCATAATAGTGGCAACAGGTTTAAAAGCCACATTAAAATAAATATCTTCACCATTGGAAATTCCTCCTTGTATCCCTCCGGAATTGTTAGTTCTTGTCCTGATTTTTTCACCCTCGCCCATATAGAAAGTATCGTTGTGTTCTGAACCTTTCATACTAACAGCGCTAAAACCACTACCGTATTCAAAGCCTTTAACCGCATTAATATTTAGCATGGCCTTTCCAAGATCAGCATGTAACTTATCAAATACAGGTTCTCCAAGGCCCGGGGGAACATTTTGTATAATACAAGAAATTACTCCACCAATAGTATCCCCTGCTTTTTTAGTTTCTTCTATAAGGTGAATCATCCTATTTGCAGTATCTGCATCAGGGCATCGAACTATATTGTTTTCTGCTTCAATTAAATTATACTCAGTATAAAATTTCTCCAATTTAATACTTCCAACTTGGGAAACAAATGCATTTATATTAATATTTTTTTCTTTCAGTAATAAACTGGCAACTGCACCAGCTACAACCCTTGCGGCAGTTTCTCTTGCAGATGATCTTCCTCCTCCCCTATAATCACGAGTTCCATATTTTAGATCATAAGTTAAATCTGCATGGGAGGGCCTATAAATATCTTTTATTTTATCGTAATCTTTTGATCGGGCATCTTTGTTTTTTATAATAAAACCAATCGGGGTGCCTAGTGTTTGACCATCAAAAATTCCTGATAAAAACTCTACCTGATCATCTTCCTTTCTTTGACTTACAATTTTTGATTGTCCTGGTTTTCGTCTGTTTAGTTCAGATTGAATAAATTCCAAATCAATTTTCAATCCAGCCGGACAGCCCTCAATTACACCTCCTATTGCTTCTCCATGGGATTCTCCAAAAGAAGTCAGTTTGAAAATCATACCGGTTGAATTCCCTGCCATAAGGGCAAAAATAGAAAACAATTAGCATCTACAGCAAAAAACTGGATAAATCAATTAAATAAATGAAAGGAAAATAATAAAAGGCTCTTATTTTTGCATCTTTGAAAATTATAAAACTTAACAGACAATGAATTTACTTATTAAAAATATTAAAACACTTTTACAGACAGAAATAGAATTTCGTGAAAAAATTTGCGGAAAAGACATGGCTGAATTAAACCAAATACATGACGCATGGCTTTATATAGAGGGAGAAACAATAAAAGGGTTTGGTGAAATGAAGGATTTACCTGATTCATATAATAAACTAGAACATATTAAAATCATAGATGCAGAAGGAAAAACAGTATTGCCATGCTGGTGCGATTCACATACTCATATAGTATATGCAGGAAGTCGAGAGGGGGAGTTTGTTGACAGAATAAAAGGATTAAGCTATGAGGAGATTGCAAGAAATGGTGGAGGGATCTTAAATTCTGCTAAAAGATTACAGCAAACATCTGAAGAAGAACTTTTAGAGCAAGCTCTTGAAAGAGCAAATGAAATAATGATGATGGGAACTGGCGCTGTTGAAATAAAAAGCGGTTATGGCTTAACTGTAGAGGATGAAATAAAAATGCTGAGAGTAATTAAAAAGCTGAAAGAACTTACTCCACTTGAAATAAAATCAACTTTTCTTGGAGCCCATGCCATTCCAATGGAATATAAAAACAACAGAAATGAGTATATAAGGCAAATTACAGAGGAAATGCTTCCCAGGATTGCCCAGGAAAAGCTTGCAGATTATTGTGATGTTTTTTGTGACAGGGGCTTTTTTACTCCTGAAGAAACAGAAACAATATTGCAAGCAGGTTGGAAACATGGTTTGCAACCAAAAATACATGCCAATGAACTTGATTATTCCGGAGGAATTCAAACTGGTGTAAAAAACAGGGCTTTATCAGTAGATCATCTTGAATTTACAGGAGATGATGAAATAAATGCCTTAAAAGGTACTGTTACAATGCCAACTTTACTTCCATCAACAGCATTTTTTTTGGGACTACATTATCCCCCAGCACGTAAAATGATAGATGCAGGCCTTCCCGTGGCACTTGCTACTGATTACAATCCTGGTTCATCTCCATCTGGAAAAATGACTTTTATTTTATCCCTTGCATGTACAAAAATGAAAATGACTCCAGAGGAAGCAATAAATGCTGCAACTTTAAATTCCGCTTATGCTATGGGAATAAATAAAGAGTATGGGAGTATTGCAATAGGTAAAAAAGCAAATGTGATTATTACTAAAAAAATCCCTTCTTATGTTTATATACCTTATGCATTTGGTGGAAACCATATTGAAACAGTTATTATAAAAGGAAATATTTTATAAATTAATAAAAAAAAACTACAAAACATCATGCTTTATTCCTAAGCATTTTGTAACTTTGCTTATTATTAAACTTAATTAATAACTAAAATAATATAAAATGAAAAGAAAAATACTTTTTTTATTCAGTCTTATTGTAGTACTTGTTGCTACTCACGTTGATGCGCAAGTTATTCTTGTTATAGAACAACCTTCTAATTTAGCTGGAAGTTATTCATTTGGTACTCCAAGTGGTTGGGGAGGAAACCAAACTTTTGTACAAGGAGCTTCATTTGAGATTTTAAGAGATGCTAGTACGACTGCGGATTCTTGTGGTTGTGGTCCTGCAGTTTCTAACGTTGCGGGAAAATTTGCCGTTGTTTATCGTGGGGGAAACCCAGCTTGCGAATTTGGTACAAAAGCTTTAAATGCTCAAAATGCAGGTGCAGTTGGAGTATTGATTGTAAATCATTCTTCTGGGGTTGTAGGTATGCTAGCAGGAGCTGATGGAGCTTCAGTTACAATACCGGTTTTATTGTTAAGCAAGGAAGATGGTGAATTATTTAGACCTGCAATTGATAATGGTACATTGATTGGATCAATGGGTGATAAAACCGGAGCTTATAGCAACGATATAGGTTTTTATAAACAAGATATTGTAATGGCTAATGCTCAGGCAATCCCTCATCATATTGCTACTAATTTAGAAATTCCAGTTGGAGCTTGGGTTCATAATTATGGTTATGATAATCAAACTAATATTACTCTTGCTGCTACTATTACAAAAGCAACTAATTCATTATATTATGAAACAACAGTTACTCCTATTAATATAGCAGCAGGTGACAGTGCTTTTATGGCATTACCTGTTTATACTTCAGCAAACCCTGATAGTGGAGTTTATACATTAACTTACACTGTAATTTCGGCTGGTGCTACTGATGACTATATTACTGATAATAATATAACTACGACCTTTTTTATAAATACTTCTATTTATTCTAAGGTAAGGATAGACCCTACTACATACAAGCAAATGAGAACTGGAGGAGTTAGAACTGCTGCTGCATCTGGTCCGGATTTTACATGGTGTATCACTTTAAATCCTGAAAATGCAAACGGAAGATATATTGAAGGATTATCTTTTAGCGCATCCACTACCGCTCCTCTTGTTTTAGATAATATAGCAATTGAAGCAATTATGTATGAGTGGAATGATCCAATTCCAACTACAGGTGCAATGACTTTTAATGATATAGTGCCTGTTGCAAATGGTAGTGCATTTTATGATTATGAAACTAATCTTCAAGATTCAGTAGTTACTGCTAAATTTGAAAATCCAATCCTAATTGAAGACGCTCACCTAAGATATTTAGGTTGTGTAATTGTTAGAGGAAATGATATTTTTATTGGACTTGATGATAAAGTAGATTATACTACTAACTGGGAAAATTATGATGATGCATTTTTTCCTGTTCATAATGGAGCATCCTGGAATGCTGGTGGTTTTGGAACTGATTATGTACCTGGAATTGCTCTTATTTTTAATCAGGATATGGTTAATGTAAAAGAAAGCGTTGTAGAAAAAGACAGCAAACCTTTTCCTAATCCTGCAAATCATTTCATAACTATTCCTTTAAAAGGAGACTATACAGGTATGGTAAAACTTAATGTATATGACGTTACTGGGAAAATTGTTAAATCAGAAGTGGTTAACATGACAAACACAAATTCATTGAAAGTAAATACTTCAGATATAGAAAATGGTACTTATTTTTTCCAATTAACTAATGGAGATAAAAAAGCAACTACTTTCCCTGTTGTGATTTCAAAATAATTAAAAATCCCTTTAACAAAAAAGGCTGCTCCAATAAGAGCAGCCTTTTTTGTTTTAAAATTTTAAAGAGGAAATATTTATACTAGATCCATTAAATTATTTACACCAATATGCCTTTCTACTGTAAAGCCTTCTGCAAACTTTGCTCCTATTGGTCTGGCAAAATCAGCAGCCCTGGCTTTTACTACATCAAGAAAATCCTTTCCTGAAATAGGTGATTCTGGTTCATTAGAATCTGGATTGTAAAACTGGGATGAAAAAGCAAGTATTGCCTCTGTTTTTTTTTCCATGAAATCAGAAATATCAATAGCAAAGTCTGGTTTTATGTATCTATCTTGTATATAATGATAAACAACTTTTGGACGCCATTTTTCCTGGGCAGTTCCATCTAAATCTGTTTCAATTTTTAATAATCCTGAGTAAAAGCAGGCATCAGAAATAAGCTTGCCAGCTCTTCCATGATCTGGATGTCTGTCTTGCATTGCATTACATAAAACAATGGTAGGTTTATAATGTCTGATTTTTTTGATCACCTGAAGTAAATGATATTGGTCGGAGGTGAAAAAGCCATCAGCAAAAAAAAGATTTTCTCTAACCTTTACTCCTAAAATTTCAGCGGCATTTTGAGCTTCTTGTAACCTTAAATCGGCATTTCCTCTGGTTCCTAATTCACCACGGGTAAGATCGATTATTCCTGTTTTTAAACCCAATTTGTTGTGATGTAAAATTGTACCTGAACAGCCAAGTTCCACATCATCAGGATGTGCCCCAAATGCGAGTATATCAATTATCATATGTATATAATTTGTTTTTTAAAGGTCATCCCGATTTATCGGGACGCCATGTTATCTTCATTAGTGTTTCCCGATAAATCGGGACATGTAGTGCACTGTTTTGTGGATGGCTATTTCATAATTTAATTTTCCAGCCAATTTAACACTTCTTCTGAAATAGGACTATCTTTAGGAGAAATGGATCTTATCCACTTTCCATTTTCATCTATTAAAAATTTCTGAAAATTCCATGTTACTTTTGCATCTTCCACTCCATTCTCATTTTCGTTAGTAAGCCAATTATAAAGTGGATGCATTTTATCTCCCTTTACAGTTATTTTTTCCATCATTGGAAAGGATACTCCATAGTTTTTTTTACAGAATTCTGCAATTTCTTCATTGCTTGCCGGTTCCTGTTTCATAAAATCATTGGCAGGAAAGCCTATAATTACAAATTTGTCTCCTCCAAATTTCTTATATAATTCCTCCAACTGTTCATACTGAGGAGTTAAACCGCATTTTGATGCTGTGTTTACAATCATCACTTTTTTTCCTTTAAGATCAGAGAAATTAAATTCTTGTCCATCAATAGTTATTGCCTTAAAATCATGTAAAGTTTTCATAGCTTGTTTTTCTGATTCGTTTTTTTCTGCCTTTTTTTCCTGCCCGCAAGCGAATATCGGTAATAATATAAGGAAGATTAAAATATGTTTGTTCTTTTGCATTTTCTGTTTATTATATGAATTTATTCAAAATTATAAAAATTACTGCTAACATCATTATTATGTTTACCTAATTTAGGCATTTAAGTATATTTGCCGACCAAAGAAATGATTTTAAAAGAAATAAAATATCTCCTTCAAAAAGAAGTAATGCTTGAATGGAGGCAGAAATCCGCAATAAGTGGTATTCTCCTTTATGTAGCAGCTACTATATTTGTTGTATATCTCTCTTTTAGAATTGTTACCCATCCTGCAACCTGGAACGCCTTATTTTGGATTATAATGTTGTTTGCGGCCACTAATGCTGCAGGCAAAAGTTTCAGTCGTGAAAGTCGCTCTGCCGGACTTTATATTTATTCAATTGCTAGTCCTCAGGCTGTTATTTTGTCAAAAATAATTTACAACATAGTACTGACGATTGTAATTTCATTGATTACTTACTTTTTTTACAGTTTATTTATAGGAAATATTGCCCAGGATATTCCAATGTTTATACTTTCATTAATACTGGGAAGTATAGGATTTGCTTCTGTTCTCACACTTGTAGCCGCAATTGCATCCAAATCAGGAAACAACCTCACCTTAATGGCTGTTTTAAGTTTCCCTGTTTTGCTGCCTCTTTTGATAACATTAATCAAAATATCAAAAAATGCAATTGATGGAATCGACCCCACAGTAAGTTATCCAAATATGTTCATTTTACTGCTTATAAATATGATAGTTATCATTCTCTCCTATATATTATTTCCTTACCTTTGGCGCGATTAAAGGCAATGAATTGATTTGATGATAAGATAATTCCTTGATTATTAAAATTTTTGCTTTTACTATTTATTAGTTGATAAGAAGAAGATATTTTTCATTTTTATAAACAAAAGTTAATTTAAAATTTAAAGTATTAAAACTTTTAACTTATAACTTTTAACTCATACAATAACTTGCAAGAAATACTAAAAAAACACTGGTGGAAAATAATTGCCGTTGTTTTAGTTGTCTATACTATTATTGCTGGTTTTATATTGGATGTACCTCGTTTGCCAATTTTAAATGAAACCATTAGAAATCTTTATTTCCATGTTACAATGTGGTTTGGAATGATGATTATCCTTTTGATTTCCCTAATTTATAGTATTCGTTATTTATCCGCTTTTAATATAAAAGATGACATTATAGCTTGTGAAGCAGCAAATACTGGAATTTTCCTGGGTGTTTTAGGTTTATTGACTGGCATGATCTGGGCAAAGTTTACTTGGGGAGACTGGTGGGTTAATGATCCAAAACTAAATGGTGCAGCAATAACTATGTTAATTTACCTTGCCTACCTTGTACTGAGAAATTCAATGGATGAGGAACAAAAGAGAGGAAGGGTGGCAGCAGTTTATAACATATTTGCCTATATCATGTTGATTGTTTTTTTAATGATTTTGCCAAGAATGACTGATTCTTTGCATCCTGGAAATGGCGGAAATCCAGGGTTTGGAGGATATGACTTAAACGATAATATGAAACTTGTTTTTTATCCTGCCATTATTGGATGGACATTAATTGGGGTTTGGCTAATGTCTTTGAGGATAAGGAGCAGAAAAATCGAAAGAAAAATAAACTACAATGATTAAGATAATAGCAAACAATAAATGGATTTTAACCTTGTTTTTGATTGTAACAAGCAAATTATTATATGCTCAGGGCAGTAATATTGAAATGGCTGATATTTTAAGAGAATCAGGAAAGATTTATGTAGTTGTTGTGGTTCTTCTGATTATTTTTGTAGGAATTCTTGTTTACTTAATTAGCCTTGATAAAAAGATCAGTAAACTCGAGAAAAGAATAAAAGAATAAAAATAGATTTGAAAAGGATTTGAAAAGGATTTTAAGGAAACATTTTTTTAAACATTCCTGAATTAACCTGTTATGAAAAAGACACATATTATCGGAATTATTATAATTGCTTTAGCCATTGGTGCTATTTTGAGCACAGTTGCTGATTCAAGTACTTATGCTTCCTTTTCTGTTGCTCAAAACAACCCTGACTCAGAATACCATGTTGTTGGCCAATTGAATAAAGAAAGAGAAATGCTTTATGACCCAAAGGTAGACGCAAACTTGTTTTCTTTTTATCTTATAGACAATGAGGGACAAGAATCCAAAGTGCTTTTTAAAGGCACAAAACCTCAGGATTTTGAACGCTCAGAACAAATCGTACTAACAGGTAAGTTTAATGATGGAGATTTTATTGCCAATAAAATTTTAATGAAGTGCCCATCAAAATATAATGATAGTTCTGATTCAGAATTCAAAGAAGTAAAAGCCACTAGTTAAGAAAACATTTAATGGACATAGAATACATAGGAGAACAACTTTTATCCGGACAAATAGGTAATTTTTTCATTGTTCTTTCCTTTATAAGTGCACTTGTTGCCGCAATAAGTTATTTTTTCTCAGTAAAAGAAAACCCACTTCAAGGATCATGGAAAAAAATTGCCAGAGCTTCTTTTTTGGTTCACGCATTTGCTGTAATTGGTATAATTGCAACTTTATTTTACCTGCTTGTTAATCATCGTTTCGAATACTATTACATATGGCAACACTCCTCTTCTGACCTTCCAATGCGGTATATTCTTTCCTGCTTTTGGGAAGGACAAGAGGGAAGTTTTTTATTGTGGTCATTCTGGCATGTAATCCTTGGACTTTTCCTTTTACGTGTTTCCAAAAATTGGGAAGCCCCTGTTATGTCAGTTTTTTCTATGGTTCAGGTGTTTTTGTCTTCCATGCTTCTTGGAATTTGGGTTTTTGGTTACAAGCTGGGAAGTAATCCTTTTCTTTTACTTCGGGAGCATCCGGATATGGCTAATTTACCGTTTCTTCAAAATCCTGAATACCTAGCTCAAATCAACGGCAGGGGCTTAAACCCACTGTTACAAAATTACTGGATGACAATTCACCCTCCCGTGTTATTCCTGGGATTTGCCTCTACCCTCATTCCTTTTGCCTATGCAATAGCAGGTTTATGGACCAGGAAATATACAGAATGGCTAAAACCAGCTATTCCATGGACATATTTTGGAATAATGATTTTTGGAACAGGTATATTAATGGGAGGAGCATGGGCTTATGAAGCTTTGAGCTTTGGGGGCTTCTGGGCATGGGACCCGGTTGAAAATGCTTCATTAGTGCCATGGTTGACTATGGTTGGAGCAGCGCATGTTATGATCATTCATAAAAACAAAGGAACTTCTCTTTTCACTACTTTTTTTCTTACCATTATTACTTTTATTCTTGTTCTGTATTCTACCTTTTTAACCAGAAGCGGAATATTAGGAGATTCCTCTGTGCATGCTTTTACCTCACTTGGAATGTCAGGCCAATTATTGTTTTACCTTTTATTCTTTACACTTGGAGCAGCATTTCTTCTGGCCATAAATTACAGGCATCTTCCAAAAAACGAGAAAGAAGAAAGCATAATGAGCAGAGAGTTCTGGATGTTTATTGGTTCTCTTGTACTGCTTATTTCTGCTTTTCAAATCTCTTTTACCACCTCTATCCCGGTTATTAATGCTGTTTTTGGTACAAACCTTGCCCCTCCCCTTGATCCTATTTCTCATTATAACAGCTGGCAGCTTCCATTTGCAATTATTATTGCGTTGCTTATTGCCATTGGTCAGTATTTAAAGTATAAGGATACTGCTGTTAATGATTTTTTCAAGAAAATAAGTATTGCACTGGGAGCTGCAATTGTTCTAACTGCTTTTTTGGCTTGGTCTTTAAGTTTGGATAATATCTTTCATATTCTTCTTTTATTCACCTCCCTTTTTGCTGTGGTTGCTAATTTCATTTATTATGTAGTAATAGTTAAGGGTAAAATAAATTTTTCGGGGGCTTCCATCGCTCATATTGGTTTTGCCTTATTGCTTTTAGGTGCACTTTTATCCACTTCAAAAAGTTCAGTTATTTCTAAAAACACATCCGGAGTAGATATAGCTACACTGGGGGAGAGCTTTAATAACCAGGATAATATAATGTTGGTAAAGGGAGATACCCTTCAAATGGGCAATTATTTTGTTATTTATAAAGGGAAAAAGCAAGAAGGCATTAACATCCATTATGAAGTTGAATATTTAACTAAAAGCAAAGAAGGCATTTATAATAAGGAATTCACACTGTATCCGCTAATTCAAACAAACCCAAGAATGGGAAATGTAGCAG
>JALYPI010000236.1 GCA_030856445.1 Bacteroidota bacterium
ATTAAAGTAGCCAGTTTAAAAGTAGATCCAGGTTCAGTGCTTGCTCCTATTGCATAATTATAATTCTCATAATATTCTCCTGATGTTGTTTTAGACAAATTGGCTATGGCTTTAATATGTCCTGTTGAAACTTCCATAAGCACAACACACCCATGAGCGGCATTGTGCTTAGTTAATTGAGTAAGCAAAGCATATTCCGCTACATCCTGAATATTGATATCTAAAGTTGTAATCAAATCACTTCCATCCTCTGGCTCCAATTCATTGTCATCATTTAAAGGCATCCATACTCCACCTGCAATTTTTTGCATTAGTCTTTTTCCACCTACTCCACCCAATTCCTTTGTATAGGCTCCTTCTAATCCTACTGGCTTTATACCATCTCTTGCATAACCAATAGTACGAGCGGCTAAAATCTGAAAAGGGCGCTCCCTTACATTTTTCTGTAAATAAATAAATCCGCCTTTATATTTTCCAAGCCTGCAAATAGGGAAGTTTCTTATCTTTTTAAGTTGATTGTAGGTAACATTTCTTTTGATAAGATGAAAGCGCTCTCCAGCTTTGCGAGCGGATACCAATTGCCTTTTATAAGCCAGGGCAGGTTTATCTTTAAACAAAACAGATAAACACAAGGCAAGAGAATCTATTTTTTCATTAAAGATAGCATCAGTTAAAGCTCCTACCTTCATGTCCATTCTTATTTCATAACTAGGAATAGATGTAGCCAAAAGACTACCATCGGCAGCAAAAATATTTCCTCTCACTGCTTCAATTTCTCTGTAATCTAAAGTTTGATTTTGCGCCTGCTTTATCCAATATTCCCCTTCCCAGAATTGAATAACCGCAGCTCTGGCAATAATAGCAATGCCAAACAGGGCAAAAACCACATATACCAAATACACTCGCAGAATCATGCCTTTTTTAGCTTCCATCAATTTCCTTTTACTACTATTTTTCTAGGTGGTACAACTGATTCTTTAATACCGTATTTTTCCAAACTACTTGCCACCTCTGACTGTTTGCTTCTAAACATCAGTTCAGATTTTGTTGTTATATATTCGGATCTTAATTCTTTTAATTCGTTTGTCATATTATTTATAGCCCTTACTTTATTTTCAGCATAATAGCCATTACTTATATAAACCAGTGCAATCATTGTAAGGAAAAGAATAAATGGAAGTAGCCCAACAACACTCTCGTTGGTAAGAAAATTACCATTGACAACATCAAGTATAGAGCTGATTATTTTACTCTGCTTTTTTGTCTTGATTTTTTTTTCTTGTTTTAACTTATTCATTCTATACTTTTCTGATTTAAGAAAATATTTAAATCTTCTCTGCTATTCTTAATTTTGCACTTCTGGACCTACTGTTTTCCTTTAATTCCTGAGCCGAGGGAACTATTGGTTTTGTAATTAACGGCTTTATAGGAGTTATTGGATTTCCAAAAAAATCTTTCTCTACTTCTCCTTCAAGTTTCCCTGACCTCATAAAGTTTTTTACCGGCCTGTCTTCTAATGAATGGTAAGAAATTACAGCCAGCCTGCCTCCTTTTTTTAACACATCTATACTTTGAATTAAAAATTCTTTCAAATCATCCATCTCTCCATTTACTTCTATCCTTATGGCCTGAAAAACCTGTGCGAAAAAACTATTTTCCTTTGGCTTAAAAGTTAAGCTCTGCAAAGTGGCTTTTAATTCATTTACTGTTTTTATTTCCTTCTCAAGCCTTGCCTGCACAATCAATTTTGCAATTTTTCCTGCATTATGCAATTCACCGTATTCTTTAAAAATTCTTTTTAATTCTGTCTCCTCATATGTATTAATCACTTCAAGAGCTGATTTACCCGAAGAAGGATCCATTCTCATATCAAGAACAGCATCATGTCTTATTGAAAAGCCACGTTCGGCTACATCAAACTGATGAGAGGAAACCCCTAAATCAGCTAAAATTCCATCAACCGGAATAGCTCCGTATAACTTTAAAAAATTCTTAATATATCTGAAGTTTTGCCTTATTAAAGTAAAGCGATCATCTTCTATAATATTCGCCACTGCATCAGGATCTCTGTCAAAGGCTATTAATCTGCCGTCTTTATTCAGGTTTTTTAAAATCTCGCGGGAATGCCCTCCTCCTCCAAAAGTCACATCAACATAAGTACCATTTGGATCAATATTTAATCCTTCAATGGATTCTTTCAAAAGGGCAGGATTATGATACTTCATTTTCCTCCTCCTGATTTGTTGAAGTTTTACCCATTACTTCCTCTGCCAGTGATGCGAAATCTTCCCCTGAATCTTCATTCATTAATTTTTCATAAGCAGCCTTGCTCCATATTTCAATACGGTTGGCAAAAGCAAACAAAACTATCTCTTTGTCAACTCCTGCATATTCCATCATCTTTTTTGGAATTAAAAACCTGCTTGTATTATCCAGTTCCAGCTCTGTAGCGCCATTATTGAATCTTCTTAAAAATTCCCTATTCTTGGCTACGTACAAATTCAGCTTGTTTACCTCTTTACTGATTTTTTGCCATTCATCAAATGGATAAAGGTTAAGGTGTTTTTCAAAGCCACGATTAACCACAAACTTCTCCTGAGCAGCAGGGGAAACCTGCTTCTTCAGTCCAGAAGGAAGCATAACTCTTCCTTTTGAATCCACCTTACACTCATACTCACCAATGAAGTTTGCCATTATTTTATCTTAAAGCTGTAAATTTATGGAAATTTTTACCACTTTCTACCACTTCTTACCACTTTTGTTGAAAACTTTTCTATTTATAGGAGAAAAATGAAAAAGATTTTTCATAAAAAACAGAATAGAATCTGTGCCGGGGTCAATAATATCAAACAAAAAGATTGATTTTTTTTACTTGCTAAAATATTGAGGTTGAAGATTTAAGTTAACAATGGTTAATAATTTTTTTATGTTCATGCTATCTGTTACTTTCCTGATTGGTATAAATGTTTAACTTTGGCCAAAGCATAAACTTTATCTATGGAGTTCAACATTATAAAAGAGAAAAGATTTCAATATGTAGAAAAAGGCGAAGGGCCTGTAATTCTGCTGCTTCACGGACTTTTTGGAGCCTTAAGTAATTTTAAGGATGTAATAAATCACTTTTCAAAGAATTACACAGTGGTTATTCCTTTATTGCCAATATATGAACTTCCGGTTTTTAGTACCAATGTTGTTAGTTTAGCTAAATATGTTCATCGTTTTATTGAGCATAAAAAATTTGACAAGGTAAATCTTGTTGGAAATTCCCTGGGAGGACATATTGCTTTAGTATATTCTCTTAAACATCCGGGAAAAGTAAATACCATGACCCTTACAGGCAGTTCTGGTTTATATGAAAATGCAATGGGAGGAACATTCCCTAAGCGTGAGGATTACAACTATATTAATGAAAAAGTAAAATATACGTTTTACGATCCTGCTAATGCTACTAAGGATTTAGTAGATGAGGTATACGGAATTATCAATGATAAATCAAAATTAATCAGGGTATTGTCGCTTGCAAAATCTGCAATAAGACACAATATGGCTCACGATCTGGACAAATACAAAATGCCTGTGTGCCTTATCTGGGGCAAGAATGACAATATTACTCCCCCACCGGTTGCTGAGGAATTTCATTATTTACTGCCCGATTCTGAATTATTCTGGATTGATCAGTGCGGGCATGCTGCCATGATGGAAAAATCTTTAGAATTCAACAACATTCTTGAAAAGTGGTTGGATAAAATGGTACTTAACAAAAAATAATCTTTAATAGTTGATGAGTTTTATTACACATCAGCATTAATCTATTTAATAAATTTCAAACATGCATATAAAAAGTGCTGATTTTGTAGTAAGCAGCGCTGATTTAAGAGCTTGCCCACCTCCGGCTTATCCCGAATATGCCTTTATAGGAAGGTCCAATGTTGGAAAATCTTCTCTTATCAATATGCTTACCGATCGTTTAGGTCTTGCCAAAACATCTTCTAAACCGGGAAAAACACAACTTATCAATCATTTTTTGATCAACGAGTCTTGGTATTTAACAGATTTACCCGGGTTTGGGTATGCAAAAGTTCCCAATGCTTTAAAATCAACATGGGAGAAAATGATTAAAGATTACCTGCTTTACAGGGAAAATTTAATGTGTGTTTTTGTACTTCTTGATTCTCGTCATGAACAACAAAAAAAAGACAAGGAATTAATTGATTTTTTGGGAGAGGAACAAATTCCTTTTGTGTTAATATTCACTAAAATTGATAAATTATCAGCTCCTCAATTAAAAAGAGCAATAGAAAGCTATAAAAAATCCCTGCAAAGCCAATGGGATCAGCTTCCTGAAATGTTTTTAACTTCTGCAGAAAAGAAAACAGGAAGAGAAGATGTTTTAACTTTTATTGAAAGCACCAATAAGTTTTTCAAAAATCAGAAATAAATTTCTAATTTACTCCTAATGATCACCTTCAGAGCAGCTCAAATTGAAGATATACACAGCATAACAGAAATTTATAATGAAGCTGTGTTAAATACAACAGCCACCTTTGACACAGAAATAAAAACCATTGAAAACAGGACAAGCTGGTTTTTACAAAGAGATGAAAACTTCCCGGTTATCGTTGTTGAATATCAGCAAAAAATAGTTGGATATGCAGCATTAAATAAATGGTCAGATAAAAAAGCTTATGACATTACTGCTGAAATCTCTTTATATATAGCACCCGATTCAAGAGGGAAAGGAATAGGAAAAAAATTAATTGAAGTTATTGTTACCTCAGCCATAGAGCACACCAACCTGCATTCTCTAATTGCCAGAATTACCCAGGGCAATGAACACAGCATTTATTTACATCAGGCTTATGGTTTTGAAAAAACAGGCGTGATGAAAAGTGTTGGGAAAAAATTCGGAAAATTACTGGATGTTACCCTTTTGCAAAAAATGTTAAGATAAGAAAGCAGAAAAAAATTCTGAATTCAGTTCTCCTATTCTAGTCAAAAGCGCTGCCTAAGCTGAATTGCAAGCCAGCAAAACGATTTTAGGCATAGACTTTTTACTAAAACTTGCTATTGTTACAAAGAGCAACCAACCCTAAATAATAAAACAATAAAGGGCTGTTTAACCTGTTTTTAAAGGAGTTTAACTTCTATGGCATAGATTTTGAAATTAATCACAAAATCCCATAAAAAACAGAAACCATGAAAAAAGCAATCATCCTTGTGTTCGTATTCATTAGCGTGTATACTATAGCACAGCTGCCTATTGCGAATGAATTTGCTTCCAATAAAAAAGAATTTCATCCTGAAATTACAAATGGCGCAAATGCTGAACTCAGAAAAATCAATCACAAAGCTTTTAAACCTGGCGAAATTTTAGAATATGTGGTTCATTATGGTTTGATAGACGCGGGTATTGCAAGGGTTGAACTGATTGATGAAGGAAAAACTATTGGCGGAAGAAAAATTTACCATGTAATTGGAACAGGGGTTACCAGGGGAGCTTTTGATTGGTTTTATAAAGTTAGAGACAGGTATGAAACTTATATTGATGCCGAAGGTGTTTTCCCCTATATATTTATTAGAAGGGTTGACGAAGGTGGCTACATCATCAATCAGGATTATAAATTCCTGCAAGCTAAAAACAAAGTAGATGTTGGAAATGGAAAATCTTTTGAATCCCCTGACTATGTTCAAGATATGATTTCCGCGATTTATTTTGCCAGAACTATTGATTTAAGCAATATTAAACCCGGAGATGTAATTACAATTGATGCTTTTGTGGACAATGAAGTATGGCCGGCTAAAATTAGATATGTGGGTACTAAAACTATTTCTATCAGAAAAGGCAAATATGATTGCATGGTTTTTAATCCAGTGATTCAAAAGGGAAGGATTTTTAAAAATGAAAGCGATATGAGTGTTTACATTACCAATGATGAAAATAAAATTCCTATCCTGGCTGAGGCTAAAGTTATTGTTGGTTCTATAAAAATGGAACTTACCAAATACGAGGGGCTTGCCAATCCTGTTGCAAAGGTAAAATAGTTCTCTTTTACAACAAGGTTTATAAAATAGGCTTATTCAAATTCTTTCATTAATACCTCTGGCTTTGCTTGAATTTATTATCCATTTATTAAATTATGGAAATAAATTCAAGCAAATTGACCTTTATAACTTGTAATAAAGAAATTCAAGATCCTTTCTACAAACTTTGAATTTCTGTCTAAGCTTTTTACTTACTGGAGTACTCCCTTCCAACTTCCACTACCCGGAGGTTTTTAAAAAAGATAAAATGTAAACCCCTGTTTATCAAATTTCATGTATATTTATTTTTTATTTAAAAGCTTGCTTGGTAATAGGGGCTGATATCTAAAATTAATTAATACTAATCTTTATCTTTTTCGGTCAATTTATTTTATGCAAGCCAAAAAAAAACGCATTGTAATTCTTTCTGTAATTACTTTAATTATAGCACTTACAGTTATCTTCAATCCATTTAAATCAAAAGATGAATCCTCAATAAATGCCACAGTAAAACGAGGGGCATTTGAGGTAAGTGTAGTTACTTCTGGAGAACTGGAGGCCAAAAATTCTGTTAATATAATGGGACCAGGTGGAATAAGAGGAGTAGGAATATGGCAGGTTAAAATTTCTGATTTGATTGCAGAGGGTTCTGTAGTAAAAAAAGGAGATTATATTGCCACTTTGGATAAAACAGAAATTATGAATAAAATTAAAGATGAAGAGAGCGAGCTTTCCAAAATTCATTCTAAATATATTCAAACCAAACTGGATACCACCCTTGATCTAAGACAAGCAAGAGATGAAATTTCAAACATGTCCTTTACTGTAAAAGAAAAAAAAATAGTAGTGGAACAGTCAACCTATGAGCCTCCCGCAACTATCAGGCAAGCCAATCTTGACCTTGAAAAAACCAACCGCTCAATGGATCAGCAGAATGAAAATTATAAACTTAAAGTAAATCAGGCAAAAGCAAAAATGCAGGAAGTAACTGCCTCCCTGAACCAGGCTGAATACAAACTGGAGCTAATGAAAACCCTTTTAAAAGACTTCAACATTATAGCTCCTGAAGATGGAATGTTAATCTATCACAGGGATTGGAATGGAAAGAAAAAGGTAGTGGGATCCACCATTAGCGCATGGGAGCCTACTGTGGCTACTTTGCCTGATCTTTTCACCATGCTTTCTAAAACCTATGTAAATGAAGTGGATATTCGTAAAGTAAAAGTGGATCAAATGGTAAAAGTATCTCTTGATGCTTACCCTGAAAAGAAAATGACAGGAAAAGTAATTTCAGTTGCTAATGTTGGAGAACAAAATCCAAAGACAGATGCAAAAGTATTTGAAGTTAATATTTTGATCAATGAAAAAGACACTACATTAAGACCGGCCATGACCACGGGAAATCACATTATTGCAGAGCAACTGGAGGATGTGCTTTTTATTCCGCTTGAATCCATTTTTAACCAGGGGGACAGCCTTACTTTTGTTTATAAAAAAGAAGGCCTTGGCTTTGTTAAAAATGAAATTAAAATTGCCCAAACCAATGAGAATTTCGCAGTGGTAGAAAAAGGCGTTCTGGAAAACGATGTTGTTTCCCTTGCACCTCCTTCTGATGCTGACAAACTAAAAATAATAAGGCTAAAAGAATAGTTCAAAATCCATTTTAGATATTCTAATGTTATCACGCTACTTACTGAATTTTCATATTGCACTGGAAGGTATTTTATCTAATAAACTACGTTCTTTTTTAACGGCTCTTGGAATTATTTTCGGGGTAGCAGCGGTAATTGCAATGATGGCAATCGGAAATGGTGCAAAACAAGAGATTCTGGATCAAATGAAATTAGTTGGTGTAAACAACATTGTTATCACTCCTGTATTTGAACAAAAAGAAGATCTGGTGGAAGAAGCTTCCAAAAATGACAAGAAGAAATTTTCTCCCGGCTTAAACCTGGCTGATCTTTCAAGCATTTTAAGCATACTCCCCAATATAGAAAGATCAAGCCCGGAAATAGTTTTTGATACTCCCATTATTAAAGATGGATTAAGAAGGACTGCTAAATTAGTTGGCATTGAGCCTGATTATTTTGAGATATCCAACTTTAAACTCGAACAGGGGATTATTTTTAATCAACAACAAATTATAAATGGAGAACAGGTATGTGTGATTGGCAAAGGAATTCAAACAAAATTTTTCAGCAAAGAAAATCCTATTGGCAAGTACATTAAATGCGGCTCTGTATGGCTTAAGGTTGTGGGAGTTTTGGAAGAGAGGGTAATTACTGAAAGCAGTATTTCCAGGCTTGGCATTAGAAATTACAATATGGATGTGTATACCCCGGTAAAAACTTTATTGATCCGGTTTAAAAACAGGTCATTAATTACTAAAGCAAACATTCAGCTTGCTTCAAAAGACGATGAGGAGGACAAGGCAGAAGCACCTAAAAGCACGAATTACCATCAGCTGGATAAGATTATTGTGCAGGTAGGTAATTCTGAAGATATGCAAACTACTGCTGAAATTATTTCCAGATTACTGGAAAGAAGACATTATAAAGTAATAGATTTTGAAATCAGCATTCCCGAGGTAATGCTAAAGCAGCAGCAAAGAAATAAAGAAATTTTTGACATCGTTCTGGGTGCCATTGCCGGCATTTCCCTGCTTGTTGGAGGAATAGGAATTATGAATATAATGCTGGCCTCGGTTTTAGAGCGCATAAAGGAAATTGGTTTAAGACTCTCCATTGGTGCTACTAAAAAGGATGTGGTGCTGCAGTTTTTAATGGAATCTGTAATGATCAGTTTAAGCGGAGGAATTGTTGGAGTAATTTCAGGAGTTGCACTGGCTGTTATTATTTCCAAAACATTTGATATTCCCACCATTATTTCAGCTTTTTCAATAATTATTTCATTTAGTGTTTCGGCAATAATAGGGCTTGTGTTTGGCATTGCCCCTGCAAAAAGAGCTGCAGAGCAAGACCCTATAAATTCTTTACGTCATGAATAAAATGGACAGGGTAAATAATACAAACAAAAATGCTGCTCTGCTTTTTAAAATATTTAAAACAATTATGAAACTTAAATTTCATTTACTCTTTATTCTCCTCCTGCTTTTTATCACAGTAAAAACTCACGGACAGTTGGCAGGTGCGCGTATAATGAGCCTGCAGCAAGTAGTTGAACTGGCAAAAGAACAATCTCCTGCATCAAAACAGGCTTCCACTTTACTTGAGAACAGGTATTGGCAGTACCGCACTTTCAAATCAAATTACAAGCCCCAATTAGGCTTAAATGGAACTTTGCCTGATTACAACAGGGCTATTGTTCCCATTACTCAAAATGACGGAACTGAAATTTTCAGAAGAAGAAGTTTTTCAACCTCCAGCTTGGACTTATCACTTAGTCAAAATTTAGGTATTACCGGAGGGTCCGTATTTGTTAGTTCCCAATTGCAGAGGATAGATATTTTTTCTGATCAAAACACAAGCAGTTACCTGGCCAATCCTGTAGTTATTGGATTTAGCCAACCCCTTTTCAGGTACAATGATTTAAACTGGGCGGCAAAAATAGAACCCCTCAGATACCAGGAATCCAGAAGACAATATGTGGAAGATATGGAAGCCGTGGGATTAAGAGCTACAGATTTATTTTTCAATTTATTGTTAGCTCAAATCAACCTTGAAATAGCCCAAACAAATTATGCCAATACCGATACACTTTATAAAATATCCATTGGCAGGTTTAACCTGGGTAAGATAGCTGAAAATGATTTGCTACAAATGGAATTAGGCCTTATGAATTCCCGCAACAATGTAGCAC
>JALYPI010000281.1 GCA_030856445.1 Bacteroidota bacterium
GGATATTTTTATGTCAAGAAAATTACCTACCGGACAATGGGGAGTTCCTATTAATATAGGTGCTGAAATAAATACTAAATTTAATGAGGACTTTCCTGTTTTTTCAAGTGATGGTGAAACTATATATTTTTGTTCTCAAGGCCATAATAGTATGGGTGGGTTTGATATCTTTAAATCCTCCTGGAACAATGAAACTCAAGAATGGATGTCGCCAGTTAACCTTGGACACCCCATCAATACTCCAGAAGATAACATGACAATCTCCTTTGCTGGTTCAGGCACACATGCTTATGTGTCTGCATATCGTGAAGATGGTTTTGGGGATTTGGATATTTATAAAATTACTTTCAATGGAACTGACCCTGTTGTTACAGCAATAAAAGGAACAATAAAGGCTCAAGTTGTTATAGATAACAAGAAATACAAAGATTTTCATGTGTATAAAAAAGCAGGCGTTATTAAGGAATTTCCTGATGAATACCGTCCTGATTTGGAAGCTGAATGGAAGTTTGTTGAAACAAAAAAAGTGGAAGTGAAGGAAGGTTTTGAAATCAAATCTATACTTATATTTGAAAAAAACGGTTCAGATATAACAGTTGGACCCGAAAGAATTCCTACTGATCCTGCTTTTAAATTTAAAGACATAAAAAACAACCAGGTAAAAATACCAGGATATGTTTTTCCTGTTGTTCATACGCCCGAAATTCAATTTGAAACAGTTGGGGATGCTTTCATTACTGTAACAAATAAAAAAACAGATGAAGTTTATGGTAATTATGTAAGTCAGCCAACAGGGCGATTTATTATTATTGCTCCTCCTGGATTATATAGTGTTTTAGTAGAGGCAGAGGGTTTTGCAGATTTTAGTGAAGATATATTGATATTGGATAAGGCATCATTTCAATCGGAATTGGAAAAGGATATTATTTTACAAAAAAAATAATCTAATCTTTATAAATTAGGATGGACATTTTTCCATTCTTGTCAATTACAGCTCTGAACATACCCTCAGTATTAAATACCATAGAATAATTTCCATTGCTGTCCAGGGCAATTATTCCTCCATCTCCTCCCATTTCAACCAGTTTTTTATTGATCACTTCATTAGCGGCATCCTCTAAGGAAAGGTTTTTATATTCCATTAAAGCAGATATATCATGAGCAACAACAGCACGAATAAAGAATTCACCATGCCCTGTTGCTGAAACTGCACAGGTTTTATTATTTGCATAAGTTCCTGCTCCAATAATTGGTGAATCACCTATTCTTCCGTATTTTTTATTGGTCATGCCTCCCGTTGAGGTTCCCGCTGCCAGGTTTCCATACTTATCAAGAGCAACAGCGCCAACTGTGCCATATTTGTAATCTTTTAATTCTTTTTGGGGTATAAATCCTCTGCCTTCAATTGTATCTATTAGTTCCTGTTCCTTTTGCTGTAATTTTTTCAATTGTTCCATACGTTTTTTATCATGGAAATACGTAGGATCAACTAAAACTAAGTTTTGTTCTTTAGCGAATTTTTCTGCCCCTTTTCCTGCCATAAATACATGCTCAGAATTTTCCATTACTTTTCGAGCTGCAGTAATTGGGTTTTTAATAGTGGTAACTCCTGCAATTGCTCCTGCTTTTAAAGTTTTACCATCCATTATGGAAGCATCAAGTTCATTTCTTAAATCATTAGTAAAAACAGCCCCTTTTCCTGCGTTAAAAAGAGGAGAGTCCTCCAGTATTTTAAGTGCAGATTCAATGGCATCAAGGCTTGTGCCGCCTTTTAGTAAAATTTCATATCCTTTTGACACAGCTTCCTGAAGTTTAGAAACATATTCTTTTTCCTTTTCTGGAGTCATATTCTTTTTAAGTATAGTGCCTGCTCCACCATGTATAACAAATACCACATCCTTATCCTGTGCAATTATTGTATTGGAAAATAAAAGCAACAGAAAAGAAAGTGCAAAACAAAACTTATTTAAATTTTTCATAAAATAGTAGGTTTGGAAGTCAAAGTTAAATTTTTATCTGCTAATTTCGTCCAGGTGAAAAAGTTTTATATTTTAGTTAAATACCTGAAATACCTGTTTGTTTCTTATAATAGACATGGTATCCATTCCCCTTTTGTCTACGATTTAATTGACAACGTAATTTACGACACCACAAATTATCCTGCTTTTATTGAAATTGAAAAAATCCGTGTACAATTAAAGAAGGATGAAAAAGAGTTAATGATTGAAGATTATGGAGCAGGCTCTTCAATAAACCCCTCTCTTAGACGAAAAATATCTGATATAGCCACTCATTCATTAAAACCAAAAAAATATGCTCGTTTGTTATTCCGTTTGGCAAAACATTTTAAACCTCAAAACATTTTAGAATTGGGCACTTCCTTGGGAGTAACCACAATTTATTTATCACAGGCACAGGCTGAAAACAAATGCACAATTTATACCATTGAAGGCTGCCCACAAATTGCCTCTGTTGCCAATGAGAATTTTATAAAAGCAAATGTTAACAACATTAAATTATTCAAAGGGAAGTTTGAAGAAGTCCTTCCAGATGTTATTGCCCAACATTCTGTTTGGGATTTTGTATTTTTTGATGGGAATCATAAAAAGGAGCCTACATTATCGTATTTTACAACTTGTTTGGAAAAAGCAGGGAATGATTCAGTTTTCGTTTTTGATGATATTCATTGGTCAGATGAAATGGAGCAAGCCTGGGAAATAATTAAAATAAATCCGAAGGTAAGAGTTACCATAGATTTGTTTTTTGTTGGCTTGGTGTTTTTTAGAAAAGAGCAACCCAAACAGGATTTTATTATAAGATATTAGTTTTAAGTCTTCTTTAATTCCTTTTTTTTGGTTTTTAATTCAGATTTTTTTTATCCTTTTAACTTACAACATATAACTTTCAACTCCCATTTCAACCGTTTATAAAAAAAAGCTTTACAATCAAGCAAGAAATCCCGAAATTCGTTGAAAATAAAAGTTTTCCAATAATAATAAAAGATGGCATCTGTAATACAACTTCAGGAAATAAACAGAACCTATAAGGTAGGATCAGAAATAGTGCAGGCATTAGGCTCTGTATCTATTGATATTTCAAAAAATGAATATGTAGCACTAATGGGACCTTCAGGTTCTGGAAAATCTACTTTGATGAATATTTTAGGTTGTCTTGATACTCCTAGTAAGGGGCGATATTTATTAAGTAACCATGATGTGAGCAGGATGAATGATAATGAACTTGCTGAAATCAGAAATAAAGAAATTGGATTTGTGTTTCAGACTTTCAATTTGCTGCCAAGATCAACCGCATTGGAAAATGTAGCTTTACCTTTAATATATGCTGGCTGGTCAAAAGCAAAAAGAGAACAACGTGCCCTTGAAGTGCTTGATCAAGTAGGATTGGGTAACAGAGTTCACCATAGGCCAAATGAGTTGTCTGGAGGACAAAGGCAAAGAGTTGCAGTAGCAAGAGCACTGGTAAACAATCCTTCCATTATCCTTGCCGATGAGCCAACCGGTAATCTTGATTCTAAAACCTCCTATGAAATAATGGCCCTTTTTGAACAAATCCATAAAAATGGAAATACAATAATATTGGTAACTCACGAGGAAGATATAGCCATGCATGCTCATCGTATAATCAGATTAAGAGATGGTCATGTAGAGTCTGATGGAGTTAATCAGGAAATTAAAATCCTTAGTGAGTGAAAATATTATTTTTAATAAGAAAATTTTAAGAATGAAAATATATACAAAAACAGGAGATAAAGGTCAAACTTCATTGCTTGGAGGAACAAGGGTGCCAAAATACCACCTGAGAATTGAAGCTTATGGAACTGTTGATGAATTAAATTCCTTTATTGGCTTAATCAGGGACCAGGAAATAGATGAGCCAACAAAGAAATTACTTATTGAGATTCAAGATCGGTTGTTTACAATTGGTTCCTCTTTAGCTTCTGATCCGGAGAAATCTAAAATGAAAATACCTGATTTAAAGGAACAGGATATTTTTCTTTTAGAGCAAGAAATGGACAAAATGAATGAAAGCTTACCAGAAATGAGATCATTTGTTTTACCTGGCGGGCACACTACAATTTCATATTGCCATATTGCCCGTTGTGTTTGCCGCAGGGCAGAAAGAAATATTATTCATCTTTCTGAGAAAAGCTTTGTTGCCGATATGGTAATAATATACCTTAACAGGCTTTCAGACTACTTATTTGTGCTTTCCAGGAAATTTTCACAGGATTTGAGTGCCACAGAAATCCCCTGGAAGCCGCGTATGTAAAGCAAATTATTAAAGGATTTTATAAGTTAATGTAATATTTATATGCCTTTACCGTTCCTTTTTTTTTAAAACATTAAAATTTCACTTGTGTATTTGCAGATTAAATTTAATTTTGCGGAACAAAAAAAAACTATAAGAAAATGTATTGGACGTTAGAATTAGCATCATACCTTGAAGATGCGCCTTGGCCTGCAACTAAAGAAGAATTAATTGATTTTGGAGTAAGATCGGGAGCACCAATGGAAGTAATTGAAAATCTTCAGGAAGTTGAAGATGAAGGTGAAATTTATGAATCCATAGAAGATATTTGGCCAGATTATCCAACTAAGGATGATTTTTTCTTTAATGAAGACGAATATTAAATTCGTCTTGTGCTAAAAAAGGCTGTTTTTTAACAGCCTTTTTTATTGTTAATGAGGGATCCGAAAATTAAATTTATTTTTGTTCCTTTAACATACCTTTCAACCTGGTTAATCGTTTATATAAGATGATAGAATTAATTACAAATATATTTAAGGTTTTTGGCACAAAGTCAGACCGAGACCTCAAGGAAATGCAGCCCTTAGTTGATAAGGTGCATATATATTCCAAGGAACTAGCTTCATTGGACCATGATCAATTAAGAAATAAAACCATAGATTTTCGTAAGCAAATTGCTGATCATATTTCTGCAGAAAACGCCCAAATTGAAGAATTAAAGAAACTTGTTCAATCTGATTCTGCAAATGTTGATGAATCAGAAGAGCATTATAAGAAAATTGATAACCTTGAAAAGAATATTCAGAAAAAAATCGATGAGAAATTACTTGATTTATTACCTGAGGCTTTTGCTGTAGTAAAAGAAACTGCAAAAAGATTTAAAGAAAATAAAACAATTGAAGTCACTGCAACTCAAATGGACCGTGATCTTGCTGCCAGAAAAGACAGTGTAGATATAAAGGGAGAAAACGCAGTTTTTAAAAACTCCTGGTCTGCAGCAGGCACAGAAGTTACCTGGGATATGGTTCATTATGATGTTCAGCTTGTAGGTGGTGTTGTGCTTCACCAGGGAAAAATTGCGGAGATGGCCACTGGTGAGGGTAAAACCCTTGTTGGAACATTGCCTGTTTATTTAAATGCCCTTTCTGGAAATGGTGTTCACCTTGTTACCGTTAACACTTACCTTTCCAAGCGTGACTCCGAATGGATGGGGCCTTTGTTTGAATTTCACGGACTTTCTGTAGATTGTATTGATAAATATGAGCCTAATTCAGATGCAAGAAGAAAAGCATACATGGCTGATATTACTTATGGCACAAACAATGAATTCGGATTTGATTACCTGCGTGATAATATGGCCCGTAATCCTGAAGATCTGGTTCAGAGGAAGCACAATTACGCAATTGTAGATGAGGTGGATTCTGTATTGATTGATGATGCAAGAACGCCATTGATTATTTCAGGTCCTACTCCCAAGGGTGACAAACATGAGTTTTTTCCCATGAAGCCCAAAATTGAAAAATTAGTTGCTGCTCAAAAACAATATGTTACCTCAATACTTTCTGAAGCCAAAAAACTACTTGCAGAAAACAATGAAAAAGATGCAGGACTACCCTTATTGAGAGCTTTTAGAGGCTTGCCTAAAAACAAGGCTTTAATTAAATTTCTTAATGAATCCGGAGCAAAACAATTACTTCAGAAAACAGAGAATTTTTACATGCAGGACCAGTCAAAGGAAATGCATAAAGTAGATGCAGAATTGTACTTTGTAATAGATGAAAAACACAATTCCATTGAGCTTACTGAAAAAGGCATTGAATTAATTACAACTTCATCAGAAGATACCGATTTTTTCATACTTCCTGATGTGGGGACCTTGATTGCAGATATTGAAAAATCTACAATGTCTGATGAAGAGAAATTGGCAAAGAAAGACAGCATGATGACTGATTATGCTATTAAAGCCGAAAGAATTCATACTATTAATCAACTCTTAAAAGCGTATACTTTATTTGAAAAAGATGTTGATTATGTATTAATGGATAGCAAGGTGAAGATCGTTGATGAGCAAACCGGCCGTATTATGGAAGGCAGAAGGTATTCCGATGGCTTGCACCAGGCAATTGAAGCCAAAGAAAACGTTAAGATTGAAGCGGCTACTCAAACATACTCTACCATTACTTTGCAGAATTATTTCAGGATGTACAACAAACTGGCAGGTATGACAGGTACAGCTGAAACAGAAGCAGGAGAGTTATGGGATATCTACAAACTCGATGTAATGGTAATTCCAACAAATCGACCTATTGTAAGAAAAGACCAGGAAGATTTGGTTTATAAAACAAAGCGCGAGAAGTATAATGCTGCAATTGAAGAGATAGAAAAACTCAATAAAGACGGTCGCCCTGTTCTTGTTGGTACAACCTCAGTTGAGATTTCAGAATTACTTAGCCGTATGCTTAAAATGAAAAACATTAAGCACAATGTACTGAATGCTAAATTGCATCAAAAGGAAGCAGATATTGTTGCTGAAGCCGGTAAGCCAGGAGCTGTGACCATTGCAACCAATATGGCAGGTAGAGGTACAGATATTAAAATAACAGAAGAAGTGAAAAAGTCCGGAGGACTTGCCATTGTTGGTACAGAAAGACATGAGTCTCGAAGAGTAGACAGGCAGTTAAGAGGTCGTTCTGGAAGACAGGGGGATCCGGGAACTACTCAGTTCTTTGTTTCATTGGATGATGATTTAATGAGGTTGTTTGGTTCTGGAAGAATTGCTTCCTTAATGGATAAAATGGGATTGAAAGAAGGGGAGGTTATCCAGCATTCAATGATCACTAAATCAATTGAGCGGGCACAACGAAAAGTAGAGGAAAACAATTTCGGAATTCGTAAGAGATTGCTTGAGTATGATGATGTAATGAACTCTCAAAGAGAAGTGATTTATACCAAGAGAAGGCACGCATTATATGGAGAAAGACTTGAGGTAGATATTGCTAATATGATTTACGACACTTGTGAGAGCATAGTAAATGTATTTCAATCTGAAAGAAATTTTGAAGGTTTTAAACTTGAGCTAATCAGAAATTTATCTGTTAGTCCTTCAATTGATGAACAGCAGTTTTTGAAAATGAATTCACAGCAGCTTGTAGATCTTATTTATAACGAAGCCTTAAAAAAATACGCTGATAAGAAAGAAGTAATCAGTAAAACATCATATCCTGTAATTAAGGGAGTGTTTGAAAATCAGGGAAATTCTTATGAAAATATAGTTGTTCCTTTTACAGATGGAATTAAAACAATGCAAGTTGTTACTAATTTGAAAAAGGCTTATGAATCAAATGGAAAATCGATAATAAAATCTTTTGAAGAAGGAATTATTTTGTCCATTATAGATGAAGCCTGGAAGGAGCATTTAAGGGAGATGGATGATTTAAAGCAATCAGTACAAAATGCTGTTTATGAACAAAAAGACCCTTTATTAGTTTACAAATTTGAATCTTTTGAATTATTTAAGAGAATGCTTGATAAAATCAATAAGGAAATAATTTCCTTTTTGATGAAAGCAAATCTTCCTGTTCAAAATCCGGATAGTATTCAACAAGCTAAAGCACCAATTAGAACAACTCCTTTAAATCTAAAAGCAAGCCGCTCCGATCAGTTGAGCAGCAATGGCAATGGAGAGCAGCAAGAACGCAAGTTAGAGCCTGTAAGAGTAGAGCAGAGGGCTGGGCGTAACGACCCTTGTCCTTGCGGAAGTGGGAAAAAGTTTAAGCAGTGCCACGGTAAAGAGTAATAAGTTCATTAAATAATATCAAAAGGGGAATAGTAGCAATAC
>JALYPI010000026.1 GCA_030856445.1 Bacteroidota bacterium
GTTAAGATGCGGGCAAAGCCGCATCTTAACCCCTCCCTCTCACAAAAGACTTGAAAAGCTTGTCATTCCGACCGTAGGGAGGAATCTCATATATTTTACCGGACAACAGTGATAACAAATAACTAAAATCCTTTCAGTCCTTTTAAATATAGTTATATTCGTGTTTTTAATACAATATGTTTTAAGATTTTATAGATTAGTAATACATACTTCAGATTAAACTTTTATGCTGATTTACTGTAAAGTAATAAATCCAAGAGTAGAGTACATATTTGATTTTCTTTTATCTGATTTGCTTGGCATTTCAATTGATTTTTCCACTGATTTTATATATTTTGATTCCTATCAGGGCCCCAAGATCAATTATTCCTCTCAGGCTTCAGAAAAAGGATGGTTTTTACGGCCCTCTGAACTGCTGTTTGAGTCAGGGATTACAGAACAAGCATTAAATGTATTTGAACACAAAGAAGTAAAGTCTTTTTTTAAAACTTCCGATACTGCAGAAATTCCTTTTGATCTCTTTGCAGCCTCTTTTTATTTAATTAGCCGCTATGAAGAGTACCTGCCTTTTGAGGCAGATAAACACAATAGATTTCCTGCCGAGCAGAGCCTTGCATTTAAAAACAATTTCCTGCATTTGCCTGTAGTGAATATTTGGCTTGAAAATTTTAAGACTATTCTTCTAAAACATTATCCTGATTTACAAATCAAAAAAAGAGAATATGAATTCATTTCCACCATTGATGTGGATAATGGGTACGCCTATTTGGGGAAAAGCTGGTGGAGATCTATGGGGGCTTTAATCAGGTTGTTTATAAAGCTGGATTTTAAAACATTACTGGAAAGGAAAATGGTGCTGCTTTCTTTAAAAAAGGATCCCTTTGATTTATATGATATACAAAAAAGAATTCAAAATAAATACAAGTTCAAATCCATATATTTTTTGTTGTGTGGTAAACAGTCTAAAAACGACCATAATATTTTAGCCAGTGGAAGGCATTTTAAAAAAATCGTGAGAGAACTTCTTGAATTTTCTTCAATTGGTTTGCATCCCTCTTATGAATCAAATAAATTACCTGTTAAAGTAAAACAAGAAAAACAAATTTTGGAAAATATTGCTCAGCAGGAAATTATCAGAAGCAGGCAGCATTTTTTAAAAATGAAACTTCCCAATACCTATTATACTCTTATGGATGCTGGTATTAAAGAAGATTACACTATGGGATATGCCTCTCAGGTAGGTTTTAAAGCCGGAATTTGTTGTCCATTTAAATTTTATGACCTTAAAAAAGAAAAAACCACAGATTTAACAATATTCCCTTTTGTGGTGATGGATGGAACACTGATGAACTATTTAAATGTGAAACCTACAGATGCAATAGCTATTATAAAACCACTTATTGAACAGGTAAAAAGTGTAAATGGCATATTTATCAGCATTTGGCATGATAGTACTTTTGCAAAAACAGATGAAATGAATAACTGGAAAGAGGTTTATGAAAAAATGGTTGAAATTGCGGTTAAAAATTAATTTTCAATAATTTTTCGGGAATTTTTTTATAATTTATAAAACTACTTTCATTTTCATTAGGTAGGGCAGGAGGTCTAAAATAATTAAGTTTTACTAATCAGAGCTTATTCTTTTATAGCAAGGAATAATAATCAAAAGATTTCGTAATGGCTTAAAAATTAGTTATAATTGTAATTGCTTTCTATAAATGAGGAAATTATACTGACATAAACCTTTTTAGCAATAACAAACAGAATATTTCTTACATGGGTATGAAATATTTAAAAAGTGAATAGCATTAATTTAATTATAAGAATAATTTTATGTGTTAGTTCTTCCTCAACATAAATTTTTGGGAAATTAAAAAAGGTAAATGAAAAAGTCAAAGCAATTTATTTGAAATGAATCAAACCACAACAGAATTATCACCAGGGTACTTGATTAATAATTTTCCTGATGTCGTTACAATAATTGACAAAAGCGGAAAAATTATATTTGTTAATCCCTCTGCTCATACTATATTCAAAATCGACTCTCAGCTTTTGACAAATAAGAATGCAATTGATTTTATACATTTTGGAGATAGAAATAATATTTTAAAATTAGTAAATGAAAATATAAAAAAGGGGAAACGTAATTTCAATATCCAGTTCAGAGCCAGATTCAATAAAAACCAAAAGTGGAAATGGATAGAATCTAATGGGAATATTGTATTTGAGAAGGAAATTCACTTTATCTTAAACTCACTGGAGATTATAAAAGTGAAAAAGAGTCTTAGTGAATTGGATCTTCATAAAAATGCATTAATGCATACTGTGG
>JALYPI010000091.1 GCA_030856445.1 Bacteroidota bacterium
GTTACCTCCTTTTTGTTATGATATTGCAGGTATGCATTATAACCGTCTGTTTGCAGGTAGCCTTGAAAATCATTTAATATTTTTTGCGGGGCATCTTTGCTTCTGCCCCTTTGATAGTCGAAAACAATGATCTGGCATTGCTAAATTGTTGGAAGTTATTTGGTGAGTTGTTTAAAATAGCCTTTTGAAAGATTTTTTTGTCTATTTTACGATTTATTACTGAGGATTCACTAAAAATTGAAAAAGCATCAAGTTAATTTAGAATTTCGAATTGTTTTTTACTGTCGTTTGGTATGACAACGGTAAACTTGGTACCACTTTGCACATTGCTTTTCAAGGTAATTGTTCCCCCTAGTTTTTCAGTTGTGATTTTAACTAAAAACAAACCTAATCCAGAACCTTTAGAATTATTAGTATTGCCCCTGTAAAACATATCAAATACTTTATCTTTCATATCTTCTACAATACCTATTCCATTGTCTGTAATTTCAAAACATAAGTTGTTTTCCTTTTTAAATATCAGGATATTTATTACGGGCTTAATTTGATCCATTCTACGATATTTTATGGAATTTTCTATTAGATTCAAAAGAATACTGTATAAAGATTGGCGGTTTGTGAATATAGAGAGGCTCAGCAGATTGATTATATCAAACCTGATTTGGTCAAATCCTATGGTATGTTTTAGAGTGTTTAATATTTCATCAATTAGTTGATTTACATCAATATTTTCAGTTTCTAATTTTTTGTCTCTAACCGACATGGCTTTAACCAGAGTCAATAATATAGAATCTAATTTTATAACCTGCTCATTGATAATATTTAAATAATACAATGATTTGGGATCAGTAATTTCCATTTGGGCCACGTTAACCAGCCCTAATACAGATGCTAAAGGCCCCCTGAGATCATGTGAACATTTGTAAATAAATAGATTCATTTCCTCGTTGATTTCTTTTAGTTTTTCTTCTGATTTTTTAAGTTGGGTTACATCCTGGCAAATTCCATAAAGTGCCAAGGCAATACCAACTTCATTGAACTTAAATTTACTTATTGAATGAATGTTTTTTACTGTTCCGTCTTTACAAATAATCCGATAAAAGAAATTTGCTTGGCTTAAAGTGGACCGAGCCATTTTTATTTCCTTATCAATTCTCTCAAGATCTTCAGGATGTATAAAGGAGAGCCAGTTGGAAAAGGATTGACTAAAGTCTTCTAGAATAGTGAGCCTATGTATTTTGCATACTTCCTCTGACCAGGTTACTGTATTGGTAAATAAGCACAGTTCCCAATTACCTATTTTGGCAATGGCTTGGGCTTCTTTTAATTCAGAAGATATGTGTTTAAGTTTAACTACCATTTCATTTAAATTTTTTTTATTGGCCAATAAAATATTTTCTGTGTGTTTCATACGATGAATATTAGTCACTATGACTATGAAACCAATACTGTTACCATTTATATCCAAATAAGGGGATCCGCTGACTCTTACCCATAACTTCCCGCCTTTTTTTGTTTTTACCTTAATTTCGTTTTGGCTTTGCTGCTTTTTGAGTGTAGTAACAATTCCTTTGTAATCTTCTTTATTATCCAAAAATAAATGATAGACCAGCTTATCCTTGATTTCCTCAAATCTATAACCGAACATTTTGCAAAAATAATTATTAGAATACATAATTTTACCATGGTTGTCTATAATCAAAACTCCCTCATTCATTGTGTTCATAATACTATCCCATTGATGCTTTGGGGAATAATCTAGCATTTTGTATTTTTTTAATGCGATTAAAGAACTGAAAGAAAAAAAAGTCATCAAGAAGTGAGTGATTGGAATATCGTCTTTTCCAAAGAATAGAGTACAAATAATTTGAATAATAATACCTATTATAATAGGTATGCTTAGCCCAATAAGCAGTAGCAAGGATTGGTTCTTCTTTAAGAAATCTTTTTTTGATTTAAAGTAAAATACCAAAAGCAATACAAGCATTACTAGGGCCCCAAAAGAATACCAGAGATAAATAATAATATTAAAGAGCGTTTGCTTAGGATTCACAATCCAATACCAGTATTGTGAATCTATTACATGATATTGGTCAAACTTGGCTATGATGAAAAAACTGCAAGTTATAGCCGGCAAATACAGAAAATTTATAAGATTAGGTGATGTTTTTTTATCCCATTTTGTAAATCTTAAAACAAAAATAATTCCGGATGTTATAATAAATGAAAGAACAATGCGGGTCATAATGTTCCATTCAAGCGCTGTTTCTGCTGTTATGCTCAACCTGGAAAAGCCTTCTGAGGTTTGCCACAGAACCAGAAAAAAAATAAAAGCAACAAATGCACGGGTTGTTTTATTTTGAGATAAAAAAAAACAGACGTATAAGAATATGCTCAAATTGATAAACGCAGGGACCAGGGAAAGGAGAATAATTTCCCACCTGCCAAAGTCTAAATCAAATAAATTAGAAGTCACCATAATAATACCGTGTACAAAGTTAGTTAGAAAGGAGCACTATTATGACTTTAATATCATTTAACTAACTAATGTAAGAAAGTAAGAAGTATTGTATGAAAGTTCGTTTTTTTAAACGGATGAAAATTTAATATTCTGATTTTGGTTGATCCGAGTTTTAAAAACAGGACTCAGGTTAGTAAAGAAAAAGAAAAAAATTAAAAACTAGGATTGCAGAAATACATTAAGCACCTTTATTTATTCTTCAAAGAACAATTGCGTTTTTTACAATGAAGCCCCCTATTACTAGTGCTATTGTATAATATTGTGTACTTTTCCCATTACTAAATTCTTCCAAATCACTGTTAGAATCACCTTCTACTTATAAAATATATACCAATGGCTTTTATAGAAACCAATCTGGATTGTTCCAATCCTTATTCTATAAATTTTCATACAAAACATGTGAATAATATAACTTATTCTTAAAGTTTTGTAATATTTACTGCAACAAAGTAACTCATCTTTGATGTATTATTAATATTAGAAAAAGATGAAAAAACTGAATTCCCTTGTCTGTATAGCCTTATTAAGTCTGACGAGTATTTTTGCCCAAAACAACAATGAAAATTTCGAAAATGATTTTAACCGTGCTGAAAAAACATTTTCGGAAGTTTACAAACATGCAAAAGGTCAATTATTAAATAATTCCAAGGAAGGATATGCAGCATCTCTTCCGATATTTCTTAACCTTTATCAACAAGACAAGGAAAACAGAAACCTGGCATTTAAAATAGGTGTATGCTACCAAAGTTCTAGAATAAACAGATCTCAGGCAATTCCCTACTTCAGCAATGCTATAACTTCAGTATCGGAAGATTATGAGGGAAGCTCACACAAAGAAAGAAACGCTCCTTTACTGGCTTATAAGTTCCTGGGTGATGCATACCATTTGGATTATCAATTCGACAAGGCAATAGCTATGTATGAAAAATTCAAATCCGTAATGGATGAACAAAAATTTATGGACAAAGGAATCCTAATTGAAACAAATAGAAAAATAGAAGAATGTAAATCAGGAAAACATCTGGTATCATTACCCCTTAAAGTAAAGATAGAAAACATGGGAAGTGAAATAAATTCTCCTTATGCTGATTATTCCCCGGTATTATCAGCTGATCAAAATACTCTTTTTTTCACCTCAAGAAGATCGGATAATAAGAATGATCCAAAAGACAGTGAAGGGAATTTTATGGAAGATATTTATATGTCAACCAAAACAAATACAGGATGGTCAAAAGCCACTAACATTGGAGCCCCGATAAATACAGAATGGCATGAAGCAACTGTTGGAATTTCACCTGATGGACAAACCATTTTAATTTATAAAGACGATAAAGGAATAGGCAATATATATACCACAACTTTAGATGGGCATAATTGGACTAAGCCTGAAAAATTAAATGAAAATATAAACACCAAACATTGGGAACCAAGCGCCTTTATTTCTGCTGACGGAAATACACTTTATTTTACCAGTGACAGGCCTGGAGGTTATGGTGGAAGGGATTTATATATTAGCAAAAGAGCTTATGGAAGTGATTGGGGAAAGGCTGTTAATATGGGCCCAAATATAAATACAATCCATGATGAGGATGCCCCTTTCATTCATCCTGATGGTGTTACTTTTATGTTTAGCTCAACCGGGCATAATACTATGGGAGGCTTTGATATATTCACAAGTTTGCTTTCCAGCGATGGAAACTGGTCACAACCGGTAAATGCAGGATATCCAATCAACACTACAGATGATGACATTTTTTATATGGTTAGCCCAGATAGCAGAACTGCTTATTTTTCTTCTTTCAGAGAAGAAGGATTTGGTGGAAAAGACAATTACCAGATGACTTTTTTAAATCGTGAACCAACTCCTCTTACTTTGATTAAAGGTAATGTGTACGAAGTATCTGGAAAGCCTGCTCAAAAGGTTGCCATTACAGTAACTGACAATGAATCAGAAGAAATTGTTGGGGTTTATAAAACCAACAGTAAAACAGGACAATTTTTATTTATTCTTACCCCCGGAAAGAATTACAATATTACATATCAAGGAGAGGGGCACCTTTTCTATTCTGAAAACATTGAAATACCAAAGAAATCAAATTATTATGAAATAAAAAGAGAGGTATTACTAAACCCTATTGTAGTGGGATCAAAAATTGTATTGAACAACATATTCTTTGATTTCGACAAAGCTACTTTACGTCCTTTATCCAACGTAGAATTGAAAAACCTTGTTCAGCTTATGAAAAGCAATTCAAATTTAAAAGTAGAAATTTCAGGACATACGGACAATAAAGGAAATGCAGATTACAATCAAAAACTCTCTGAAGAGCGAGCACAAGCTGTTGTATCCAAATTAATAGCAAATGGTATTGAACCTTCTCGTTTGAAGGCCAAAGGTTATGGAAAAACAATCCCAGTGGCACTTAATAAAAACCAAAACGGAACAGACAATCCTGAAGGAAGACAACTTAATCGAAGAGTAGAATTGAAAATTACTGAAATAAATTAAGAATATCTTTTTAGAAAATAATTTAAAAAAAGGAGCAATTCATCATTGTTCCTTTTTTAATTAATACAAACAGCTATTAAATTAAAAATTGCTGCTCCGGGAACAATTATTTATATAACAACATCATTTTCAAATTGAATTATTACTTTTGACATGAAAGTATATAGAATCCCTTTATTACCAGGGGAAGTAATTAGGATAAAGTATAAATAAATAGGACAAATGAGAAGAATTTTAAGCGTAATATCAGTTTTAGTAATTTTTTCAAGCTGTAACTCTTCAATGGATGAGACAAACAATTTGGATCAAAAAAACAATAAAACAGAGAATTCTGCTGCTCTGAATGACACCACTCCAAAAGTAACCGGAATGGGCGGTGTATTCTTTTTTTCAGACAATCCAAAAGAAATGAAAGAATGGTATTCAAAAAATTTAGGACTTGAAGTGAATGAATGGGGTTCAAGTTTTGAATTTAGAAATGCAAACAGGCCTGAGGAAATCAATTATCTGCAATGGAGTCCTTTTAAAACCGGAAGCGAGTATTTTGCTCCATCAAAAAAGGATTTTATGATAAATTACAGAGTTCAGAATATTGAAAGACTTGTAGATAAGTTAAAAGCAAATGGAGTTACTGTAGTGGATGAAATTGAAGCTTTTGAATACGGAAAATTTGTGCACATCATGGATGCGGAAGGAAATAAAATTGAACTTTGGGAGCCAATTGACAGTGTATTTACAAATATGGGTGGAAAGACAACAAAATAATTGAAAATTTCATTGTCAGCTCAAATTTAAAGAAGCATTTTTAGTTTACTTTCCTTACTCCTACCCTGACTGAATTTCTTTAATTCTTAAAATTATTTTATACGCTCAACATACTCTCTGGTTTCTATATTAATTTTAAGCTTATCGCCCATATTAATAAAAATTGGAACCTGTATTTGTATTCCGCCTTCTACTTCGGCCATCTTTAACAATTTTCCTCTTGAATCTTCTGTATAAATAACCTCTAATTCGGCATACTTGGGTAAATTACCTTGTACAGGCTTTTCGTTTTCATCAAAACGAATAACGAGAATCATTCCTTCTTGTAAAAAAGTTATTGCATCGCCAAATAATATTTTAGGGATATTGAGTTGCTCGAAATTCTCCTGGTTCATACAAACCAAATTATCGCCTTCCTGGTAAAGGTATTGCATTTCAATGGCTTCAACTCTAATAAAATCTACTTTTTCACCAGAGCGAAATCTTAATTCACTTTGCTTTCCGGTTTCAATGTTGCGGCATTTAACCGAGTATATCGCATTTCCTTTGCCCGGAGTGATGTGATCATAATCAAGCACAATTAACAATTCATTATTGTATCTTAAAAAAGCGCCTTTTGAAATATCTGATGTAGTAGCCATAGTATAGTTTAAAAGCCTCGAATATACTATCTACTAATGAAATCACAAAATTTGGAGTAATATATATTTTATGTACTATGAATTTATTACCCCGTATATCCACTTTGAGCCTTTCACCACATTATTGATTAGACTTTATATCTTGTTTTGTAATTGAACCTATTTCATTAAACAACTTTAAACCAATTCCTTTTTTTATCTCTACTTTCAGTTTGTGATTTAATATTTAGCAGAGTGTTTGCAAAGTACTTTGCTAAATAAAGTACTTTTACTACCTTTGTTCTGAACAAATTTTTAATTATTACAACACATTTATGATTATGAAAAACAAAAGACTTATAGGTATTATACTCACAGTAGCGCTTTTATTGCTTATACCCTTAATTGCAATGCAGGTTACAGATGAAGTGAACTGGACTCGTTCGGATTTTGTTAAAATTGGATTCCTATTGCTAAGCACTGGTCTTTTGTGTGAGCTTATTATTAGGAAGGTAAATAAAATACCGATTCATTATCTGTGGAGCTATTTTAATAGGGTTCTTCCTGATTTATATAGAACTTGCAGTTGGACTATTCGGGACTCCCTTTGCCGGATCTTAAAAAATGTGCATCCCTTGCTTAATTTAATTGCATTGTGAAAGTTTCAGAGTAGGGCTGCATATTAAGAAAGAGAAGGATAATAAATGGCAAATATGAAAGTTTTTATAAAAAAACAAGCCTCCCTAAAGAAGGTTTAACCTCTTTGATTAAAGGATCCTAAGGTTTTAAAATAGACAAAGAAGTCCATTTTTATTGTAAAAAACTTATGAAAAAAATAAATTATATTTTAGTAATTGTAGTATCTGCAATTATTTTGACATTAAATGCATGTGTTCAAGTTCAAAAAAAAGCAGAAACTGTGAATCATCTTCAGGAAGGGTGGACAAAGCAGGGAGTATTGGCACATGTACAAAACTGGCCTGAAACAGCTAACATTGCAGCACAAGCTATGATCAAGAAATATGGACTTCCTGATGAAATAACAGATTATCGTCTTATTTGGCATAACAAGGGAGATTTCAAAGAAACAATTGTTTATAAGGAAGAGGTAAACCATAACTTCCCATTTCCACATAAAGGAGTATTGGAGCAATCAATTAATTATACAATACCAACAGAAAAATTAGCTGATATTTCAATGTACAGTGGAAATATAATTGTTGATAAAACAAAGGGAGTAATTTCTGCAAGATGTAATAATGAATATATGAACTACCTTACATTAAATCTTGCTCATGAAATAATCACTGACAACAGAAAGGTAGAAGATGCCAGAGATTTCCTTGCTGCCAATGTAATTGCCTATATGATGGGAGACACATCTCTTTTCATGCATGATTTTTTATTTACTCCACCTTCAAAATCAGGCGATGCAGGTGAACAAATAATAAATGATGAAATATTGAATGAAATATTAGGTCAGGGTTAGTTTTACTTTTGTGTCTGATAAAGGGGTGAATTGTGATATATTCCTTTTTGTTTTTTTCAAGACTACTAATGCTTAATTTTTTTGTTCCATTGCTGTATGTTCTTTTAAAAAAGCATATCTTTTTTATTTCATTCTTTTTTAAATTTCCTTCATCTGAGCTATTTCTTCTTGTGTCTTAATAATTTCATCAGCTAACTTTCTCACTTCGGGATCATTTATTGTAGCTCGTTTACGAATTAAAATTGTATGTGGGTGGAGGAATTTAAGCCATCAATTAATAAACTGCATCTTTCTTGATTCAATCACTTTTCCATTTATCAACAGGGAATATATATACGTTCCTGTTACATTATAGCCATGCTCATAAAGCACTTCATTCATTCCTTCTGCCAACTGAAGAGGGATTTTTTCCACTTCCCTCCCATTCAGGTCTTTTATCTGAATAAAAGCATTTTTAACTTTTACAGGATCATTTACCAAAATGGAGATAATTGTGGATTCATCAAAAGGGTTTGGTTTGTTTTGCAACAACTCAACAGCCTTCAGAGTTTTGTTATTTTCCTTTAGCCCTAGGTACACAAGTTTCCTTTCTTCTTTGGAGAACAGACTTTCAATGCCATGCTCATCAACGGAGGCAACACTTACATAATAATAAGTGTTTTCGGTAACAGGAATGGTGCTTATCAGTGATTGTGTAGTATAAACTGAATCCCAGTCATTGGTGATGGTCCTTACCCCTATCCTGTAATTGTTGTACTGAGTAGCCTGGGTAATTTCAATATCCAAAGTATTGTCACCTACTCCCAAATTAAAATCAGGCTGTTCCGGGCCAATTGCCATTAATCCTGCAGCTACCCCATTAATTGTGGCATTTCTTGCAAGGTAATTAAAATCCACAAAAAAGCTGTCTATTACCATATCTCCATTTGTATCTACTCCTAAAATATCATCTTCTGTATGCTGCCTGTCATCATATGTGGTAGTATTAGATGCATTTCCGTGTTCATTTGCAGAGGTAAAACGCATGGAGGGTATTCCTTTTTGCCTGAAAGGTATATGATCCCCTCCTCTTCCTGTTCTGTCCTCCGCAGACATAATGCTTATTTGCATTGGTACTGATACCAATGGCAAGAGTTCCTCCTTGTATTGAAGCTTTATAAATCTTGCAAGTGCTTTATGAGGGGAATTAAAGCCGCCTGAAGAAAATAATCTTATCTGGGTACTGTCAATGTGGTTAAAACTAGGGCAGCTTGGAGCAGAGGATGTTTTTCCGCAAATAATACCACCAATTACGTCATTATTGAGCACTGATTTAACTTTTATTTGGTTGTTCTGAGTATAATCAGCGAAAGCTTTGGCCCCAAATAATCCTTGCTCCTCTCCTATGGTAACAAGAAAAACGAGTGTATGCTTATAGCTGTACTTGCTCATCACTCTTGCAAGTTCCATAACAAGCGCTGTTCCGCTTGCGTTGTCTTCAACTCCTTCTGCATTGCAATTTATATCGCAAAGGACTGAACATCTGCTGTCCATATGACCTTCTATAAGGATGACAGATTTATCTGTGGTATCCATTCCCGGCAGAACACAAAAGATATTTCTATGCTGTGACATATTACAGATGGCCTGGTCAAACTGCAGGTAGGAAGGTATTAAGCGATTATCTGAACTGGCACTAAACTCCTGGAATTTCTGGTACACCCAACGCCTAGAAGCTCCCATTCCTGTTGTTAATGAAACTGTATCAGCTCCTGTATTCCTGTTTTCAAATGAGGCGAGCTGAATTATATAGTTTTTTAGTGAATCTGCAGATATGAATTTATGGATTCCTCTAATAATGGTATCGGGATGATTTAATATTTGGGTTGCAATAAAATTGGAAGGATTATAATTCCCTTTCATTACTTCTTCAGAGAGTTGATTGGTAGAAATTATATTTGTTTGAGCACCTACTGTTGATGGTAGAGAGATTGCTAATATAAAGAGAGCAAAAAAAAAATTCTTCATGAAATAAAGGGTTTCGAGAAGGACTAAAATAGATAAAAAGAAGATTGAAAGCAAAAAAACATATTGTAACAGCTAATATTTCCAACTTAATTTATCTACTTGTGTTTTATAAGCATGGAAACTGTGTATAGGCATGCTCCTGCTTGTGCTAAAAGCACCTTCCCTACTGAACATTTAGAGCGGCAAAAACAGCTCTGTTAAATTATTTTTTCTTTTTCTTTTGACAACAAGAAGGAAGTTCATCTTCATTTAAAGAAGCTGTTTCTTCGGCTTTTGTTGCATATGGACAGTCAGCAGTTCCCTTTAGGGGACAGTCTTTAATTAAAGGACAATCAGCAGTTCCTGCTAAAGGACAATTTGCTAATTCATTAAAAGCAATTAAATTTTCAACAGAAGCTGATTCATTGTTTGCTTTTGTGTATGGACAATCCACTGTTCCTTTTTTTGAACAACTCTTAATTAAAGGACAGTCTTTTTTTCCTTTTTTTGGACAATTTTCAATGTTTGTCTGCCCGTTGCTTATTCCATAAGTAAGAATTAAGCTGAAAATTATAGCAGTTTGAAAGATGAACTTTTTCATATTATTTAGTTTAAAATTTTGTTTTTACAGAAGAAGTTTACATTAATGTATGCAATTCAAGTATTGCTTAAAGGTACTATTTTTAAACTAAAACAACTATTTTATCAGTACAATCCTTCTGAAGTTTTCATTTATTTTAAGGAAATAAATTCCATCATTTAAATTTTGAAAATTAAGTGTGTTTTCATTTACCATTGTATAATCTGTAACTAATTGGCCTGAAAAGTTTAACACCGTTAAATTATTTTCTTTAAAATCGGCCCCATTTAAAGTAACCATATCTTTTGTTGGGTTTGGATAAATACTCATGCTCATGGGACTTAACTTATTTAAGCCAACAGTATTTACAGTATAAGGCAATGAAAGCTCGCTGCAGCCATCTGCATAAAAAACTTGTACCTGATAATCTCCGCTTTGTGTATAAGTTATTGATGGAAAATTGCTCCCAGCCAAGGGGTTTCCATCAATATACCATTGGTAACTTATTCCTGTTTGAGTGGAATACAAATCATTTCCGAGCTCATATACAACAGGCACAGGGTTATAGGTGCAAATCTGGCTATAAGAAATTCTTGGTGAGCTGTTTAAGGAATCATTAAAAACAGTAAAAGCATTGCAGTCTCCTTTTAAAGTATAATCCAGCCAAAGATTTACAAAATGGAAGGTAACTGAATGCTGTTGTGTCCTTGAAATTGAAATACCTGAGGAGGATGTGCTTTCCCCAAAATCACAATTCCCGTTTGGTTTTGCAAAATAACAGTGAGCCCCTCCTAAAACATTGATAAATGTTTTACAAGCAGACGATAAACTATCATACATAGGAATATGGTGATCCCCTGGAGGAGTAACCCCATCCTGGCTTCCTGATAAAACAATGGATGGCACAGTAATACTCTTTGCAGAATTAATAGAGGAAACGCCATTGGTTGTGGATTCTGCCGGAGCCAGACCTATCAATGTTTTTATATTTATATTTCCATTTGAACAAAGGGAATCAGCCGCCAAAAAGGCAGCTCCACCTCCCATTGAATGTCCCATGAGTGCTGTTTCAGGCGCTACATGATTGTAAAAAAGAGATGTTGGAGTACTGTTTTCATTCTGTATCCTGGTGACCAAAAACTGAAGATCCAAACCAAAAGCCTGATGGTTGGTACTGAAAATATTGCCTTCCGTTCTGGGAAAAAGCATGATATATCCCCTTGGAACGAATTCCTCCCATAAATTTTGGTAAGCGTCCCATGACATTACAAATCCGTGACCGAATACAATTACTGGATATTCCCCCGCAGCCATAACCACATTGTTTCCGCCAGCAACTGCAGGATAGTAAATTTCTGTTTGTATGTTCCTGTTGCCCCTTGCAGGATCCTGAAATGTAATTTGGGTATGCCCTATTTGATGCTGTGCAAATAAATTGGTTGAAATGAATATCAAAACAGCAATAAAAATGAACATTAAAATTTCATTTGACCTTTTTTTAATTGAACTATATTTCATGGTTAAATTAGTTGGTTTTTACTTGAGGATAAAAGTATTCTAACTTTTTGATTAAAAAAATACTCGTACTTTTATAAAAATAAGATAGAGAAATGAGTTTTATCATTCAAAAAATAGTTTCACTTGCCTCCCCTTCCCAATTGGATTTTTTTGAAGACTTTCTTAAAATCAGGAACAATAGTCTGCCTTTAGAACTCATAAGGACAATCAGAAAACACGGCAACAGAGCTTCTTCGTTTTATGCCAAGCAAGTATATAACAGTGAGGATTCCGATACACTTAAAAGGTTGAATCAGCTTGCACATCATACCTTTAAACTGAGTTCCTGCCTGATTCAACATTATCCGAATTTCCTTTACGGAACACTTCATAAAGTGGACGAATTGCTGCTTGAAAACAAGAAAGAAGAGGCACTTGAAAAAATAAAAACTGCATCTGAAGTGGCAGAAAAAACTGAGGATTACGGTTTTTCCATTAAGCTTTATGAGCTTAGCAACCAACACTTCCCCCACTATTCAAAAACATTTAACAAAACCTTTTTATCGGACCAACTCTTTGCATACAACACCTTACATATCATTATTCAAAAGCAGGACGAACTTATTAGCTTTACAAGCAATTCCGATTCTTCAAAAAAAATAAATCAGAAGGATCTTGTTTATTTTAGATCATTTTTTGATTCCAAATCAAAATCGGTTCAACTCATTGCCAAGCAATCCTACCTGAATGTTTTAAGCTGTTTTAACCACAAACAGTTTTATGAAAAAACAACACTGGATCTTATAAAAACCACCCTGCGCGAGCTTGAAAACCATCCTTATCTCCTGATTACAAAACACAAGGAAAAGATGATGAGTTTGGATTACATGTTGTTAAAATACACAAGGCTGGAACTGGAAGACAAAGAGGTTCATTTAGCCTGTTCAAAAATAATTTCCAAATGGAGAACAAGTTATCCGGCAGAAAACACCATTAATGCAGGTTTGTTTATAGCCATCAGCATCCAGGGCAGTTATTTGATCACCAACTATTATTATAACAAGATTGATAATGCCCTTATCCAAAACATTTCCGAAACCAGTGAAATGTGTAATTCGCTTTTGAAAAAAGTAAACTGGGAGAAGGAAGGTTACTTAAAACACATCAACTTTTGCAATGTTTATTCGCTATATTTAATCCTTTCTGGTGAGGAAAGCAAAGCTATTAAACTGATCGAAAAAATGCTGCATGAATACCAGCAAAAATCATTCAAAAAACTGTATGATGGATTGTTTGTTGTGCTTATGATGGCTTATTTTCAGTCAAAGGATTATGAAGGAACAATCAATACTTATAACCGGTATAAGAAAATTACCAAAGATGAACCAGAAATTCTGGAGAATGATTTAGTTATTAAATCCCTATATTATATTGTTCAATTAAAAGAGCAAGAAAAGCTACAATACCAGAACAAATTAAACGGGGTGCTTTCTGAGCTCAAGAACGACCCAAAACTGATAAACAACTTCCATTTGGTAAAAAGAGTTCAGGCTGCTTTACTTTAAGGAGTTTAGAGAGAGTAAAAACAGCCCCTTTAAATTTATTTTTATTTTTCTTTTTACACGCTGCAAAAATGGTTTTATGCCGAATATTTCCCATCCTGAAATTTTTTTTCGTAAAATGAACCTTTCTTCTATACTTTACTTTGGTGTTTTCAGTAAATAAATAAGTGCCACTCCCCTATTAAAAATGTAATGGATAGAAAATTCATTATTAGGGATAAATGCATTTCCTCTTATTAGATTTTTTCAATGACTTGAAAACATTCTCCTTTATAGCTTAAATCATGCACAAACAGTAAGGAATGGCATGATTTTTTAAATAGTTTTAAAGTATTTATTAATTAAAACATAAAGTTATGGCAACAGTAAAAGAAGGAAAGTCAAAAACAACAACTAATCATGAAAAGATTAGAGAATGGGCTGAGGAAAGAGAAGGAAAACCGGCTATTGTAAAAGGTACAGAAGGTGGTAAAGAAGACGGTGCTCTTTTAAGAATTAATTTTCCAGGATTTGCAGAGAAAAATCTAAAGAATATATCATGGGATAAGTTTTTTGAAATATTTGATAGCCGGAATCTACAGTTCCTTTATCAGGAAAAATCTACTGCAGGAGAAGAAAGTCGTTTCTTTAAATTTATAAATAAGGAAGAAGACTAGTTTTTACTAAGTGCACATGAAATGTTAGTGTTGAAGTTTCAAATAAACATATAAAATCCTGACACAGAGAAATAAAACAAGCCCCTATTTCTCTGCTTTATTTTCTAAGGGATAAGGTTTTTTACTTTATTTAAAAAGCCCTATCCCGAAATTAAAGCAAGTACTCCTTTTTATTTCAAGAGTTCCTTATCAGGAAAAATGATTTCTTACAGTATCTATTTAAAAAACAAAGAAAACTAAACTATTTTAAGTGTGAATTGTGTAAACAATTTTAAAATTTATGTAACAAATACACTGTTTAAATTAAGTATTTTTGTATACAGAATTCTGATTAAATTTTAAAACCAAATTATCAGAATTCTTTCTATTTATTTTAAACCATTTACTACTCAAGCAATCCTTGATCTGTAACAAATATTTAATGGTCTACCATATAGGTGGTAAGCTAACTGAATTCTTATGAGCAAATTAAAAAAAACACTCCTTATACTTGCAACCGCTGTCTTAATTTTAATAGGAGGAACTATTTTGTTCATTTCTCCAATAACAAAATACCTAATTCAAAAATATGATAAAGAATTTACTGGCAGGCAAATAACACTTGACTGGGCTTATGTAAATCCATTTACAGGATATATTTATTTAAGCAACCTTAAAGTTTACGAGTTAAACAGTGATACAATTTTTTTGTCCTCAACTGGGGTTAGTGCCAATTTTGCAATGCTTAAAATGTTTTATAATACATATGAAATAAACAAAATTTCTTTAAAGCATCCCAAAGGAATAGTAATACAAAATGAATTAAAATTCAACTTTGATGATTTAATAGAAAAATTCACTTCAACATCTGATCCAGATAAAGAGCCACTTCATTTTAACATTTTAAATATGGAGATTATAGATGGAGAATTCTATTATATTGATAAAATAACTCCAATAAGTTACTTTATAAAACAGGTTAATATTGAAAGCTCTGGAAAGAGATGGGATGTGGATACTATAGCTGCTAATTTCTCCTTTTTACCCGGTATCGGAAAAGGTGATATAAAAGGAAATTGCAATATAGATGTTCAAACAAAAGAGTACAGCCTGGAAGTTTTAGCAAATAAGTATGACCTTGAGTTTATAGGGCAGTATTTAAAAGATTTAACAAACTATGGAAGCTTTTCGGCCAATCTGGATACAGATATAAAAATAAATGGAAACTTTAATGATGGAAAAAATATTTCAGCCAAAGGAATGATTGCATTTAATGATTTTCATTTTGGAAAAACTACGAAAGATGATTATGCAGCCTTTGAAAACCTTGTAATATCAATTGATGAATTAAGTCCCATCAATCATATCTATTTCTATGATTCAATAATATTAAACAAACCTTTTTTCGTTTATGAACTTTATGATTATTTGGATAATATGCAAACAATGTTTGGGGTAAAAGGTTCCAAAATTGAATCTACTGTAAAGGATGATGTTAAATTCAACCTTGTAATAGAAATAGCCAAATATATAAAAATGATTTCTACGAATTTTTTACAAAGTCATTACAAAATCGGCAAACTTGCTATTTACAATGGAGATATTAAATACAATGATTATACTTTAGGTGAGAAGTTTGCCATAGAATTAAATCCTCTGACAATTATATCAGATTCAATTGATACAGATAAAAGACGGGTAAATGTGAGGGTGGAATCAGAAATTATTCCTTATGGCAATTTTACAGGCAACCTGAGTATAAATCCTAAAGACAGCTCAGATTTTGATTTAAACTATCATCTTGGAAAACTTCCTTTAGCCATGTTTAATCCTTATGCTATTGCATATACTTCCTTTCCTTTAAATAGAGGATCAATGGAATTCAATGGTAAATGGCATGTAAGAGAAGGGAATATACAAAGCGAAAACCATTTGGTTATTTCTGATCTGCGTACTAGCAGCCGTTTAAAAAACAAAAACACCAGATACATACCAGTGCCGTTGATTCTGGCATTTGTTCGTGATGAAGGAAATGTTATAGATTATGAAATACCTATTAATGGAGATTTGAAAAACCCGAAGTTTAAATTGACTGACGTTTTTATGGATTTACTTGAGAATATTTTTGTAAAACCTCCTACAACGCCTTATAGAATGAAGATAAAAAAAATCGAAACCGAAATTGAGAAATCATTTGCATTGAATTGGCAAACAAGGCAGAGCGCATTTTTATCTGATCAAGAAAAATTTATTGAAACCCTGGTAAAATTCCTTGTTAAAAACCCGGGAGAAACTATCACCGTTCATCCACAAGATTTTAAACAAAAGGAAAAAGAATATATTTTATTTTTTGAAGCAAAGAAAAAGTATTTTCTCTCTAAGAATATTAAAAAAGCTGATTCATTCAGTGAAAATGATTCCCTAAAGGTTGATAAATCATCCATAAAAGATTCCCTTTTTGTTAACTATTTAAATTCTCAGTTAAAAGATTCTTTGCTGTTTACTGTACAAGATAAATGCGCAAAACTTATTGGATGGGATGTTGTAAATACAAAATACGAGCAGTTGATCAAAAAAAGACAGGAAGCTTTTCTTTATTTCTTTAAAGAAAAAGAAGTAGAGAAACAGCTAAAGTTTTCTGAGGCAAAAAACACTTTTCCTTACAATGGATTTTCTTTTTATAAAATAGAATATAAAACTGAGTTTCCGGAATCTTTAATAAATGCTTATCAAAAAATGAATGAGATTAATGTGAAGGAAAATCTCAAGAAATCTTCAAACTGAAATTACAAATTGAAATAGCTGTATGAATAGAAAATTAGATAAAATTCACCATTCTGTCCTGTTATATTGTCATATACATATGCTTGATGTTTAACATCACTTGCATCGGGGTTAACTGCTAAAAGAAATTGAAGAAAGGACTGAGAATATTTATTTACCAAAACTTTCCTAGCATTTTGATAAATTTTATTTTGTTGATGGTCCTTTCAATTCTTCATCCACTCTTGGAGCATAAGGTAATTGAGCATCTAATGATTCCCTATAACGCAAACAACCTCTCAAAAACTGAGGCCATTCAGGCACAGCTAATTCTGGAATGATCTTTTCCGGCAACAGATTCCATAATTTAGGATGGTGCCAACACAATTCATGTTTTGTGTAATCCCGATGCTCCCGAATTCCTTTTCGTAGTATCTAAATTTCTGCTTTTAATTCTTCATTTGATAGCTTTTCAATATCCTCGTCCATATTTAAAATATTGGTCCTAATTTAAAGGTAAGCATTTATTCAGTTTTATTGGAGCCGTTATAATTCAATGAGTATTTATTGTAAAAAAATACGGAAATGATGAAAGAGCACGAACGGATTGTTATACAATGCTATGCAGAACCGATCCAGAGGTGCTTATAACTACTTTAAAATGTGTAAATAGTGTGAATAGTGTAATTTATAATTTAAATTATATAACATTCAAATAAGATCCTACACTGATATTTGCATTAAACAAAAGGTTCATTTAAATTAAGGAAACCTCAAAATAACATTAAAACAAAAAAAAATGAAATTTTATTTAATCTTAGCAATGTCTACAATTACACTGATTGGTACTGTAGGAGCGCAACACATTAACCTTGGGGTTAAAGGAGGAGCAAATTTATATAATATCCATAACGGAAATGGTACACGACACGATTCCAAATTTGGATTCCATGCAGGTTTGCTTGGACATATTCATATTAATAAACATTTTGGATTGCAACCTGAGGTATATTATTCTAACCAGGGTGCAAAGCATACATTCGCAAATAATGTCACTTACTTTAACTTAAATTATATTAACGTTCCTGTTTTATTTCAGTATATGGTAGGAGATGGATTAAGATTTCAGGCAGGACCGCAATTAGGTTTTCTTGTTAATTCAGAATCAAAACACAATGATGTGGTTGTGGATCATAACAGAAAATTAAATTCCCTTGACTATGGAATAACTTTAGGTATGAGTTATGTATTTAAATCAAATTTCGGAATTGATGCAAGATACAATACTAGTTTAAGCAATATTTATGCTGATAGTTCTGTAAATTCAACCAACAAAGGATTTCAAATTGGTTTGTTTTATTTAATCAAGCATAAATCATAGTAAAACCTTTACAAAAATAAGAGCACTCTGTTTTTGTTGTTTCTTTTTTTAGAATATTATTTTCTCCTTTTTGTTATAAATTAATAACTCAAAATTCCGGGTATCATTTTATGAAATAATTAGTAAAAATGATATGCATTTTAAGGCATTGTTATATTCACTTTAATCTTACAATTACTTTTTAGAATTACAAAATAAGAGAATAACAGGAACCCAATAGTGTGAATGATGTAACTTATTAATAAAGTTGTGTAACACTAATCCTTTTCAAGTTGCTCATCTTTGAGGTAAGGAAATTATCATTATACAAATAGTAAAATATTATGCAAGATCAAGATTCATTGGAATCAAAAAGAGCCTGGAAGGAGATAAAAGAAATGCTTAAAAAAAAACTCTCACAGCTCACAAACAGTAATTCAATTTTTCCAGAAGGCAAACAAGATGAAATTATAGAAAAGCTTAGAATAAAACTAGGCAAAACAAAGGAAGAAATAAAAAAAATCATTTCTGATTTATAAAAACTAAAGCAAAAAGAACAATTAAACTTTATAAAATTAAGATGAAAAAACATATATTACTATTGATCACAACCATAGCCATATCAGGTATATTTACAAGTAGCTGCAACTCACCTGCACAAAAGGTTGAAAATGCAGAAAACAGTGTAAACAAAGCAAATATAAAATTAGATGAAGCTAACAAAGAATACTTGGCTGAAGTTGAAAGTTACCGTCAAGAAGTTGCAGACAAGATTGCGGCAAATGATAAAATCATTGAGGATTTTAATGCAAGAATAGAAAATGAAAAGGATGAAGTTAAAGCGGATTACAGAAAAAAAATAGCTGAACTGGAAAGAAAAAACAGTGACACAAAAAAGAGAATGGATGATTATAAAATTGAAGGAAAAGAAAAGTGGGCTGACTTCAAAGCGAAATTTAGCCAGGACATGGACGAATTAGGCAGGGCTTTCAGTAATTTTTTTAGTTAATATATTCCTTCTGCCCAGCGAAACAACAAGATATTTAATTAATAAAAACAACGAAATTATGAAAAAATTAATATTAACTATAACCGCAATTACATTTATAATTACAAGTATAAACGCACAAACAGACACAAGGGAAAGAATCCTTTTTGGACTTAAGGCTGGGTTAAATTATTCAAATGTATACGATACACAAGGAGAGGGATTTAGAGCTGATCCCAAAGCAGGATTGGCAGCAGGGGCTTTTTTATCTATTCCTATTGGTAAATACCTAGGCCTTCAGCCAGAGGTATTGTTTTCTCAAAAAGGATACAAATCCACTGGCACCTTATTGGGCACCACTTATACCCATACACGTACCACAAGCTTTATTGACATTCCCCTGTTTGTTTCTTTGAAACCAAGTGAATTTATAACTCTTTTGGCTGGGCCTCAATTCTCTTATCTAATGAATCAAAAGGATGTATTCTCCAATGGAAGCATATCTTATGAACAGGAGAAAGAATTTGAAAACAATAATGTCAGAAAAAACACAATGGGTTTTATTGCAGGAGTTGACATTACCTTAAGCCATGTTGTTCTTGGCGCAAGAGCAGGCTGGGATATTCAGAGAAATAATGGAGATGGTACATCTACAAATCCAAATTACAAAAATGTTTGGTATCAGGCTACCCTTGGTTATAGATTTTTTAATTAACAGAGTGCTTAGAAAGCCAAAGACTAAATCAAACAATTACTGATTCAAAAAAAATTAAATGAAAAAATCATTCATTATTATTGGAATATTAGCCTTGTCCGTTGGAACAAAAGTACAGGCTCAGGATGCTGAATTTAACAGAGCAGAATTTGGAATACGCTTTATGCCAACAATATCTTCTTTTGATATGAAAACTTCCAGCGGAGGTACAGTAAAAGGAGAAGGTACTTTAGGTTATGGATTTGGAGCAATGCTAGGAATTAACTTCAATCAACATGTTGGATTATCCGGAGAAGTTATTTACAACTCGCTTTCACAAAAATACAACAATGATGATATACAACAGGAGTTTAATGTTCGTTATGTCAACTTTCCTTTATTGCTTTCCCTTAACACTGGCAAATCCAATCCTGTTAATCTAAAGGTTGAGTTCGGTCCTCAATTGGGATATAATGTTGGTGCAAGCGTATCTACCGCTGGAGGAGGCGACTCAGATACTCTACAAACTGTCCTGTCCGCAAAAAATGGAGATTTCGGTATTGCATATGGATCAGGACTTGAATTCAAACTTAATAAAAATAAAACCCTGCGTCTTGATATTGGGTTTCGTGGAGTATATGGTTTTGTAAACATTAGCAATACCTCTCAGCCGGAAGAAGGATCTCAATACATTCTAGACAGAGCAATTATAAGAACACATGCTGCTTATGTAGGCTTTACAGCTCTATTTTAAGCACTGAATAATTTGAAAATTAACAAATCAATCAATCAATCAAATCAATTAAAAATAAAACAAATGAAAACAAAAATTTTTACATTCCTTTTCTTCCTTTTGATAATGGGGATGAATTTAACTGCACAGGATAATAATTCATCATCCGAAAAGTATGGCAATACCCTTAACCTAGGATTAGGAATAGGTTATTATGGATATTTAGGACATTCTACACCAACAATTCACTTAAACTATGAATTTGATGTTCTTAGAAACTTTACACTGGCTCCTTTTATCAGTGTTTATTCATACAGAAGATTTTATTATAATAACGGATACAGGTATTATTCACGTCATACAGTTATTCCAGTTGGAGCTAAAGGAACATATTATTTTGATGAATTATTAAGTGCCAATTCAAAATGGGATTTTTATGCTGCTGGCTCACTGGGATTTGCAATTGTAAGTTCACGTTATGATGATGGTTATTATTATGATAAAAAACATTACCGTCACCCCAACCCTTTGTACTTGGATCTACATATAGGAGCAGAATATCATATCAACAGTAAATTAGGGGTATTCCTTGATTTATCCTCTGGTATGTCAACAATTGGTTTAGCTATTCATCAATAAAAATTATAAAAATGGGAAATTTACTTTATATCATAGCTGTAGTATTAATCATTCTTTGGTTAATTGGATTCATAGGATATAGTGTGGGTTCTATAATACACCTACTATTAGTAATAGCGCTTATTGCAGTTATACTAAGAGTTATTCAAGGCAGAAGGATTCTATAAAACTTCTGATTATTTCAAACAATTTTAAATCTAAATAAAATGAAAAATTCAAACAAAAATGCCAAACTTTTTGGTGCGTTATTATTAGGTGCTGCAATAGGCGGAGCCTTGGGAATCATATTTGCACCTGATAAAGGAAGCGAAACATTAAAAAAACTTGCAGAAAAAGGTGATGACCTTGCTGATACTATCAAAGAACAATTCAATGAATTGCTTGAAGATGTAAAAAAAGAAGTTAAATCAGTTAAAGAAAAAACAAATGAGTTTGTGGAAAATGGCATAGCAAAAGCTGAAAAGTTTAAAGGGAACCAACCTAATTAATAATCCAACTCAAAACAAATAATATAATAGCCGGAACGTGTGCATTCCGGCTATTATTAAAATAAAAAATTTACAATGGAAGCAAAAGCAAATTTAATAGATCCACTAATTCAAAGAGTAGAACAATACAGTAAAACAAGTTTGGAACTGTTAAGACTAAAATCATTGGACAAAACAGCCGATATCAGCTCTACTGTATTCTCTCGTTTATTGTTAATAATTGTACTCTCCATTTTTGCATTCATTTTGAATATAGCCATTGCACTTTATCTGGGTGATTTGTTCGGGAAAAACTATTATGGTTTTCTACTTGTTGCTTCATTCTATGGCTTAGCCAGTATTATATTGTTTCTTATTCATCCACTGATTAAAACGCGGGTAAATAATTCGATTATCACACAATTGCTTAAATAACACTCATGATGGAAAAAATTACAACTGTAAGGGATCTGAAAAGAGAAATTGAATATCTTGAACTCAGGCAAGCTAAAGAATGGCCTTTGCTTAAAATCGAATTCCAAAATGCTTTTGAAAGATTAAAACCCTTAAACTATATAAAAAACACCCTCAGAGAATTTACCGCTTCTCCTGATTTTAATGAGGACATGCTGGGCGCCACAATGGGAATAACGGCAGGATACCTATCAAAAACATTAATTGTTGGAGACTCGCATAACCCATTAAAAAAAATATTGGGCACGCTTTTTCAATTAGGTGTTTCAAATGTTGTTTCAAAAAACTCAGAAACCATTAAACTTGCGGCCGGAAGTATTTTTAACTTTTTTAGTAAAATAAAAAACCGGAATATATAAAGAAAAAATTCAATACAAAACGATTTAATTTCCATAATTAACCATGTCTCAAGAAGTAAAAACAAGCAACCAAACTGCTTTAAAAAAGGGAATTATGATCTCAGAGAAGTTTTCAAAAGTATTGAAGGGTTTTTTTGAAGAAATTGCTGGTTTAACCTTATTTGGTATTCAGTTTTTTAAAGAGGTATTTATTCCTCCATATGAACTGCGAGAATTTTGCAAACAGGCTTTTTTAATAGGTTACAAATCGTTGCCGCTGGTAGCAATCACCGGGTTTATTATGGGGCTTGTACTAACCATACAAGCAAGACCGACACTTTCAGAATTTGGAGCAGAATCCTGGTTGCCTGCAATGGTGGCTGTTTCTATTATCCGTGAAATCGGACCTGTAATTACCGCACTTATTTTTGCAGGAAAAGTTGGATCTGGAATTGGTGCTGAATTAGCCTCTATGAAAGTAACAGAACAAATTGACGCAATGGAGGTTTCCGGAATAAACCCCTTTAACTATATAGTAGTAACTCGTGTGCTCTCTGCAACTTTAATGTTACCCATTCTGGTAATTATAGCTGATGGCATTTCATTGTATGGCTCCTATATTGGAGTGAATTTACAAGGAGATGTGAGTTTCCACCTTTTCTTTTTACAGGTCTTCGAAAAACTTTCATTTATGGATGTCTTTCCAGCTTTTATTAAAACTTTCTTCTTTGGATTTTCAATTGCACTTATTAGTTGTTACAAAGGATACAATGCCAACAGGGGAACCGAAGGTGTGGGCCTGGCAGCAAACTCAGCTGTTGTGATTGCTTCGCTATCTGTTTTTATTATTGATATGGTTGCGGTTCAAATAACAAGTCTTTTAACTTAATTTATAATGGAAACAACTGTTGTAGAAATAGAAAACCTCAAAAAATCATTTGGAGAACTTGAGGTGCTTAAAGACATAAGCTTAAAAATAAATAAGGGCGAAAACCTTGTTATATTTGGAAAATCAGGCAGCGGAAAATCAGTACTTATCAAATGCTTGATTGGTTTGATTGAACCTGATGAAGGAAAAATTGTTGTTTTGGGAGAAACGATCTCTGGATTAAAAGGCAAGGAATTAAACATCTTAAGAAAAAAAATCGGTTTTCTGTTTCAAAGTGCAGCTTTATACGATTCTATGAGTGTAAGAGAAAACTTAGAATTCCCCTTACGCGATTTAAAGACTAGTTCCGCAGAAGAAATTAATGAATTAGTTTTGGATGCATTAACAAATGTTGGACTTGAGGGTGCCATTGAAAAAATGCCCTCTGAGCTTTCCGGTGGAATGAAAAAAAGGGTGGGCCTAGCTCGTTCTCTTATATTAAAACCTGAAATAATACTCTATGATGAACCCACAACTGGTTTAGATCCAATAACTTCAAAAGAAATAAGCAAACTGATTTTGGATGTGCAAAAAAAATATAACACCGCAAGTATTATAATCACCCATGATGTAGAGTGTGCACGCATTACCTCAAACAGAATGATAATAATTAATGATGGAAAGTGTGTGGCAGAAGGAACATTTAAAGAATTATCCCAATCAAAAGATGAATGGGTTCGCTCCTTTTTTGAATAAATTTAAAAATTTCGGTTAATCACAAAAATAATTTAAATAATAAGCATGAAAACATCATTTGGAAATAACATAAAACTTGGGATATTCATCTCTGCTGGATTTATACTTTTTATTTTAGGAATCTACTTTATAGGGCAAAAACAAAATTTATTTAGCAGCACATTCCAAATAAGCGGAATATTTAAAGATGTAAGCGGACTTCAGGTAGGAAACAATGTGCGCTTTTCAGGAATAAATGTTGGAATTATCGAAAGCATTCAACAAATTACAGACTCCACTGTAAAAGTAAGAATGGTGATTACTGAAGATAGTAGAAAGTTTATCAAGAAAAATTCAACAGCGCTTATCGGTTCAGATGGTTTAATGGGAAATAAAATAATGCTGATAATTCCGGGCACACCAGGAGAAAAAGAACTTGAAAACAATGACATTATCCAAACCTCTCAACCTGTGAATATGGATGAAATTTTAAATAATTTAAAAATCACCAGCGAAAATGCTGCAACAATTACTACTGATTTTGCTGCAATTATGACTAACATAAGCCAGGGAAAAGGAACAATTGGAAAATTATTTATGGATACTGTATTTGCTAAAAATTTAGATCAAACTATTATTAATATACAAGCAGGCACAAAAGGATTTGAGGAAAATATGGATGCTGCAAAAAACAGTGTGTTGTTGCGAGGTTCTATAAAGAGAGCAGAAAAGAGAGCAGAAAAAAAAGCGGAAAAAGCTAAAGAAAATAATTAAAAAAGTAATTAACACTACATCCTCATATGGAAACTCCAACCTTAAAATATCCGAATTATGTAAAAATTGCGCTCATATTGTTGAGTCTGGGTATTATTGTTACTTTTCTTTATGTTGGAAAAACAGTATTAATTCCGCTATTTCTTGCTTTATTGTTTGCAATTATACTGAGACCCTTAGTTTCGTTTTTTCATAAAACATTCAGGTTTCCCCATGTTATTGCTGTATTGGTATCAGTTATTTTATTTGTGATTGTAATTAGTGCTATTATCCTTTTCATATCCTGGCAAATTTCACACATAACCCATGATTGGAACAAAATCAAATATAATTTTTCCATTCATTACGAACATATTCAGCACTGGATAAAAAGTAAATATCATGTAAGCTACTATAACCAGAAAAACTATATTCAACAGGTAAAACAGAACACCATGAACGGAAACAGCACATTAATTGGTAATACATTAAGTTCTTTTTCTGATATCTTAATCAATATAGTGCTTACCCCTATTTATACCTTTCTTATTCTTTTATACCGAAACCTTTTCATAAAATTTCTTACCAAAATAATTTCTAAAAAAAATGAACAAACCCTTTTTGATGTTCTTTCACATGTAAAAACTGTTGTTAAAAGTTACATTGTTGGTTTGCTTATTGAAATGGGTGTTGTTGGACTGTTAACAACAAGTGGCTTAATGTTACTTGGAATTCAGTATGCTGTATTGTTGGGTGTTATTACTGCTTTACTTAACCTTATTCCTTATATCGGAATTTTCACCGCTGTTCTTATTTCTATTTTGGTGGCACTGGTTACTTCTACAGATCCTTCCTTGATTTTCGGAATTATTATACTAAACATTATAGTACAATTTATTGATAACAATATTTTGGTTCCAAAAATTGTAGGCAACAAAATACGGATTAATGCACTGGCTTCAATGGTGAGTATTATTATTGGTGGTGCAATAGCAGGCATTGCCGGAATGTTTTTAGCTATTCCATTAATTGCAATTTTAAAAGTCATTTTCGATCATGTAGAGCCTTTAAAGCCATGGGGACTATTAATAGGAGATGAAATGCCTAAAACATACCAATGGCGCAATATAATACTCCCAGACTTTAATTTGGGCAGCTCAAGCAGAACTAAGATACCTAATAAAGTATAACCCTAAATTACTCCCCTTCACCCCCCATCATTCTGATCGAAGTGAGGAATCTCGAACAAATTGCACAAAATGAAAAAAACAATCTGTTTATTTTGAACTAAAAATTTAAAATAATAAAGGTGAAGTTTGAAACCTTTTTTAAAGAGTTTGTTAGGTTTACTTATTTTTTTCATTTGTCAGGTCTCCACAACAGCTTATTCATCTTCAGGTAATTTAAAATGATCGTTTACTTCATCCACTATGTCCTGACTGTTAAAAGGCTTTAAAAAGTAGGCAATGATTTTTAATTTCTTTGCATGTGATAAGATATCTGTACATTCCATGCTTGTACATATAACAGGAAGATATTTTTTTCCTAAGCAAAAATTTATAATAATTTGAATAAATGTAGGATTATTTAGGGCAGCGTCTGAAATAACAAGATCAGGTTTTAACCCAGCCTTGGTACTTTCAAAAGAATTGCCCCGATGAACTTTATAACCATCTTTTACTAGTTTATTTTTTAATTCTAAACTTACGATTGATTGCTCCTCCACAATCAGAATTTCTTTCGGATTATCTTTTGTATGTTCCATAACTTTAGTCTTATGTATCTCTTGATTCAATTGTCTTTATTTATTCACTTGCATTGAAATTTCTAATCATAAAGATGATAAATAAAAAAATATTAATTGTTGCATAATTTTTAAAATATGTAACATAATTCATACATAAAATAAAATGTTTATTCAACAAAAAAATCCCCTGTCTTTATTTAATAGACCAGGGGATTTTAAAATTTTATTTAAATTACTACTGTTGGGAAATCAGTTTACCTGATTTTATTATTTGATTATCTCCAATCACCTTATAAAAATAAACTCCTGATGTAAGATTACTTGTATCAATAGAAGTTGAATTTGAAGTAATGTTTTTATTCATTACTTCTTTACCTAAAGTATTATATAAACGTAGCTCAACCTTATTGATATTATCAATATTATCAAAAGTAATTGTTGTTGAGTTAGTAAATGGATTAGGGAAAATTTCAACTGTTTTATTTTCAGTTATTTTATTAATGGAGGAAGGTACATATGGACAAGTGGCAGGATCAATGTCAGCTGCACCATTAATAGCATTAGTTGCTAAAGCACCTACTCCAGTTAAAGCACGTCCATTAATTTCAACCCCAGTGAACAAATTGATTGCACCCTGTGAAATAATGGTACCATTAAAAACAGAATTATCATTTATGTCTACTGCACCGTTCACTAACCAATACACATTTTTAGCCTGTGCTCCATTAATCAGAACAACATTTGAAAAGGTACTTGTTTCAAGGGCGCCTTCAATTTTGATTACAAACACTGCATTGGCAACTCCCTGAGCGTTAAGGTAAAGCGTATCTGTAAATGTTGTTGCTCCGTTCAAAATATAAGTATGTGGAGTTAGCACCAGGTTTCCTCCAAATTGTGCAGGATACAGTAATTCAATATCATGAGCCTGCCCATTTAAATAATTATAGGCAACCAGTAAATCTGCAGCAGCATTTGCCGTAGTACCATCCGGAATTGGATGAATAGTCCCACTTACCAATAAAGGGTCAAAACCTGTAGTTAAACCTACATTGCAACCAACATCACCAATAACATTAGTTATGCCCGCATTTTCAACAGGCCCATCAGAGGAAAATATTCCAAAGCAACCAACCGCACCAAGTGTGGGAGCCATTGGCCCTGTAAGTACGGGACTTCCGCAACCGCTTGGAGTATATGCAAGCACACCATCAACTGTAATTGCTCCTGCTGTAGTAAGTGCTCTTCCTTCCAAAGTATCACCAGTGTTCATGTTAATTCCTGCATTGTTTGCAATAATAGTTCCCCTCATTGTAGTTCCTGTTGCCATATCTACCAGACCTTCTACTTTCCAAAACACATTACATGCCTGGGCTCCGTTAATCAATTTCACTTTTGAACTGGCATTGGTGGAAAATGGTCCTGCGATTTGAAAAATAAATACCGCACTGGAATTATTTTGAGCATCTAAAATAAGTTCAAGATTTAGTGTTGTAGCACCTGTTATAGCGTATACACCAGCATTAAGAGTCTGTCCGTTTCCAAGCAAAGGTGCTGGAAAAAAACCTGGGGTTGCAGCATCAAGCTGATTATAAGCTACCAGTAAATCTGCTACGGCCTGTGCAGTTACTCCGTCAGCTTCATGCATTCCTCCGTTTACATTTCCAAAACCAGTGTTAGAGCCGTTATTGGTTCCTACTTTTCCTGTTAATTGAGAAATACCTGAGTTACTTACAGCTCCATCAGTAGAAAATAGCACAAAATTGGCTGTAGTACCTAAATTAGGTGCCTGGCCAAAAATAATGGCTGGTATTATAAACAGAATAACTGTAGTTAATAAATTTTGTAATTTGTTTTTCATAATTTAATGGTATTTATATGTGAATTCGTTTTCACTTGACAAAGGTGGGTATCTTGATACATGGAATTGTTACACAACTTTAATAAAAACTTACACGATTCACACTTATATACTTTCAGCAAAGATTTGTGACAAGTGTTTACAATCAAAAAAATTGCATTTTAGATTTAATGAACTGCCTAAAATGAATATTGGATTTTTACAATTACAAGTAAGAAATTCGGTTTGGAATTTATTAAGTTAAATTTTTTATTGTTGATTATATTAGTTTTAAAAAAAAGAGCACTATTCCTTATTATAGGAAAGTGCTCATTTTTTATTAATGTTTATAGGTTTATTTTTTCACAATGGCATTACCTTCCATGGTAACAGCTCCGTTTCTTGCTAAGGCTCTCCCATCAAGAGTTGCTCCTGTATCGAAAGTGATTGATTCCAGTGCCATAACCGTACCTTTAAATACAGTAGTGGTTCCAAAACTTGCTGAACTGGAAACTTGCCAAAAAATATTAGATGCCAATGCCCCACCGCTAAGAATAACTTTGCGTCCTGGCGTGGTGGTAAGTGTGGATGCTATCTGTATAATAAATACAGCATCTGCATCTCCTTTTGCATCAAAAGTAACATCTCCTGATGAAATTTCAAGAGATGAAGTTGACTTGTATAGTCCTGGAGTAAGTGTAAGGCCACCTATATTCCCAGATAAAGTTACAATGTCCTTGGATGTACGGCCGGCTGCATCATTATAAGCAGTGGTTAAATCCAATTTAGACTTGTTGGCTATTTCGTCATTAATACGTAAGGTTCCATTGATTATCCCGGGAGGAAAACCATCCACAGAAGTACCAGGGCTTAATCCAAGATCGCCAGTAATGACTGTTTCTCCTGTATTGGTAACTGCGGCACCAGCTAAAACCGCAAAATTTGCTGCGCTCCCTAATGCCACACCCTGCATTACTACTTTTTGTTTTGGCACTTTAGTTTCATCTTTTTTACAACTAGTAATTAAGGATACCGATACAATTGTAACGGCCATTAATATTTGGCTAATCTTTTTCATTTTTTTTGTTTTTTTGTTTTCCGCAAAATCACGGTAGAGTGAATTAAATTTCACAGGACAAAGGTGGCAAACATAATAGGTATGGATGTTACATAACTATAGTAAAGATTTGCATTATTCACACATTTAAAATTTATAATTCAAATGTTAAGAACATCTTAGACAAAAACAAACTAAAATTAAGAAGTTGGTTCCCTGAGTTTGTGGTAAAACAAAAAACCATTACTTCTGTTAAGAGTAATGGTTTTTATCAATTGATTAAAAAAGTCGTAAAGCAGAGGGCTTATAAATGCTTTTTACAAACAAATTACATTCTATCCATGTACCAATTCAATTGCTTTTCCATTTTTTTTAATTTATAGATATTAGTGATAATACTTTGTAAGCGAAGAAAAGCAGTTTCACTCTTCACCACATAATCAAAAGCTTTGTGATGCATGCAGTTTACAGCAACATTTATTTCATCCTGAGAGGATAACATTACAACTGGAGTGTTCTTATTAAATGCTTTTATTTCATCCAATACATCAATTCCATTCATGGCATCCAAATCAATCCCATTAAGTTGATAGTCTAAAATGATCACATCGGGTTTTTTTGATAAGTTGCCAATACAAAGCTCACCTGTTGAGAATGTTTCAATATCAAAATCACCACTTTGAATGAATTCAATTTCCAATGATTTTAAAAATACTGCGTCATCATCAACTAGGAAAAGTTTTATTTTTTTTTCGTTTTTCATCTTAATTAATTTTTTTGAAAATGCCAGAAGGAACATTCATGATTATTTTCTTGCTTCTACGTTTGATCTGCTAATGCTTTTAACTTAATAATATCTTTTTTTAATTCTTCACATGCCTTTGCGCAAATATTTTCTAGCTGTAAAACAAGCTCAGGTATTTTATCTGTTTGTTGATTGGAACCGGCATATTCCTGCACTTTTTTTGCCATGTTTTCATAATCTTTATTTATACCCATTATCGAAAATGAGGGTATCATTTTATGGACTGAAGCATGCAATAATTTCCAGTCTTTTGCCTGCAAACTCTCTTTCATAGAGTTAACTAAAGTTGGGGTTTGTTCCAGGTAAAGCGCAATCATTTCCATCATCAATACCGGGTTAGATTTTGTACGCTCGGTTAAATAATCCAGATTACAACATTTGAGTTTTATTATAGGGCTGGTTTGCTTTTGTTTGTTTCCCTTAACAGACATGTTTTTTTTAATCAGCTTAACAATTTTACTGTGCAATAAGCGATCGTCAACAGGCTTTGAAATATAATCGTTCATTCCCACGGCTTTGCATTTTGCTAAATCAACAGTGGTCACATCAGCAGTTAAAGCCATAATAGGGATTTTGGAATTCATTTTTCCCCTAATGTATTCTGTGGCTTCAAACCCATTCATTTCTGGCATCTGAAGGTCCATCAAAATAAGATCGTAGGATGTGGTTTTGAGTTTTTCGATGGCAATTCTACCATTGGAAGCCATATCGGATTCAAATCCAAAATCATCCAGCAGTGTTTTCATCAGTAACTGATTAAGAGGAATGTCTTCCACTACCAATATTCTCAGGTTGGTGATTACTTCATCCGGTTCAATCATTCCTACTTGAACTTCAGCTTCAGCATCTGTTTTTAGAAAATTCAAAATAAAACTAAAAGTGGTCCCTTCATGCATTTTACTTTTTACACTAATGCTTCCATTTTGGGATTCTACAAGTTGTTTAACAATGGCAAGGCCTAATCC
>JALYPI010000118.1 GCA_030856445.1 Bacteroidota bacterium
ATATAGGTTTAGCCGTAAGCAACATGATATCTTCAATGTGTTTTTTATCATCAACGGAAACCGGTGCAGACCTTGCTGACTTGCCTTGTTCCAAGTGAGATTTGTAAACCTGCAATACTTCTACCCCTTTTTTGGCGTCCTTGTCTCCTGTTTTAGCTGATTTTTCAAGCTTTTGAATTTTTTTATCCACAGCTTCAAGATCTTTTATCTGAAGTTCAATGTCAATAATTTCTTTGTCGCGCAACGGGTTTACTGAACCTTCCACATGTACTACATTGTCATTGTCAAAGCATCTTAATACGTGAAGTATAGCATCAGTTTCTCTAATATTGGCAAGAAATTTATTTCCAAGGCCCTCCCCTTTGCTTGCACCTTTTACCAGTCCTGCAATATCAACTATTTCGACAGTTGTTGGCACTACTCGTTCAGGGTTTACTATTGATTCCAGCTGAGACAATCTATCATCTGGCACAGTAATTACACCAATATTAGGCTCTATGGTGCAAAAAGGAAAATTTGCAGCCTGAGCTTTTGCATTAGATAAACAATTAAATAAAGTTGATTTACCTACATTGGGCAAACCTACAATTCCACATTTTAAAGCCATTATTTTAATTTTTGTGTTAAATCGGCCGCAAATATAGTAACTAATTTAATTAGCTTCCTCTGAAATTATGCGAACGGATAATAATATTAACTATGGTTCCAAAGTTATTAACAATGAAAAACCTATTCCATATTAATAACCTATTTTTGCAGCCAATATTATTAGCAAATAAATATCAGTTATGCCTTCGATACAAGAATTAGAAAAAATTGCTTCACAAGTAAAAAGAGACGTGCTTAGAATGGTACATGCAGTTCAATCTGGTCATCCTGGTGGTTCACTTGGCTGTTCAGAGTTTTTTACTGCACTTTATTTCGAAATATTAAAACATAACCCAAAAAATTTCAGCATGGATGGAAAAGGAGAGGATTTGTTTTTCCTTTCCAATGGCCATATTTCCTCTGTATGGTATAGTGTATTAGCTCATTCTGGATATTTTGAAGTAAAAGAACTTTCTACTTTCAGAAAATTAAACTCTCGTTTGCAAGGGCATCCTGCTACTGAAGAAAATTTACCTGGAATAAGAGTAGCATCTGGTTCTTTGGGCCAGGGCTTGTCTGTTGCAATTGGCGCTGCTTTAACCAAAAAATTAAATAAAGAAAACAATCTTGTATATGCTCTTCTTGGAGATGGCGAACTACAAGAGGGACAGATATGGGAAGCCGCAATGTATGCCTCTGCAAACAATGTGGACAATATAATTGTAAGTATAGATGTTAATGGCCGTCAAATTGATGGTGATACAAAAGATGTTTTAAATCTTGGGGATTTAAGAGCCAAGTGGGAGGCTTTCGGTTGGGATGTGCTTGAGAATAATGATGGAAACAACATTAAACTTGTTATAGAAACAATTAAAACAGCTCAATCAAGAACCGGAAAAGCAAAACCTGTTATGATTTTAATGCAAACAGAAATGGGCTATGGTGTTGATTTTATGATGGGAAGTCACAAATGGCATGGAATTCCTCCAAGTGATGAGCAGCTTAAAGATGCTTTAGCTCAGCTTGAAGAAACCTTAGGTGATTATTAACATTACTTGATTTAAGGTATTTTATTCTTTCCTTATAATTAACCAAGGGATTTAAAATGTTTATTTACATTAATGCAACTGTTATATAGATTGAAATACATCATTTTAAGTTTTGTCTTTTTCATTTTAAGTGGTTTTACAGTTAATAATTGTGGAGCAAATGTTATTTCACCTCCAAATGAAAAAGTAAGGATACTTTTTATTTTTGATGCTTCTCAAAGCATGCTATCTCATTGGCAAACCGGAAAAAAAATAGACAGCGCAAAAAAACTTCTTATTCAAATGGTTGATAGTCTAAGGCCTATTAGTAATGTAGAAATTGCCTTAAGAGTGTATGGACATCAATCAGTGAGTAGGGCAAACTTTTTGAAAGATTGCAAAGATTCTAAGCTTGAAGTGCCTTTTTCCACTAACAATCATTCAAAATTAAAATCAAAATTGCAGGAGATTATTCCTAGGGGCACTACCCCTATTGCTTATTCTCTTGAACAATCTGCAAATGATTTTCCCAATTGCAGTAATTGCAAAAACATCATAATTTTAATAACCGATGGTATTGAAGAATGCGATGGAGACCCTTGCGAAATTGCTCTGGCCCTTCATAAAAAAGGAATTTTTTTAAGGCCTTTCATAATTGGCTTAGGATTAGGGCCTGAAATAATGAAAGAATTTGAATGTGTAGGAAAATATTTCGATACAGAAAATGAAGAAACATTCCTTAGTGTACTTAAAACGGTGATTGATGAGGCTGTAAATGCAACTTCTGTGCAGGTTAATCTTCTTGATAGCAAGGGTAACCCTACAGAAACCAATGTAGTAATGACTTTATCTGACAATTCCACGGGAAAAATAAAATACAATTATGTTCATTCTCTTAACCATAAAGGAAATCCGGACACTCTTATTTTTGAACATGAGCCTTTTTATAAAATGATAATTTACACCCTGCCTTCAGTTGAAAAGGATAATATATATATTGTACAGGGAACTCATAATACCATTGCAGCAAATACTCCACAAGGAAGTTTATCTCTTAAGGTTTCAGGTTACACTGTTTATAAAGATTTAAAAGCAGTGATTAGAATAAATGGGCAGATGGAAACCCTAAACATCCAGGAAACAAATAAAAAGCAGAAGTACCTTACCGGAAAGTATGATATGGAAATATTAACTCTTCCCCGTATTTACCTTAGCAATGTAGAAATCAAGCAAAGTCATACCACAACAATTGAAATCCCTCAGCCTGGAATAGCTTCTGTCTCATTACCAGCTGTAGGTTTTGCAAGTTTATATCTAGAGGATAAATCAGGATTAAAATGGATTTATAATCTTGATGAAACAAAATCAAGAGAAAGTATTACATTACAACCAGGAAGTTACAGAATTGTATACCGTTCAATTAACTCTAAGGAATCTATTTATACTACTGAACGTTCATTTAAAATTGAACCAGGGGATTCTATTTCTGTTCAGTTATAATTTAATTTAAAAAAATATTTAAAGTAAAAATCAAACCTTTAACGAATCAAAATAAAAGTCTATAACATAATGAAAAAATACACTTATACAGAAGAAAAAGACACACGTTCAGGATTCGGAGCTGGATTATTGGAACTTGGCAGAACAAATCCGGATGTAGTTGCTCTTTGTGCCGATCTTACAGGGTCACTTAAAATGGATGCTTTTGAAAAAGAGTTTCCTGATCGTTTTTTTCAGGTTGGAATTGCAGAAGCCAATATGATGAGTATAGCAGCAGGATTAACAATTGGAGGGAAAATTCCTTTTACCGGTACGTTTGCTAACTTTTCCACTGGAAGAGTGTATGATCAAATTCGTCAGTCCATTGCATATTCTGGTAAAAACGTGAAAATTTGTGCTTCTCATGCTGGGCTTACCCTTGGGGAAGACGGAGCAACGCATCAAATTCTTGAAGATTTAGGCCTTATGAAAATGCTTCCTCACATGACTGTAATCAACCCATGTGATTATAACCAGACAAAGGCTGCTACATTAGCAATTGCTAAACATCAAGGCCCTGTTTACCTTCGTTTTGGAAGACCTAAGGTGCCTGTATTTATGCCTTTGGATCAGGAGTTTATTATAGGTAAAGCAGTAATGTTGAATCAAGGAACCGATGTAAGTATTTTTGCAACCGGGCACCTTGTCTGGAAAGCATTACAAGCTGCTGAAATACTTGAGTCTAAAGGAATAAATGCAGAAGTAATTAATATCCATACAATTAAACCATTAGACAAGGAAGCTATTTTGGCTTCAGTTAAAAAAACTTCCTGTGTAGTAACAGCCGAAGAACATCAAATGAATGGTGGTTTGGGAGATAGCATTGCTCAATTATTAGGTTTAAATTACCCCTCTCCAATTGAAATGGTTGCAGTAAAAGATTCCTTTGGTGAAAGTGGTACTCCTGATGAATTAATGGAAAAATATGGCCTAAGTACTGAAAAAATAGTGGAAGCTGCGGAAAAAGTGATTAAAAGAAAAATTTAATCAAATTTATATTCAACACTCATTGTCATCTTTATTAATTGTAAATTTTCCTTTTAATTTGAATTTACAGTTTTTAATTAACTTAATATGCCCGGTAGTAATAAATTTTTAATCTTTTTCTTTCCTTTTTTGATTGTAGTGGCTTTTCATGAAGCCCAAGCTCAGGCATTCAAAAAAGGCAGTCACTATTTGAATACTGGCTTGGGAATAGGAGGATATAACAGTACTACACAAATCGGAGAGAAAGTATTTGAAAAAGGAGCCGGCTCTCTTTTGTTACCAATTAATTACGAATATGGTTTGTTAAACCAGGTGGGTATGGGCTTACAATTTCAAAGGGGGCGTTATTTTTTTGGTGATACTGCCAGGAGTGAAAAAATAATATCAAACTCTTTTTTAATTAGCAATACTCTTCACTTTTTAAATAATGAATTTATAGATTTATATTTTGGTATTTCTTATGGTTTAAGTTCTTATAATTCCCGTTCACTGGATAAGGCTGAAAATGAAATCTTAATGAAAGGCCTGGGCTTTTCTTATTTCGTGTATTCAGGAATTAAGGTTTATTTTACCAGTAAAATGGGAATCTTTATAGGTATTAATTACAACAACCTTTCCTATGAAATAAACACCTACCAAATTAATTATCATAACCAGTTTGAATTGGCCAGAAACAATTATAATATCAACTACACAGGAATAAATATACAAGGAGGCTTTGCCATACTTTTAAGTAAGTGATTATTGCAGTAAAAATCAAATTTCTTATTCAAATATTTTTATAAATTTTTTAAGTAGAAAACATTTTCTTTGTTTTAAAGATTTATAATAAAATGGAAATAAAACAGGACCAGAATAAACATTGTTAACTAAAATCAATGGTATCACAAAGACAATTATTCCTAAATCATTTAGCACAAACATCAGATGCTCCAATAGGTCTGGAGATTGTAAAAGCACAAGGAATATACCTGGAAGACATTTCAGGCAAAAAATACATGGATTTAATTTCAGGGATTTCTGTAAGCAATGTTGGCCACAGGCATCCAAAGGTTTTGGAGGCTATACAAGAGCAATTGGATAAATACCTCTATGTTATGGTTTATGGTGAGTATATTCAGTCACCCCAGGTTACTTATGCAAAAATTCTTACTGATTTACTTCCTTTTTCACTTAATTCTGTTTACCTGACGAATTCGGGCAGTGAAGCAAATGAGGGCGCATTGAAATTAGCAAAAAGGCATACTGGAAGAACTGAAATAATAGCTTTTAAAAACGCATACCATGGAAGTACTCATGGCGCTTTAAGTGTAATGGGAAATGAAACTTTTAAAAGCGCTTTCCGGCCCCTTTTGCCTGGTATAAGTTTTATTGAATTCAATAATCCAGATGAGTTAAATAATATAAATGCCAAAACAGCTTGTGTTATTGTTGAACCAGTTCAGGGAGAAGCAGGAATAATTGTTCCTGAAAATGATTTCCTTAAAAAATTGCGTGCTAAATGTACTGAAACAGGAACCCTATTGATTTTTGATGAAATACAAACAGGTTTTGGAAGAACCGGAAGCCTTTTTGCTTTTGAACAATTTGATGTAGTCCCGGATATTTTAACTACAGCAAAGGGAATGGGCGGTGGAATGCCAATAGGAGCATTTATTGCATCAAAAGAGATAATGAGCAGCCTGATGGAAAACCCAGTGCTAGGCCATATCACTACTTTTGGAGGGCATCCAGTGAGTTGTGCATCAGCAAAAGCAAGTTTAAAAGTGATAATTGAAGAAAATTTAATTGCTCAGGTTAAAGAAAAAGAAAATCTTTTCAAAGATTTATTAAAGGATGATAAAATTAAAAGTATTAGAGCCATAGGGCTAATGATAGCCATTGAATTTGAAGATTTTTCCTTAAATAAAAAAGTAATTGATAAATGCATTGAAAATGGAATTATTACGGACTGGTTTCTGTTTTGCGATAATTTTATGAGAATTGCCCCTCCCCTTACCATTACTAAAGAAGAAATTACACAAGCTTGTAGTGTAATCTTAAAAAGTATTAAGGAATCACTTTAAGTATCTTTTGGAAACTAATTGATTTTATAGATCAAATAATACTTGTTCTCAAAAACAAGTTTCAGCCAACTTGTGGTGTTTAGTCTTGTATCATCTGGTTTTACCTGATTAAAATCAGACATGTGTTTATGCAAAACCAAATGAGAGCCATTAACTGATTTTATTTTTTCAAAATCATATATTAATACCGACCTTCTTGATATAAGTAGGTTTAAGGTACGAGGCTTAAAAAAAACGATCACATCTTCATTAGAACTATTTCTTTGTAAATAATTAAAAGCCTCGGTACTTTCTGCTTCAAATGGGCCTTCAACAACTTTGTTCAATGAATTTACATTTTCAAAGGCCTGGGTATAAGATTGTTTTAAAAACAAAAAGATCAAAATTAAACCGGCAATTATAGATAAACCGTTATACCTGCTATAAAAGTTGATTTTTTGATTTACAAATGAGATTCCTGAAAATGAAAAATAAAGGAATATGGGCAAAAGTGGAAAAATAAATCTCAGTCCCTGTGAATCATCAGGCCAAATTATAAAAAGGGTTAAAGTTCCAAAGAAAAAAAGATGAAGATGGTATTCTTTTTTTATGCTAATCAAACTTCCTATTATAGCAAATGGAAAAAGAATAAATGCCAGGTTAAATGATTGATAATGTCCAAAAAAAACTTTAGGAAGTTCTATAAAATAGTATTCTATATTATTAGTAATCTGCTGCAGATGAATTCTTCCAAGAAAATCAAGGTGAGACTCTTTGACTTGAGGAAAATATACCTTACTTGTTATGAAAAATAAAAGAAAACCAGCATAAGGCAAAAAAGGTTTAAGTGAAAAAGGTTTTTTAGGTGTATTTATCTTTATACTATATGCTATTAATTGAGTAAGCATTAAAACCAAAAGAATAACAATACCATTAGGCCGAATATAAAAAGAATAAAAAAGCACAAAACCTAAAAACAAATACCATAAGAAGTGCTTATATTCTTCATTTGATGCTAAAACAATTTTATAAATTAAAAAAAGGCTTAGCAGAGAAAAAAAGAGAAAAGGAAAATCAGATAAAACATTATCGGTAAAGGAAATAAAATAAGGATTAAAACCAATTAGGGCTACTATAATAAGCGCATTTGAAGTGGATCTTTTTTTAAAAATAAAATATGTTAAAAGCAGTGATAAAAGGAAAAACACGATACCAGTAAATTTAAAAGCCAGTAAATTAAATCCAGATAAAGTATAGGTGGTGGCAAGTATTAGAGGAAATCCCCAGGGATAAAGATAAGGCCCGGTTGGACCGCTTGATCTATCCATAGCAAAAGTATTGTCCTCCAGGCATTGTTGTTGGGTGCCATTTATAATAGATTGAGCTTGCCGGATATACAGGGCAAAATCATCTCCCCAATCATGACCTGCATTCAATGTTAAATAAGACAATACTCCAGTTATTATCAAAATAATAATAAGCAGAAGCAGATTGCTCCATTTTAATTTATCTAACATTTTTATTTATTATAGAACTTGGCTAGAGTTTAGATTTACCTGACAAGCCAAAATGTAATTGTTTAGAAAATGCTAAACTAACCATTCATTCCAACTCTTCAAAAAACACATCACTTTAATAGTTACCAACAGAAAGCATTATTAAAGTACAGGCTTCTAAAGCTTCTATACCTTTAGATTGTGCTTCCTTATATAACCAGTCGTTCTCTGTACCTGGATTAAAGATAATTCTTTTGGGTTTTAAACTGAAAATGTATTCATACCAGGAAGCTTGATTATGAGTACCAATATATAAAGTTATTGTATCTACATCCGGAATTGGAGGCTTGTTAACAAGAATGGGTATGTTTTTTATGGAGCCCGATTTTATACCAACAGGAAAAACAGGATGCCCATAAGTATGTAATTTTAATGTAGCAATATGTGCGTATCTTCCCGGGTTAGAACTGGCTCCTAATATTACAGTCCTTTTCATATGTAGATAATTTAATTTTTAATGTCATATGGAATACGCCATGTTATATTCATTAGTGTTTATGAAAAGTTCGTGCATGGCTATTTCATATGTAGATAAGTTTTTACTTTGATAGAAACATACCATTGCAATGCATTTTGCAAATTTATTCAAAAAAGCAAGTATGTTTTTTACTATAATACTGATTATATAATACGTAAATTTATAAATTATATTTTGAATTGGCCTTGTTATATTCTGATTTAATTTGAAATAAAGCATCACCAATACTAGCTTCTAAATCTTCCCAGCTTTGCTTGTTTTCATTTAAACGGATCATTTTATTTCTTATGACTGCTTCCTGATTTTCTAATTTTTCTATATCTCCCAATACATCTACCTTTATATCTTCTTTTGCATGATGGATGTTTGACCGGAGTTGACTAATTCTTTCTTTCCATTTGTTTAATTCAGCTTCTGCTTCTTCCTTATTAAATCTTTTTTTCTCCATGACTTTTCATTTTTACTTAACTTATTATAAACTATGCCAAATTTTTCTTTCTTTTTATTTTATTCTTAATATATCCTTTAATTTATTTTCACACTATACTTAATTAGTTGAATTTATTAAAGTCTTTTTATTTTAATTGTGATATCATGACTAGCTGCTTCAGTGCCTCCGAAATAGGGATATAAAAAATACTTCAATTTTGCTTTTTCACAACCTCTTTTAATAATACAGGTCTTACCATTTATAGTAAAGTAATAATTATCGTCAATCGCTTTAATGGTACACTCGTATTCCTTACCAATATCTATTGTTGTTACTAATTCACTGGACCTCTCTGTTTCACTGTAACAATAAGCAAAAATTTCTAAATTATTATTAAACCACCTCCATCCGATTCTGGCACTGTTATCATGGTGATTGGAGTTGCAATCCGAGAAACCATACAATTTATTTATTGAATGTTGATTTACAGGATCAAGTGTTGTATAAATAGCTGTTGAATCAAACAAAATATTAAAGTTCAGTTCATTTCCCTTATAAAGCTTTACGCTGGAAACTGACCTGTGTTCTCCTGCGGGTATGGTATAAGTTACAAAATCATCCTTTTTCCTAAGTATTTCATCCTTATTGCAAGCTGTGAAAACAAAAACAAAAGCAAAAGCAAGAATTATTCTAAAAAGTGTCCTGATCATATTTAAGGAGAATTTGTTCTCCTTAAATAACAAAAAACTCTGCCTAATAAGCCTGTTATTATAATGTACTAATTTTCAATCATTAAGAAAATACTGCAAAACCAGCCATTAAACCAATGAGGATAAATTTTCTATTTTTAGTGCAAAATTTCCTGCTTATATTTTATAAAGAAAGTTCTGTAAAAAGTAATAAACTGTTAATTTTGTAAAAAAAACATGAATAGCAAAGAGGAAAAGATCCTATCATTTGATTCAAGCGGATTAAGCACAACAGATTCCTTATTTGGACTGCCTTTCACAACAGAAGAGTCTGAAATTATAGTAATTCCTGTACCATGGGAAGTTACCGTATCCTATACAGCAGGTACTTCAAATGGTCCACAGGCAATTTTAAAAGCATCTGCCCAAGTAGACCTTTACGATCCATATGTTAAAGATGCTTGGAAAAAAGGGATTGCAATGATTGATTTTCCCCAGGAAATTAAAGATAAAAGCGATAGGCTAAGAAAAAAAGCTTCTGCTCATATTGAAGCCTTATCTGATGGTTCACTAAAAGAAACTAATTCTACTTCCATAGCTTTTACAAAAGAAATTGATCAGGCCTCCATCGAACTTAACAATTGGGTTAAAAACATATCGCTTGAATACTTAAATAAAAACAAACTGCTAGTACTTTTAGGAGGCGATCATAGCACTCCTTTAGGCCTTATGCAGGCTATTGCTGAGAAATACAATAGTTTTGGTATATTGCAAATTGATGCTCATGCTGATCTTAGAGTAGCTTATGAGGGTTTTAAATATTCTCATGCTTCTATTATTTACAATGCTCTTGAAATTAATCAAGTAGAAAAAATAGTGCAGGTAGGAATTAGAGACTTTAGTGAATCCGAAGCCAAAATGATTCAGGATTCTAAAGGAAGAATTAATACCTTTTTTGACCGGGATATAAAACAAATGCAATTTGAGGGCCAATCATGGAAGCTTATCTGTGGTTCTATAATTGAAAAACTACCTCAAAATGTTTATCTAACTTTTGATATTGATGGTCTTGATCCAAAACTTTGCCCAAATACAGGCACCCCCGTGGCTGGAGGTTTTGAGTTTGAACAAATATTATATCTCCTAGAACAATTAGTAGAATCAGGAAGAAAAATTATTGCCTTTGATCTTAATGAGGTGACTCCTGGTGTGAATGAGTGGGATGCCAATGTTGGAGCACGTTTGCTGTTTAGAATAGCCAATATGATGGCCAAATCAATGGAGAAATCTTAAAATAAAATATACAATCCCCCAAAACAGGAGGAATATTTTATATATTTGCTGGATAATCAATTTACTAATAATAAAAAATTGTTATGGGAAAAGGTGATAAAAAATCTAAAAAAGGAAAAATTACCATCGGTTCTTATGGTGTGAAAAGAAAAAGGAAAAGTGTAAACTCTGGTAATAAAACTGCTCCTAAATCAACCAAAAAAGCCGATGCTAAAACTACAAGTAAACCTAAAGCTAGTGCTGAAAAAGTGAGCAAACCTAAAGCTTCAGAAATGGAGATAGAAAACATTAAAGCTCCTGAAGCTGCTAATGAAACTGTAGCTTCTGAAAAAGAAACTCCTAAAGCTGCTGAAAAGGAATCAACGCCAAAAGCGGTAAAAGAGCCAAAGGCTGAAACTAAAACGGTTAAAAAAGCTGCTACAGTTAAAAAACCTGCTGCTAAAAAAGCTGCAAGTAAAAAGGAATAATTTTAATAAATATATTTGTTATAAGAAAAGAGGTTGTCCCTAATGGACAACCTCTTTTTTTGTTAATCATTTTAAATGAAATAATTAAGCTTATCCAAATAGATCTTGTTATAGCAAAAGCCGTTTCAAATGTTAATTTGAAACGGCTTTTGCTATTCAAAACAAGAATTTATTCTAATTTTTAATTAACTTAATTACAGGCGTTTTTTCATCTCCATTGATAATTTTCACAAAATAAAACCCTGGAGCAGGATTTACATTTAATTCTGCTGTACCTTCTTTTTGATATATTGCTTTCTCAAAAACCACTCTTCCCGCTATATCGGATACTACAAATCGTGCACCTGTTTGAATATCATTCTTTAGTTTATAATCAGCATGAAATTTATCTGTAAATGGATTTGGATAAACGTTTAAACCATTAGACTCGAAATTAGCATTATTTATACTATTAATGATATCACCTTTAATTTCAAATTTATCTACTCCTGCTTCTACAATATGCCCTGGACTTGCATCTACTGCATCGAATGAAATCCTCATTGTTGCTGAAGGTGTAATTAAACTGGCAACATCAAATGTTTTTTGTACCCAGGAAGAATTGCCTGCAGAACTCGCTTTTACAACCTCTAACACAACAGTTGTTGTACCATTATGCAATCTAACTATTAAGGAATCATTTGGTGAACCAGATCCACCACCGTTGAAAAACCAACGGTAATAACTTAATACTGGATCAATATGATTAGTTAAATCAAATTCAGGTGAAGTTAAAACAGTTCTTCCATCATCCACATCATCAGCTCCAACTGCTCCTCCGCCATTGCCGGTAACATAAGCCATTCCATTACAATCAGTAGAAACATCA
>JALYPI010000124.1 GCA_030856445.1 Bacteroidota bacterium
CCACAAGTACTCCATTGATTACTTCATTTAATACCCCTTCTTTTAAAGAGTATGCCGATAATCTTAATTTAGAAATATCTCCCTTTTTTAATATGTAATTAGTGAAAACAGATGCAATCACTATCATATCCACCCGCATAGGAATAAGGCCTTTTGTTAGAAGTCTCTCCTCTTTTGTTGAATTTAGTAGTTGTTCATGAATGTTGAAAAAATCAGGTAAATTAAAAGTGTATTCAGTAATGTTTTCAACTATGGAAGGGGTGTAAAATTTATGAGCAATGATTTCAGCAAAGGTGTCAAATGACCCGGATGATCCAATTAAAACTTTGGCTTGATAAAGTTCAATTGCATGGAAAAGTTCCTGTAGTTCTTTATCAAAATAGGTTTCAATATTTTCTTTTTCTTGAAGTGTAATTACATCGGAAGGCTGAAATGTTTCGAGAATTCTTGCAGCCCCTATGTCAAAGCTTTTTTTCCAGAATATTTGATATTTATTACAGATAATAAATTCCGTACTTCCTCCTCCAATATCCATTATAAGAGACACTTCTTCATTTAAAGAAACTCCCAGTTTAACACCATAATAAATTAGCTCTGCTTCTTTATCACCAGAAATAATATTTATATCAAGGTTAAATTCATTTTTTATTTTGTCTGTAAATTCTTTTCCGTTTTTAGCGCCTCTTACTGCAGAAGTAGCATATGCATAAATTTTAGCTACATTATAAATTGCAATTCTCTGTAAAAAACACCCTATAGTTTCAACTCCTCTGTTAATGGCATCGGATGTAATTAATTGCTTGTTAATTCCACCCTTTCCTAATTGAACAGGAGTTTTTGAACTATATAAAATCCGGTAATGATTTATACTACTTACCTCTGCTATTAGCAGGTTAAAGGTATTTGTTCCAAGGTCTATTACAGCGATTCTCATAAGCGTTTGTATAACTTTCCGAGTATGAATGCCAAATATCTTGCCAAGTGGGATTTATAATAGGGCATAATGTTATTTTTAAACCAGTAAATGCCTCATAATAAAACGGTTTGAAGATAAGCAGAGATTACAATAATGGGAAAATAATTCCCAATTTTGCTTTTAAAACTCTACCATTTTGAGAAAAATTAGTATTATGCCTTATATACAATCCACTTCCAAAGCTCCTTATAGCTTGTTTTTTTACCGTACATTAATATTCCAATACGGTATATTTTAGCAGCAAACCAGGTAGTTGCCAAAAATCCTATTATTAAAAGTGCCATTGATAAGAATAATTGCCATGAAAGGGCATCAAATGGTACTATTGCCACTCTTACCATCATTACAATTGGAGAGGTAAATGGAATGATAGAAAACCACATGGCTACAGATCCCTCCGGATTTTGCATTGATAATTGAGCAACAACAAAAGCGAAAATCAGCGGGATAGTTACAGGCATCATAAATTGCTGTGTGTCAGATTCACTATCAACGGCAGCTCCTATGGCTGCAAACATTGCACTGTATAAAAGGTATCCACCCAAAAAGAAAAACAAAAACATTCCAAGCATATAAGGAAAGTTAATCCGTTCAAATATGGCCAAAACCTCATTGGAATCAATTTTAGGCTTTTGCTGATTGTTATTATCCTGTAACAACTGAGTCGTCATTTGAGCAGGATGTACCACATTTTCTGCACCTTTCTGATCTTTTAACAGCACGGCCTGGGCAACAGAAATAATGGAAAAAGTTAGAATCACCCAGAGTAAAAACTGGGTTAATCCCACTAAAGCCACACCTATAATTTTACCAAGCATTAATTGAAAAGGTTTTACAGAGGATATAATAACCTCAATAATCCTGCTGGTCTTCTCCTCAATTACACCTCTCATTACCTGAACACCATACATGAAAATGAACATGTATATCATTATGGCAAATAAAAGCCCGATAAAACCTGCTTCCTGACTACTGTTTTCTTCTTTCCCGAGTTCTTTAAAACTAATATTACTTATTTGTACATTAGTCTTTATCTTTTTGTATGCGTCTTTGTCAATTTGACTGTTTATTAATTTAAGATCTTCAATTTTTGACTCTACTTTGCTTGCTATATATTGTTGAGCTATAAAGCCAGGTTGCTTTTTAAAGAATAAAATAGCTGAATTACTGTGGAGTATATTATTTGGAATATATAAAATGGCCGAATAATCAGACTTATGAAAAGTAGACTTTACGGTGTCAATATTATTTGTCGTGTAATCAAAATAAACGTTTTCTGAACTAGGAAGAGTGCTGAAAAGGTGGGATTCATCTACGATCATTACCTTTTGTTTTTCATCCTGAGAAAGGCTTAGCCATACTGCTCCCATGAACATTGCTGCCATAAGCAAGGGGCCTACAATGGTCATGATGATAAATGATTTCTTTTTAACTCTGCTAAAATATTCTCTCTTAATTATTAATGCTGTCTTTCCCATCTATTATATACTTCTTTTTTCTTTATTCTGTTAGTGAAATTGCCTTTACAGCATTTGATAATGGTATGCCTTCTTTGTTTTGAACTTTAGATATAAAAATATCATTCATATTGGGAATTAACTCATTAATTGAATGAATTTGAACCTCAGGGATAATAACCTGTATCAAATCATTGAGTTTGCGACCATCCAGTAATTTTATTTTAGCCTTTTGAATTTCCCCCTCAGGTTTTATATCTACTAATTCAAAACCTGTCCATAGGGCATTTGTAAAACCGATAAGATTTCCTGTAAATTCAATCTCATACGTATTTGATTTAAATGTATCTCGAATTTCTTTTACAGAGCCATCTAAAATCTTTTTGGAATGATGAATTAATGCAATATGATCGCATAATTCTTCTACTGATCCCATGTTGTGAGTTGAAAAAATTATGGTAGTTCCTTTTTCTTTCAATTCATAAATTTCATCCCTGATTAAATTAGCATTAATTGGATCAAATCCACTAAATGGCTCATCTAATATCAGTAAGCGGGGCTCATGCAATACAGTTACTATAAATTGTACTTTTTGAGCCATTCCCTTGGATAACTCTTCAACCTTTTTGTTCCACCAAGGAGTTATTTCAAATTTTTTGAACCAGTATTTGAGCTTTTTCATTGCCTCGCTCTTGCTCATGCCCTTTAACTGAGCCAAGTATAATGCCTGTTCACCTACTTCCATTTTTTTATACAAGCCTCTTTCTTCAGGCAAATAACCAATTTGGGAAATATGATGAGGCTTTAATTTTTCACCATCAAAATAAATTGTTCCGTTATCAGGAGCGGTTATTTGATTAATGATTCTTATCAGGGAAGTTTTACCTGCCCCGTTTGGACCCAAAAGCCCAAATATACTTTGACTGGGAATTTGCAGGCTTACATTATCTAATGCAAGATGTCCCGCATATTTTTTTACAATATTTTCCGCGCGTAGAATTTCCATAGAGGATTAACTAATATAGGAGTTCTTAAAAAACTAAATTTAAGAACTAAATTTAAATGATGCCTGAAAAACCAGGCAACTTGAACTAAACGAAAATCTTAGTCAAAATATTCTCTCATCCTGCTAAAAAAGCTTTTTTCTCTTTTATCGGGTTGTGGCTGAAAATTTTCAGCTGTTCTGAGCTGTTCAAGTATTTTTTGCTCTTCTTTATTTAAGGTCTTAGGAACCCAAATATTAATGTTCACAATTAAATCTCCTCTCCCATAGCTATTAACACCAGGCAGACCTTTCCCTTTTAGTCTTAGCATTTTTCCTGCCTGTGTTCCTGGGTCTATTTTAACTTTTGCTTTGCCTTCAACAGTGGGTATTTCTACGCCTATTCCAAGGGCAGCATCAGCAAAATTTATGTAAAGATCATAAAACAAGTTATTACCATCCCTTTTAAGGTTTTCATCCTCAATTTCTTCAATGGCAATTATAAGGTCCCCGGGAATCCCTCCACGCTTAGCTGCATTACCTTTTCCACTCATTGATAATTGCATTCCTTCACCAACACCAGCTGGAATATTTATCTTAATTACTTCCTCGCCCCTAACAACACCTTCTCCCTGACAAGCATTGCATTTTTCTGAAATCATTCTACCTTCACCATCACAAGTAGGACAGGTGGATGAGGTTTGCATTTGACCAAGAATAGTATTGGTAATTCGTGTAATATGCCCTGAACCACCACAAGTTGAACAGGAAGTATATGATGTGGAGTTTTTAGCACCAGTTCCACTGCAGGTATTACACGAAATAAGCTTGTTTACTTTTATCTTTTTTTCCGCACCATTAACAATTTCTTCAAGTGTTAATTTAACTTTTATACGAATGTTCGAGCCTCTGTTTACTCTTCTTCCACCACCTCTGGAGCTTTGTCCAAATCCTCCTCCGCCACCTCCGAAACCACCGAAGATGTCTCCAAACTGGCTAAATATATCATCCATATTCATTCCACCACCATATCCTGCGCCTCCTCCGCTAGCTCCTCCAACACCAGCATGTCCAAAGCGGTCATATCTGCTTTTTTTCTCTGCATTACTTAATATTTCATAAGCCTGAGCTGCTTCTTTGAATTTTTCCTCCGCTCCCTTATCATCAGGGTTTTTATCAGGGTGATATTTTAAGGCAAGTTTACGGTATGCTTTTTTTATTTCATCAGCTGAGGCATCTCTTGAAACACCCAACACTTCATAGTAATCTCTTTTTGACATTATAATTTTTTTTCTAACTTTTTAATTAATTTCCAACTACAACCTTAGCATAACGAATAACTTTACCATTTAGTAAGTATCCCTTTTCAACTTCATCAACTACCTTGTCTTTCATTTTTTCAGTAGGAGCAGGTATATTTGTAATGGCTTCATGAAACTCCGGATCAAAAGGTTCACCAATGGTTTTCATTGCTTCCAGTCCTTTTCTTGTCAAATTATGTAAAAGCTTGTTGTAGATAAGAATTATGCCTTCTTTAAATGCTTCAATTTCAGTTGCCTCATCCATTGATTTAATAGCTCTTTCCATATCATCAACTACAGGAAGCAAGGTGGAAATGATTTCAATCCCCGCAGTATTAATTATTTCTACTCTTTCTTTGCTGGTTCTCTTCCTGTAATTATCGAATTCAGAATACAACCTTAAAAATTTATCGTTCTGTTCTATTAGCTTTTCCTCAAGTTCTTTGATTTTAGCCTCTGGGTCAATCGCATCTTTATTCTCCTCATTTTCGGGTGTGTTCTCTTTGTTTTCAGTTTCTGAAGCAGAGTCTTGCTGTTTCATTTCTTCTTCGTGTTCGTGTGATGTTTGTTCTTGAGATTTCATAAATAAATTTAATAATTAATTAAAAATTCAGATTGCTCTAAATTTCAAAAACTTTGCCAATATTAGATTTGCGCCAATTTGTCAGATTCAGATAGATTTAAGGCGTTTAATAAAAAAGAGAACAGACAGGGATTATCCCTGTCTGTTCTCTTTTTTTTAATATATACTTTAATAATTAGTCTTTAAGATGTTTTTCCAACTCCATAGACAAGTATGCTCCTCTTAAATTCTTTGCAATAACAATTCCTTTAGCATCTATTAAATAACTTGTTGGAATAGAAACTATACCATAAGTTTTTGCAGGTTCCGAATTCCAACCTCCTAGATCACTAACATGATTATCCCATGATAGGTTATCTTTTTCAATTGCATTTACCCAGGCTCCCTTTTGAGTATCCAAAGAAACATTATAAATTTCAAACCCTTTAGCATTTTTAAAGCTGGCATTTTTAAATTTCTCATATGCAGCTACTACATTTGGATTTTCTTTTCTGCATGGTCCGCACCATGATGCCCAAAAATCAATTAGTACAAGATTTCCTTTTAAAGAAGACAATGCAATCTCTTTCCCTTCCGGGTTTTTATATTTAAGTTCAGGAGCTTTATCTCCTATATTTATAACATTTTGTGTGGCAGGCTTATAAATAAAGCTATATGCTAGAATTGCTACAGCCACAATCACAAAATAATAGTTGATGTTTCTCATCTTTAGTTTCATATTAATGGGTGTTAAGGTGAAATTTAATTTTAAAATATTAATTAATTCTTACAATATCAGCTCCTAGAGCCTGTAGTCGCTTATCGATATTTTCATATCCTCTATCAATTTGCTCTATGTTATGTATAGTGCTTATGCCCTCGGCAGATAAAGCAGCTATTAAAAGTGAAACTCCAGCTCTTATATCTGGTGATGTCATAGAAATTCCCTTTAATCTGTTTTGTTTATTTAAACCAATTACTGTTGCTCTATGTGGGTCACATAAAATTATTTGTGCTCCCATATCAATCAATTTATCTACGAAAAATAAACGGCTCTCAAACATCTTTTGATGAATTAAGACACTTCCCTTTGCTTGTGTAGCTACAACCAAAACTATACTTAATAGATCGGGTGTAAATCCTGGCCAGGGGGCATCTGCAATTGTCATTATTGATCCGTCTATAAAAGTTTCAATTTCATAATTAGCCTGAGCAGGAATAAAAATGTCATCACCCCTTCTTTCAAGTTTTATGCCAAGTTTTTTAAAAACCTCAGGAATTACTCCCAAATGATCATAAGCAACGTCTTTTATTGTAATTTCTGAACCCGTCATTGCAGCAAGTCCAATAAAACTTCCAATTTCAATCATGTCAGGAAGAACCCTGTGAGAACAACCTTTTAAGGATTTAACTCCCTCAATGCTTAATAAATTGGAGCCTACTCCAGAAATTTTAGCACCCATGCTATTAAGCATCTTGCAAAGCTGTTGTAAATAAGGTTCGCAAGCTGCATTGTAAATTGTGGTTATGCCCTCTGCTAAAACCGCTGCCATTACTATATTGGCTGTTCCTGTAACAGAAGCCTCGTCCAGAAGCATGTAACAACCTTTTAATTTTTTTGCTTCAACTTTATAAAAACTCTCTTTAGGATCATAAATAAATTTAGCTCCAAGACTTTCAAATCCAACAAAATGGGTATCCAATCTTCTTCGTCCTATTTTATCTCCTCCAGGACGTGGAATATAACCGATTCCAAACCTAGCAAGTAAGGGGCCAATAATCATTATGGAGCCCCTCAGAGAAGATCCCTTCTTTTTAAAAACATCAGAATTAAGATAGTTAATATCTATTTCATCAGCTTGAAAGGTATATTTATTGGAACTTTCTTTAGTTACCTTAACTCCCAGGTCTTTTAATAAGTCAATTAATTTATTAACATCAACAATGTCAGGAACATTATCAATTTCTACTTTTTCTGGTGTTAAAAGAATAGCACATAATATTTGCAAGGCTTCATTTTTTGCACCTTGAGGTGTTAATTCACCTTTTAAAGGCTTCCCACCTCTGATTTCAAAAGCTCCCATTAAGATTTATCCGGTTTTTTATTAGTATTTTTTCTTTTTTTGTTGCATTCCTGGCTTCATTGGCTTTTTTTTCTTTTTCATGCCAAGATTCGGTGTTCTGGTGGCAATATCAGCAACTGCAGCAAGACGAATGTTTCCAGGCTTTAAATGGCTTTTGGACAATATGTCAAGATGCTTGAAAATAATTTCATCTCCTACAGCGTCTCTGTTCCAGGTGATATAAAACCTTTTCATAAGATTGGCAATAGCTTCAGTAAAGGCCGCTTTTTCAGGGCCTTCTTCCATTGCAATTGCCTTTTGGATTAAAAGTTCTACATTCTTTCCATAATGCATAAATTTCATGTCCTTTGAAGGATAGGAAATTTTATCTGGTTTTTTATTTAAAATTTCTCTTGCAGGTTTTGGATAAGGAGAATCAACATCAAGCTTAAAGTCTGAAATAACAAAAAGATGATCCCATAGCTTATGAGTAAAATCGGTAACGTCTCTTAAATGAGGATTTAATTGGCCCATTACAGTTATAATGGATTGAGCTACTTTGTTTCTTAATTCTCTATCCTCAACTGACACTGCATAATCAATCATTTTTTGAATATTGCGTCCATATTCTGAAATGTTTAAATGAGGCCTCTCGGTATTATATTCTAAATGTGGAATATCTGTTTGGTGGGTATTTGTTGACATAAATTATGTGGTAATGTGTTAAATTAAATTTTCAAGGTAATAATAATATTTGCCAAAATTAACAAATTGGCTGATTTAGCCAAAACTCAAACGCTTTTAATTAAGAATTTTAAGTCTTGCAAATTTTAATAGTAAATCTTTTTGTCCTGCTACCTGGAAAAACACAGTAGCCTTTTGATTAGGAAATGCTCCTTCAACATTTAATACTTTCCCTATTCCAAACCTTTGATGTTCAACTTCCATTCCTTCTTTAAGGTTCTTGGTATCATCGGCAATAAAATCTTCCTTGTTTTTTGTATCACTTACCTTTACTAAAGTTTTGCCTTTTGAAATATTAGCTGTTTGAGCAGGTTTACCCGCTTGATTGCTTCTATTGAATATTTTTCCTGGTTTTTCCTGAGTTTTGTATTCCTGTTCTGTTTTGCTGGCAGGAAATTCAATAAAATCAGTGTCTATTTCCTCTATAAATCTACTTGGTTCGCAATTAATCAAATTGCCCCAACGGTATCTTGTTAATGAATATGTTATAAAGGCTTTTTTACAAGCCCTGGTCAAAGCAACATAAAATAATCTTCGCTCTTCCTCTAAATCTTCTCTTGAATTAAGTGAAAGCTGGGATGGGAAAAGGTTCTCCTCCAAGCCTACAACATATACATAAGGAAATTCAAGTCCTTTTGCAGCATGTATTGTCATTAAAGAAACTTTCGCTTGATTCTGGTCCGCTTCTTCTTCATCGGAATCTGTAAGTAATGCGATGTCTTGTAGAAAATCATCAATAGTCCTTGTTTTTTCCTGGTTTTGAGCATCAGAGAAATCCTTTAATCCATTTAATAATTCCTGAATGTTTTCATGTCTGCTAACTCCCTCGGGTGTTCTGTCTGTATAAAGCTCCTTTAAAAGGCCAGATGAAACAGCTATTCGGTACCCTAATTCATAAGCAGATTCTGTTTGAATTCCACTGCTGAAGCTTTTTATCATTCTTACAAATTCTTCAATCTTTCCACTGATGCCTGCATTAATTCCTGTATTCAGTTCTTTTATATTTTCCAGGATAAACCAAAGCCCTCTGTCATAATCATTTGCTGTTGTAATAATTTTATCAATAGTTGATTGCCCAATACCACGCCCAGGATAATTGATTACTCTTTTTAATGCTTCCTCATCGTTGCTGTTTACAGTAAGTCTGAAATAAGCAAGCAGATCTTTTATTTCTTTCCTTTTATAAAAAGATAAACCCCCGAATATTCTGTAGGGAATATTTTGTTTTCTTAATGCTTCCTCCATTGCCCTTGACTGAGCATTGGTACGATATAAGATGGCAAAATCGCTTTCTTTGCATTGCTTGTTCATTCGTATTTCAAAAATAGAACGTGCAACTTGAACTCCTTCTTCGTTATCGGTTAATGCCTTGAAAACTTCAATCTTTTCTCCTGATTCATTTTGAGTCCAAACCTCTTTTTTAAATTGATCCTTATTTTTAGCAATTATACTATTTGCAGCATTTACAATATTTTGGGTGGACCTGTAATTCTGTTCCAGTTTAAATGTTTTAAGATCCGGGTAATCTTTTTTAAAATTCAGTATGTTTTGAATATTAGCACCCCTGAAAGAATATATACTCTGAGCATCATCCCCAACCACACATATATTTTCATTTAATGCTGCTAGCTTTTTAATAATAAGATATTGGGAGTAATTCGTATCCTGGTACTCATCCACAAGTATATACTTAAACTTGTGCTGATACTTATATAATACATCCGGGAAATCACGGAGCAATACATTCATATTATATAAGAGATCATCAAAATCCATAGCGCCTGCCTTAAAGCAGCGTTTTTTATAATTTCCATAAATCTCTCCAATCTTTGGTCGGCCAGATTGTCTGTCTTCACTTTGTATATCAGTATTATTAAGGTAGGATGCAGGAGAGATTAAATTATTTTTTGCAGAAGATATACGCCCTAAAACCATGTTAGTTTTGTAAATCTTATCATCCAGGCTCATTTCCTTTATAATTGTTTTAAGCAAACTTTTGGAATCATCAGTATCGTAAATAGTGAAATTAGCTGGATAACCAAGCTTATCTGCCTCTATTCTTAATATTTTAGCAAAAACCGAATGAAAAGTACCCATCCACAAATTTTTGGCCTCAGACCCACCTAGAATTTGTGAAATCCTTTCTTTCATCTCTCTTGCTGCCTTATTTGTAAAGGTAAGCGAGAGTATGCTAAAAGCATCAACACCTTGATTTAATAAATTGGCTATTCTATATGTCAGCACTTTGGTTTTACCTGAACCGGCTCCGGCAATCACCATTAATGGGCCATTTGTGCATTGTACAGCTTGTAATTGAGCTTCGTTGAGTTCCTCTAAATAATTCATTTTTCAAAATTACTGTAAAATTTCCGCCCTGGGATTGTTTGTTAATATTTTTTTTAATTATTAGGACAGTTAATTTACAAATTAATCTGGATTGTTTTTACTTAACATTAATAACGCAATCTGTTAAATAAAATTAAATGTAAAATCTATTTTAATTGCAAAGGCGTTTTTCTTAAAGTAAACTTTAACAACCGGGTATTAAAATTTATATTTTTTGGATTTTATTTACGAGCGTTTTTATTGAAATAATTTCAAAGAAAATTGGAAAAAATATTTACAATTCTTCTAATTGATTCATTAACAGGTTCAAAAGTTTAAAATATTTTTAACGGGTATATTGTTAATATTAAATTTAATTGTACCTTTGCCGTCCCCAAAAAATCGTGAGGGGGTGGAATATAACAGAAAAAATTGCGTTCATAGTGAACATTTTAGTATAAAAACAGTAAAAATTAACAGATAAATATGCCTACAATTCAACAACTGGTACGTAAAGGCCGTATAAAGCTGGAAAACAAAAGCAAATCTGCTGCTTTGAATTCCTGTCCTCAAAAAAGAGGAGTATGCGTTAAAGTATATACTACAACACCTAAGAAGCCTAATTCGGCTTTGAGAAAAGTTGCTAAAGTAAGAATTACAAATGGTGCAGAAGTAATTGCATACATTCCCGGAGAAGGACATAACTTACAAGAACACTCTATTGTATTAATTAGAGGTGGTAGGGTAAAGGATTTGCCAGGGGTAAGATATCACATTGTTCGAGGCGCATTAGATACTTCTGGAGTTGATGGAAGAAATCAAAGAAGGTCAAAATATGGTACTAAAAAGCCTAAGGCTGGTGCTGTTGCGGCTAAAGCAAAAGGTAAAAAATAATAATATTTAATTTTTAAAGTTCAAATTAGAACTAATAAATAAAATGAGAAAATTAAAATCAAAAAAACGGCCAATTACACCAGATCCAAAATTTAATGATGAACTGGTAACTAAGTTTATTAACAACCTAATGTATGATGGTAAAAAGAATCTTGCTTATGAGATCTTTTATAATGCTTTAGATGTTGTTGAAGAAAGAACCAAAGAGAATAGCTTGGAAATGTGGAAAAAAGCATTGACTAACGTTACTCCTCAGGTTGAAGTTAAAAGCCGTAGAGTAGGTGGAGCAACTTTTCAAATTCCACAAGAAGTAAGAAATGAGAGAAAAACTTCTCTTGCTATGAAATGGATGATCATGTTTACTCGTAGAAGAAACGAGAAAACAATGGCTCTTAAGCTTGCTGGCGAAATCATTTCAGCAGCTAAAGAAGAAGGTGCTACTTTCAAGAAGAAAGAAGATACACATAGAATGGCAGAAGCAAATAAAGCTTACTCTCATTTTAGATTTTAATAAGTAAAACAGAAAGTTTTTTATAATATATAATGAGCATAGATTTAAAATATACAAGAAATATAGGCATTATGGCCCATATTGATGCCGGTAAAACCACAACTACCGAGCGTATTCTATATTACACAGGTATCAGCCATAAAATAGGTGAAGTACATGATGGTGCTGCCACTATGGACTGGATGGTTCAGGAGCAGGAAAGAGGAATAACAATCACTTCTGCTGCTACAACTACTCATTGGAATTACAATGGTAGAGAATATAAAATGAATATTATTGATACCCCGGGTCACGTTGACTTTACTGTTGAAGTTGAGCGTTCATTACGTGTGCTTGATGGTGCTGTTGCTCTTTTTTGCGCAGTTGGTGGTGTAGAGCCTCAATCAGAAACAGTTTGGAGACAAGCTAATAAATATAAAGTTCCCCGTTTAGGATTTGTAAATAAAATGGACCGTGCTGGTGCTGATTTTTTCAGTGTAATTGCTCAGGTTAAAGAAAAATTAGGTGCTAGACCAGTTCCTCTTCAAATTCCTATTGGAAACGAAGAGAAATTCTCTGGAGTAGTCGATCTTATTTCTAATAAAGCAATTGAATGGGATGACGCAACTCAGGGAATGACTTTTACTGAAATTCCAATGCCAGAAGATCTTGTTGCTTCTGCAGCTGAGTGGAGAGAGAAATTAGTTGAAGCAGTTGCTGAATACGATGATCAGTTAATGGAGAAATTTTTCGACAATCCTGATTCAATCACAGAGGCTGAATTAAAAGCAGCGATTAGAAAAGCAACTTTGGATATGTCAATCATTCCAATGATGTGCGGTTCTGCTTTTAAAAATAAAGGTGTTCAAACTATGCTTGATGCGGTTATGGAATTTCTTCCTAGCCCAATGGATGTTGAATCTGTTTCAGGGATCAATCCTAAAAACGAACAAGAAGAAATAAGAAGACCTGATCCAAAGGATCATTTTGCTGCATTAGCTTTTAAAATTGCAACCGATCCTTTCGTAGGAAGACTTGCATTCTTTAGAGTATATTCAGGTGCTCTTGATGCTGGTTCTTATGTATTGAATACAAGAACTGAAAACAAAGAGCGTATTTCCAGAATTTTTCAAATGCATGCTAACAAACAAAACCCTATCCCTCGTATTGAAGCAGGTGATATCGGTGCTGCTGTTGGATTTAAGGATATCCGTACAGGAGATACTTTGTGCGATGAAAAGCATCCTATCATTCTTGAATCAATGTCTTTTCCTGAGCCGGTTATCGGTCTTGCGATTGAGCCTAAAACACAGGCTGATATTGACAAATTAGGAATGGCATTAGGTAAGCTTGCTGAAGAAGATCCTACTTTTAAAGTACATACTGATGATGAAACAGGACAAACTGTTATTTCAGGTATGGGTGAACTTCATCTTGAAATTATTGTTGACCGTTTAAAAAGAGAATTTAAAGTGGAGTGTAACCAAGGTGCTCCTCAGGTTTCTTACAAAGAAACTATTACAGGAACTGTTACACACCGTGAAGTATATAAGAAGCAGTCTGGTGGTCGTGGTAAATTCGCTGACATTGTTGTTACAGTGGGTCCTGCTGAACCAGAAAAAACTGGTCTTACTTTTATTAATGAAGTAGTTGGTGGTAATATCCCTAGAGAATTTATCCCTTCTGTTGAAAAAGGATTCAAATCTGCAATGGTTAATGGTGTACTTGCCGGATACCAGTTGGATAGTTTACAAGTGAAATTGTCTGACGGTTCTTTCCATGCGGTGGATTCTGATGCATTGTCTTTTGAAATATGTGCTAGACTTGCTTTTAAAGAAGCATGTAAAAAAGCAAATCCTGTTCTTTTAGAGCCTATCATGAAAGTTGAAGTTGTTACTCCTGATGCCTATATGGGTGATGTAGTTGGTGACCTTAACAAAAGAAGAGGTATGATTGAAGGTATGGATTCAAAAGCAGGTGCGCAAGTTGTAAGAGCAAAAGTTCCACTTTCTGAAATGTTTGGTTATGTAACTTCTCTTAGAACTATTTCTTCAGGAAGAGCATCTTCTACTATGGAATTTTCACATTATCAGGAAGCTCCTAAAAACGTTGCCGAAGAGGTAATTACTAAAGTTAAAGGTAAATCAGTTAAAGCTTAATTAATAAATCGTTCTTTTAAATACTCAACATGAGCCAGAAAATAAGAATTAAACTAAAATCATACGATTTCAACCTGGTTGATAAATCAGCAGAAAAAATCGTTAAAACTGTAAAGTTAACAGGTGCTGTAGTAAGCGGACCAATTCCATTACCTACAAACAAAAAAATCTATACGGTTTTAAGATCACCGCATGTTAACAAAAAAGCAAGAGAGCAGTTTCAACTTTGTTCTTATAAAAGATTGCTTGACATTTATAGTTCTACATCTAAAACTGTTGATGCACTTATGAAGCTTGAACTTCCTAGTGGAGTTGAAGTAGAAATCAAGGTTTAGTTGATACAATTAGCATAAGATAGTATAATATCGTTTGTAATAAATAAATAATAAATTAATAAAAATGTCTGGAATAATAGGTAAAAAAATTGGAATGACCAGTCTTTTCAGTGCCGCTGGGAAAAGTATCCCATGCACGATTATAGAAGCCGGTCCTTGTGTGGTTACACAAGTAAAAACCTTAGACAGTGATGGCTATGCAGCTGTTCAACTTTCTTACGATGAAAAGAAAGAAAAGAATACATCAAATGCAATGAAAGGCCATTTTGCTAAAGCAGGAACTACTCCTAAAAGAAAAGTTTTGGAGTTTAAATATTTCGAAGAAGAAAAAACTGTAGGTGATGTTGTTACTGTTGATCTTTTTGTAGAAGGTGAATGGATTGATGTAGTTGGAACTTCTAAAGGAAAAGGTTTTCAGGGTGTTGTTAAAAGACACGGTTTTGGTGGTGTTGGTATGCAGACTCACGGTCAGCACAACAGATTAAGAGCTCCAGGTTCTATCGGTGCTGCTTCTTATCCTGCAAGAGTATTTAAAGGAATGAGAATGGCCGGAAGAATGGGTGGTGATAGAGTTAAGATTCAAAATCTTGAAGTATTTAAAGTTATACCTGAAAAGAATCTACTTATTGTTAAAGGTTCCATTCCTGGAGCTAAGGGTTCTTACATAATAGTTGAAAAATAAGATGGAAGTAGCAGTATTAAACAAAAGCGGCAAAGCAACAGCGAAAAAAGTTGTTTTAAATGATACCATATATGGTATAGAGCCTAACGATCACGCAATTTACCTTGATGTAAAACAATATCTTGCTAATCAAAGACAAGGTACCTCAAAAGCAAAACAAAGAAATGAGATTTCTGGTTCTACTAGAAAACTTCATAAGCAAAAAGGTACTGGTGGAGCAAGAAAGGGAAGTATTAAAAATCCTTTGTTCCGTGGGGGTGGTAGAATTTTTGGACCACAGCCAAGAGATTATGATTTCAAGTTGAATAAAAAACTAAAGAGATTAGCTCGTATGTCTGCATTAGCACATAAGGTAAAAGCTGATAGTCTTTTTGTTCTTGAAGATCTATCTTTTGATAGCCCGAAAACAAAGAGTTTCATTGAAATTTTAAATAATTTGAAACTTTCAGATAAAAAAACACTATTAGTGCTTTCTGAATCAAATAAAAGTATATATTTGTCCTCCCGAAATTTACAGAGGGCGAAAGTTGTAACTGCTTCTGATCTAAACACTTACGATATATTAAATGCAAATATATTGATTTTGACAGAAGGTTCAATTGAAAAAATTGACAACATTTTAAGTAATTAAGGAAATGGGAATAGTTTTAAAACCGGTTGTTACCGAAAAAATGACAAGTATCACAGACAAATTAAACCGTTACGGTTTTATTGTTAAGAATGATGCAAATAAGTTAGAAATTAAGGATGCTGTTGAAAAACTATATAGTGTTACTGTCACTGATGTTAATACAATGCGTTATGCGGGTAAGGCAAAAAGCAGATACACTAAAACAGGCTTGATTTCAGGAAAAACAAAAGCTTTCAAAAAAGCTGTAGTTTCATTGAAAGACGGTGATACAATAGATTTTTATAGCAATATATAATAATACAAAATGGCTGTTAAGAAATTCAACCCGGTAACCCCCGGTACAAGATTTAAAGTTGCAAGTACTTTTAGCGAACTCACTACTGATTCGCCTGAGAAATCATTACTTGTACCTATTAAAAGATCTGGAGGAAGAAACGATAGAGGTAAAATGACTATGCGCTACATTGGTGGTGGTCATAAGAAGATGTATAGGATTATTGATTTTAAAAGAGACAAACAGGGAATTCCTGCTGTAGTGAAATCAATTGAATATGATCCAAACAGAACTGCTAGAATTGCACTTCTTTCATATGCTGATGGTGAAAAAAGATATATTATTTCACCTACAGGATTAAAAGTTGGACAAACTTTAGTGTCAGGAAAAGGTGCTGCACCTGAAATAGGGAATGCATTGTTCTTAAGTGAAGTTCCTTTAGGTACTGTTATTCATAATATTGAATTACGTCCAGGGCAAGGAGCAAACATTGCAAGAAGTGCTGGTACTTATGCTCAGTTATCTGCCAGAGATGGTAAGTATGCGATCATTAAAATGCCTTCTGGCGAAACAAGAATGATTTTAGTTACTTGTATGGCTACAATAGGAACAGTTTCTAATTCTGATCACAATCTTGAAGTTTCAGGAAAAGCAGGTAGAAGCAGATGGTTGGGAAGACGTCCAAGAACTAGACCAGTAGCGATGAATCCAGTGGATCACCCGATGGGTGGTGGTGAAGGAAGATCATCTGGTGGTCATCCAAGATCAAGGAATGGTATTAAAGCTAAAGGTTTTAAAACCAGGTATCCTAAAAAAATGTCAAATAAATATATTCTTGAAAAAAGAAAGAAATAATAAACTATGGCGCGTTCATTAAAAAAAGGACCTTTTATTGACTATAAACTTGAGAAAAAAATCATGGATATGGTCACTGCAGGAAAGAAAACAGTTATCAAAACATGGTCTCGCAGATCAATGATTTCTCCCGACTTTGTAGGGCAGACAATAGCTGTTCACAATGGCAATAAATTTATCCCTGTATATGTTACAGAGAATATGGTTGGCCATAAATTCGGAGAATTTTCTCCAACAAGAACTTTCAGAGGTCACGCTGGAAAAAAAGATAAAGGCAAAAAGTAATATTAATCATGGGAACTAGAAAAAAAATAACGGCTGACGCCAGGAAAGAAGCCAGAAAATCGACTTACATCGCTAAGTTGAATGACTGTCCTACCTCTCCAAGAAAGATGCGTTTGGTTGCTGATATGGTTAGAGGATTAGATGTTTATAAAGCATTAAGCTTATTACAGTTTACCTCAAAGCAAGCTGCTGTCAGAATTGAAAAATTGATAACATCTGCAATCGCAAATTTTGAAACTAAATCAGGTCAAAGAGCTGGTGATAGTAACTTATTTGTTAAAGAGATTTTTGTAGACAGTGGTCGCCAACTGAAAAGATTGCGTCCTGCTCCACAAGGTCGTGGCCATAGAATCAGAAAACGTTCAAATCATGTTACAGTGATTTTAGATAATAAAGAAGTTGTTAACGAAGTAAATAATTCGAATTAATGGGACAAAAGGTACATCCAATAGGATTCAGGTTAGGTGTCATCAAAGGATGGGATTCTAATTGGTACGGTGGTAAAAATTATGCTGACAAGCTGGTTGAGGATGAAAAAATAAGAACTTATTTGTATGCACGTCTTCCAAAGGCAAGCATCTCTAAGATCATCATTGAAAGAACTTTAAAACTTATTACTGTTACCATTAATACGGCTCGTCCGGGAATTATTATTGGAAAAGGCGGACAAGAAGTTGATAAGTTGAAGGAAGAGCTTAAGAAAGTTACTAAAAAAGAAGTTCAAATTAATATATTTGAAATTAAAAGACCTGAACTTGATGCTAAATTAGTAGCAGATGGTATTGCACGTCAGATCGAAGGAAGGATTTCATTTAGAAGAGCTGCGAAAATGTCTGTAGCATCTTCAATGAGAATGGGAGCAGAAGGAATTAAGGTTCTTGTATCTGGTAGATTAGGTGGTGCTGAAATGGCAAGATCAGAAGGTTATAAAGAAGGAAGAACTCCTCTTCATACATTAAGAGCTGATATTGACTATGCATTGTCTGAGGCACATACTACTTACGGTAGAATTGGTGTTAAAGTTTGGATTTGCAAGGGTGAAATTTTTGGTAAAAGAGATCTTTCTCCTAACCTTGGACTTTCTGCTGCAAAAGACAAAAAGCCAGTTGCACCTAAATTCAGAGGTACAAACAAGAAGAAAAAATAATAATAGAGATTCAGAATATATCAACAATATAACCGTAGTATAATGTTACAGCCAAAGAGAACCAAGTTTAGGAAAATGCACAAGATGAAAATGAAGGGGAATGCCAATAGAGGCGCTCAACTATCATTTGGCTCTTTTGGGATTAAAGCTGAAGCAGGTGCCTGGATAACCAGCAGGCAAATTGAAGCTGCACGTATCGCTGTTACACGTTTTATGAAACGTGAAGGACAGCTTTGGATCAGAATTTTTCCAGATAAGCCTATTACGAAAAAACCAGCCGAGGTAAGGATGGGTAAAGGTAAAGGTAGCCCTGAATATTGGGTGGCTGTTGTAAAACCAGGTAGAGTGATTTTTGAAATTGAAGGTGTGCCTTTCGAAGTTGCTAAAGAAGCTTTGCGTTTAGGAGCTCAAAAACTTCCTATCACTTGTAAATTTTTAGTAAGAAGAGATTTTTCAGAAGAAATAATATAAAGAATGAAGCAATCTGTAATAAATGAACTTTCTACGAATGAACTTCGTGTAAAGATAACTGATGAGCAAGATGCACTTGCTAAAATGAAATTAACCCATACTATTTCACCTTTGGAAAACCCTATGAAAATTAAGGGCGCAAGAAGAACAGTAGCAAGGCTTAAATCAGAACTGACAAGAAGAGTTAAACTTGATTCTTCTAAATAATAATACAAATGGAAACAAGAAATTTAAGAAAAGAAAAAGTCGGTGTTGTTAGAAGTAACAAAATGACTAAGTCTATAGTTGTTGCTGTTGAGCGTAAAGTTAAACATCCAAAATACGGGAAATTCATTAAAAGAACTTCTACATTTATGGCTCATGATGAAAAGAATGATTGCAACATAGGTGATACTGTAAGAATAATGGAAACAAAACCATTGAGCAAAAGCAAATGCTGGAGGTTAGTTGAAGTTCTTGAAAGAGCAAAATAATTAGTACAACGGCATTTAATTAAAAAGATATACAGAAATAAGTTATGATACAGCAAGAATCTCGTCTGGCAGTTGCCGACAACAGTGGAGCTAAAGAAGTACTTTGTATCAGAGTATTGGGTGGAACCAAAAAAAGATATGCTTCTCTTGGAGATAAAATTATTGTTACTGTTAAGCATGCGCTTCCTTCAGGTAATGTTAAAAAAGGAATCGTTTCTAAAGCAGTAGTTGTTAGAACCAAGAAAGAAGTTAGAAGAGCCGATGGTTCTTATATAAGATTTGATGACAATGCCGTAGTATTATTAAATGCTACAGAAGAAATGAGAGGAACTCGTATCTTCGGACCAGTTGCCAGAGAGTTAAGAGAAAAACAATTCATGAAAATAGTTTCATTGGCACCTGAAGTGCTGTAATGAAAAAATCAAAAAGCGTTATGCCAAAGTTAAAAATTAAAAAAGGAGATACTGTAAAGGTTCTAGCCGGAAATTACAGAGGTCAGGAAGGAAAAATTCTTTCTGTCATTATCGACAAAAACAGGGCGGTTGTTGAAGGAATCAATATGGTTTCCAGACATACTAAACCAAGTGCTGCAAGTCCACAAGGTGGAATTGTTAAAAAAGAAGCACCTATACAGATTTCTAATCTTATGCTAGTACACAACGGTACTGCTACACGCGTAGGACGTAGAATTGAAGGTGAAAAAATAGTTCGTTACTCTAAAAAAACAGGGGAGGTTATCATATAATGGCTTACTCAGCAAGATTAAAAGACAAATATAAAGCGGATGTTATTCCAGCTTTAATGAAGGAGTTTAGTTATAAATCTCCTATGCAAGTTCCAAAATTGAAGAAAATTTGCCTTAACCAAGGTTTAGGTATCGCAGTTTCTGATAAAAAACTTTTGGAAGGCGCACTTAATGAAATGACAATTGTTGCCGGTCAAAAAGCAGTTGCTACTAAATCTAAAAAGGATATCTCTAACTTTAAGTTAAGAAAAGGTGTTCCGATTGGTGCAAGAGTTACTCTTAGAGGTGATAGAATGTATGAATTTCTTGACAGACTAATTTCTGTTGCTCTTCCAAGGATTCGTGATTTCAGAGGTGTAAATTCAAAAGGTTTTGATGGAAGAGGAAATTACACTTTAGGTGTAACTGAACAAATCATTTTCCCGGAAATCGATATTGACAAAGTAAACAAAATTTTAGGTATGGATATTACGTTTGTAACTTCTGCCGATAGTAATAAAGAAGCTCATGCTCTTTTAAAAGAGTTGGGCATACCATTTACAAAGAAATAATAATAGCAAATAAAAGCAAATGGCTAAAGAATCAATAAAAGCAAGAGAAGTTAAAAGAAAACGAATTGCTGATAAGTATGCTGAAAAAAGAGCAGCATTAAAAGCAGCTGGCGATTACGAGGGCTTACAAAAGTTACCGAAAAATGCTAGTCCAGTTCGCGGTAGAAACAGATGTAAACTTACAGGTCGTCCAAGAGGTTATCTGCGTCAGTTCGGAGTTTCGCGTATTGTGTTTAGAGAATTAGCTCTTGCTGGTAAAATACCAGGTGTAACAAAGTCCAGCTGGTAATAATATATAATAAAAGAACTTAATATAAATAACAATGACAGATACAATTGCGGATTACTTAACCAGAGTGAGAAATGCGGTTAAAGCCAACCACAGAGTTGTGGACATCCCAGCATCTAATATAAAAAAGGAGATTACCAAAATTTTATTTAATAAAGGTTATATCCTTAATTATAAATTTGAAGAAGTAGGACCTCAGGGCAATATTAAAATTGCTTTGAAATACCATCCGGTATCCAAAATTCCTGCTATTCAAAAGATAGACAGAATTAGTTCTCCAGGTTTAAGAAAGTACGCAGGTGCTGAAGATTTGCCAAGAGTACTAAATGGTTTAGGTATCGCTATTATATCTACATCAAAAGGTCTTATGACTGATAAAGAAGCAAGAAGAGACAAAGTTGGCGGAGAAGTAATCTGCTACGTATATTAAAAATTAACAACAGAGACTGAAAATATTATGTCACGTATTGGAAAATTACCTATAGATCTACCATCAGGTGTTGAAGTTAAAGTAAACAACGGAGAGGTTACTGTAAAAGGACCACTTGGAACTTTAACTCAAAAAGTAGATACATGTGTAAAAGTTGGAATTGAAGATTCTGTCCTTACACTTACAAGAGAATCTGATCAAAAAGATCATAGAGCAAAACATGGCCTTTACAGAGCTTTGCTAGCGAATATGGTTGAAGGGGTTAGTAAAGGTTTTACACTAAAACAAGAATTAGTTGGTGTAGGTTATAAAGCAAGCAATCAAGGTCAATTACTTGAACTTACTTTAGGGTATTCACACAATATTGTTTTTCTTTTGCCAAATGAAATTAAAGTTTCTACTGAAACTCTAAGAGGTAAAAGCCCGACTATTACTCTTGAGTCTTCTGATAAACAATTATTAGGACATGTAGCTGCTAAAATCAGATCATTTAGAAAACCTGAGCCGTTTAAAGGAAAAGGTATTAGATTTGTTGGCGAAGTTTTAAGAAGAAAAGCAGGTAAATCAGCAGGTAAATAATAAATTAATTTGAAGATTTTAAAGTTAAACTTCAAAATCTAAAATTGATAAATTATCATATTATTATATTATCAAATTATTAGAAATGTCAATAACAAAAGAATACAGAAGGTCAAGAATCAAAAAGAGAATCAGAAAGGTTATTACCGGTACAACTGAAAGACCAAGATTGAGTGTTTTCAGGAGTAACACTAATATTTCTGTTCAGATCATTGATGACGTAAAAGGTGTTACAATTGTAGCAGCCTCTTCACTTGACAAAGATCTTGCTGCTTCAGAAAAAAGCAATAAGGTAGATCAGGCAAAATTAGTAGGTAAATTAATTGCTGAGAAAGCAACTAAAGCAGGTATTGATACTGTTGTTTTTGACAGAGGCGGTTACCTTTACCATGGAAGAGTTAAATCATTAGCAGAAGCTGCAAGAGAAGCAGGTCTAAAATTCTAAGAACATATGTCAAACGTAAATATTAAAAGAGTTAAAACCAGTGATATCGAATTAAAAGATAAATTGGTTAGCATTCAAAGAGTAACTAAAGTAACTAAGGGTGGTAGAACATTCAGTTTTTCAGCTATTGTAGTAGTAGGAAATGAAAATGGAGTTGTTGGACACGGACTTGGTAAAGCTAAAGAAGTTACTGAGGCAATTGCTAAAGGAATAGATGATGCTAAAAAGAATTTAATTAAAGTTCCTATTATTAGAGGTACAGTTCCTCATGCTCAATATGGTAAATTCAGCGGAGCTCTTGTCTTTTTGAAGCCTGCTTCTCCTGGTACTGGTGTTATAGCCGGTGGTGCAATGCGTTCTGTACTTGAGAGTGTTGGTATTACTGATGTTCTTGCAAAATCTAAAGGGTCTTCTAATCCACATAACGTGGTTAAAGCTACAATTGAGGCTTTGATTCAGATGAGAGATGCAAATACTGTTGCACAACATAGAGGTGTTACTCTTGATAAAGTTTTTAACGGATAATATAATTAACAAACATTTCTAAAGTTTGTATAATATAAAAAAAATGGCAAAGATCAGAATTAAACAAATAAAAAGCGGAATCGATAGACCTGAGCGTCAAAAAAGAACGCTAAAGGCTTTAGGCTTAAATAAAATGAACAGACCTGTAGAGGTTGAAGCCACTCCACAAATTCTTGGAATGGTTCATAAAGTAAAACATTTGATTTCTGTAGAAGAAATATAAATTCTGATCAATTAACACAAAAGTATACATAAAATGAACTTAAGTAATCTGAAACCAGCTGAGGGCTCGGTAAAAAACAGAAAAAGAATTGGTAGAGGTCAAGGATCCGGAAGAGGTGGAACCTCTACAAGAGGTCATAAAGGAGCTCAATCACGTTCTGGTTATTCTTCTAAACCAGGTTTTGAAGGTGGTCAAATGCCTTTACAAAGAAGAGTTCCTAAATTTGGTTTTAAAAACATCAATCGTATCGAATATCGTGGAATTAACCTGGATATGCTACAAAAAATTGCTGATGATAAAAAAGTTGATGTAATTGATCAACAAGTTTTAATCGACAGTGGTTTGGTTTCTAAAAATCATTTAATAAAAATATTAGGAAGAGGCGAACTTAAAACTAAGCTTTCAATCAAAGCACATGGTTTTTCAGCTACAGCTAAAGCTGCTATTGAAGCTCAAGGTGGTGAGATTATAAAATTATAAATAACTAATGAAAAAGTTTTACGATACTTTAAAAAATATATTCAAGATTGAAGATCTGAGGGTAAGAATATTAAATACCCTTGGATTTATTGCTATATATCGTTTAGGTTCTTATATTGTTCTTCCAGGTGTTGATTCTGCTATGCTGGAAACAGCAGCGGCAGCTGATGGCGGTCGTGGGATTATCGATTTGATTAACATGTTTGCAGGTGGAGCTTTTTCTAGAGCTTCTATTTTTGCTCTTGGGATTATGCCGTATATTTCTGCATCCATTGTGATTCAGTTATTAGGGATGGCAGTTCCTTATTTTCAGAAATTGCAACGCGAAGGTGAAAGCGGTAGAAAGAAAATCAATAACATTACCCGATTGCTTACTATAGTAATTACCCTTGGACAAGCACCTGGTTACATAGCTTCTCAAATTCCTGCTGCGGCAATTGTTTCTCCAGGATTATTCTTTTGGATGCAATCAATTCTTATTTTGGTAACCGGAACCATGTTTGTAATGTGGTTAGGAGAAAAAATTACTGATAAGGGTATTGGAAATGGTATTTCTCTTTTAATTATGATTGGAATTATTGCCGATCTTCCTTTTGCATTTGTTGCTGAGTTTACCTCTAGGCTTGAAGAAGCTGGCGGTGGAATGGTTGTATTCTTAGTTGAACTACTTGTCTTATTCTTTATCGTAGTTGGTACTATTATGATTGTTCAGGGTGTTCGAAGAATTCCTGTGCAATTTGCCAAGAAAATTGTTGGTAGTAACCAATATGGTGGAGTAAGACAATATATTCCTTTAAAAGTTAATGCCTCAGGTGTAATGCCTATTATATTTGCTCAGGCTATTATGTTTGTACCAATAACACTTGCTGGTTTGGCTGAATCTGATGCTTTGTCAGGTTTTGCTGCTACATTTTCTGATTTTACAGGATTTTGGTATAACTTTACCTTTGCCATGATGATTATTGTTTTTACTTACTTCTATACTGCAGTTACAGTAAATCCAAACCAAATGGCCGAAGATATGAAACGAAATGGTGGTTTTGTTCCTGGAGTGAAGCCTGGTAAAGCTACAGCAGAGTTTATTGATAATATTATGTCAAAAATCACATTGCCTGGTGCTTTGGCTTTAGCTTTTATTGCCATTATTCCAGCATTCGCTATGATATTTGGAGTAAGTAACAGATTTGCTCAGTTTTTTGGTGGAACATCACTATTAATTTTAGTTGGTGTTGTGCTTGATACTTTACAACAAATTGAAAGTCATTTATTAATGCGTCATTATGACGGTTTGATGAAATCCGGAAGAATAAAAGGCCGTAATTCATCTCCGGTGAGTATGGCAGGATAAATCCAGAAGAGGATTACTGATGATATATTATAAGACGAAAGAGGAAATTGAATTATTAAGAGAAAGTTCTTTACTTGTTGGAAAAACCCTTGCTGAAGTAGCTAAAGCCATTAAACCTGGAATTACTTCGTTAGATCTTGATAAAATTGCAGAGCAGTTTATAAAAGACAATAACGCGATTCCTGGATTTAAGGATTATAACGGCTTTCCTAATTCATTGTGTATTTCAGTTAATGAACAAGTTGTTCATGGAATACCAAATAAAAAGGAGCTGCGTGATGGGGATATAATTTCGGTTGACTGTGGTGTTTTGAAAAATGGTTTTTATGGAGATTCAGCTTATACCTTTACCATAGGAGAAGTGAAACCTGAAATACTTAAATTATTAAGAGTAACTCAGGAATGTCTTGCTTTAGGAATTGAAAAAGCCATTGTGGGAGCAAGGATGGGGGATATAGGAGCTGCAATTCAAGAACATGCTGAGAAAAATGGATTTTCTGTTGTTCGAGAATTAGTTGGACATGGATTAGGAAGAAATTTGCATGAAAGCCCTGAAGTTCCAAATTACGGAAGTAAAGGAAGAGGAATTAAATTACAAGAGGGCTTAGTATTGGCAATAGAGCCAATGATTAACCTTGGTAGAAAGGAAGTGATGCAGGATAAGGATGGATGGACCATAATTACAGCAGATAGATTTCCTTCAGCTCATTTTGAACATGATGTAGCAGTTGGAAAAGAGAAACCAGATGTATTATCTACATTTAAGTATATAGAAGAAGTTTTAAATAATAAGAATTAATAAGGTAAATGTCTAAACAAGGTTTAATAGAGCAGGATGGAACTATTATAGAAGCACTGTCAAATGCAATGTTTCGTGTAGAGCTTGAGAATGGTCACATTTTAATAGCTCATATTTCTGGAAAGATGAGAATGCATTACATTAAAATATTACCAGGTGACAGAGTTAAAGTGGAAATGTCACCATATGATTTATCAAAAGGAAGAATAACATACAGATATAAATAAGGATTAATTAAATAATAGTTTTACTCATGAAAGTAAGGGCATCAGTCAAAAAAAGAAGTGTAGACTGCAAAATAGTACGTAGGAAAGGACGTGTTTATGTAATAAACAAAAAGAATCCTAAGTTCAAACAAAGACAAGGTTAATAATAACAATAATAAAAACAGAATATAGCTATGGCTAGGATTTCAGGTATAGATTTACCAAAAAACAAAAGAGGCGAGATTGCTTTAACTTACATTTTCGGAATAGGTAGAAGCACCGCACAAAGAATTTTAGATTCATCTGGTGTTGATAGAAATATCAAAGTGCAGGATTGGAATGATGACCAGTTGGTTAACATTAGGAATTTTATCACTGATAAAATTAAAGTAGAAGGTGCATTGCGTTCTGAAGTTCAATTAAGCATTAAACGTTTAATGGACATTGGATGTTACAGAGGAATTCGTCATCGTATTGGCTTGCCTTTAAGAGGACAAAGAACTAAAAACAACTCCCGTACTAGAAAAGGGAAAAGAAAAACTGTTGCTAACAAAAAGAAAGTAACTAAATAATAATAAACAATCAATTTGAAGAGGTGTTTTGGTAAATATTTATATTTTCAAAACATAATCCATCAAATTATCAATTAAATAAAATGGCAAAATCAACCGACGGTAAAAAAGCAAAAACTGCAAAAAAGAAAGTTGTTAAGGTAGAAGCAATAGGACAGGCTCATCTTAATGCAACTTTTAATAATCTTATTATTTCCCTTACAAACAATCAGGGCCAAGTGATTTCTTGGGCATCTGCTGGTAAAATGGGATTTAGAGGTTCAAAGAAAAACACACCTTATGCAGCTCAAATGGCAGCAGGCGATTGTGCCAAAGTTGCTTATGATATGGGTTTAAGAAAAGTTAAAGTTTTTGTAAAAGGACCAGGAGCTGGAAGAGAATCTGCTATCAGAACAATTCATAATTCCGGTATTGAGGTAACAGAAATTGTTGATGTTACACCAATTCCGCACAACGGTTGTCGTCCACCTAAAAGAAGAAGAGTATAATTATTCCGGTAATACGGATTTGATATTTAAAATTAAAAACAAACAATAAGAAATGGCAAGATATACAGGCCCAAAGTCTAAAATTGCAAGAAGATTCAGAGATCCGATTTTCGGACCAGATAAAGCGCTTCAGAAGAAAAATTATCCTCCGGGACAACATGGTGTTTCTAAAAGAAGAGGCAAACAATCAGAATACGCTATTCAATTAGCAGAAAAGCAAAAAGCGAAATATACTTATGGTATATTGGAAAAACAATTTGCTAATATATTTGATAAAGCTTCCAGATCTAAAGGAATTACTGGTGAAATTTTACTTCAGCTAATCGAATCTCGTTTAGATAATGTTGTATATCGCTTAGGAATTGCTCCTACAAGAAGTGGTGCCAGACAATTGGTTTCTCACCGTCATATTACTGTAAACGGGAAAGTAGTTAACCTGCCTTCTTATAAATTAAAAGTTGGTGATTCAATTGCTGTAAGAGAGAAGTCAAAGTCACTTGAGGCTATTACTAATTCAATTGCAAGAGGTGCTAGTTACCCATGGCTTGATTTTAATAGTACAACTATGGAAGGTAAATTTCTTGCAATTCCAGAAAGAGAACAAATACCAGAAAATATTAAAGAGCAACTTATAGTTGAACTTTACTCTAAATAAATCTTTTTAGAAGTTGCCTTTTTAATAGGTCTCTAATTAAGATAAATACAATAAATATTAATAAATAAATTCAATTTAAATATATGGGAATTTTAGCTTTTCAAAAACCTGACAAGGTTATTATGTTAAACTCAAATGAGCTTGAAGGTCAATTTGAGTTCAGACCCCTTGAACCAGGATATGGAATTACTATTGGTAATGCCCTTAGAAGAATTTTACTTTCTTCACTTGAAGGCCATGCTGTAACTTCAATTAAAATTGATGGTGTAGATCATGAATTTTCCAGCATTAAAGGTGTTGCAGAAGATGTAACTGAAATTATTTTAAATATCAAGCAGATTAGATTTAAAAAACAAATCGAGCTGCAGGATAATGAAAAAGTTACAGTTAATTTTACTGGTAAAAATGTTTTTACTGCAGGAGATATAGGTAAATTCGTTTCAGGCTTCCAAGTTTTGAATCCTGATTTGGTTATCTGCAATATGGAAACTGATGTAAAAATCAAAATGGAACTTTCCATTGATAAAGGAAGAGGTTATGTTCCTGCTGAGGAAAACAAATCAGTTAATCCTGCTTTTGGTCAAATTGCAATTGATGCTATTTTTACACCAATAAAAAATGTAAAATACAGCATTGAGAACTACCGTGTAGAGCAGAAAACAGATTACGAGAAACTTATTCTTGAAATTGTTTCTGATGGTTCTGTTCATCCTAAGGAGGCATTAAAAGAAGCTGCAAAGATTCTTATTCATCATTTTATGTTGTTCTCTGATGAGAAAATAACACTTGATACTGAAGAGAAATCAGCAACAGAAGAATTTGATGAAACTTCATTGCATATGCGTCAGTTGTTGAAAACAAAACTTGTTGATATGGATCTTTCTGTAAGAGCATTGAATTGTTTAAAAGCTGCTGATGTAGAAACTCTTGGTGAACTTGTTTCATTCAATAAAAATGACTTATTGAAATTCAGGAATTTCGGTAAAAAATCATTAACAGAATTAGAGGATTTGGTACATGCTAAAAATTTACATTTTGGAATGAACCTGTCGAAATATAAACTTGATAAAGACTAAATTTACAATCAGAAATACATTCATTAATTTCTGAATCCTGATTTTTTAAATATAATACGATGAGACACGGTAAAAAAATAAATCATTTAGGCAGGACTAGCAGTCACCGCAAAGCTATGCTTTCTAATATGTCTGCTTCTTTGATTTTACACAAAAGAATCAGCACTACACTTGCTAAAGCAAAAGCTTTAAGAGTATATGTAGAGCCACTTCTTACAAAATCAAAGCAAGATACTACGCATTCAAGAAGGATTGCTTTTAGCTATCTTCAAGATAAGGATGCAGCAACAATTTTATTCAGAGATGTTGCTCCCAAGATTGCTGACAGACCAGGTGGATACACAAGGATCATAAA
>JALYPI010000127.1 GCA_030856445.1 Bacteroidota bacterium
GATCAATTGAGTTTCTCTGAAGGATTAATTTAAAACTCAGGTTATTTGATGTACCATCGCTGAAAATAAATTGCTGCCACCTGTCCATTGTATAATGCTGATAGGTGATTTCACGATAAAGGGTGAAGAAATCATCAGGCCATTGAAGGCGACTCCCTAAACCAACGGAAACTCCCGAAATAGTTATACCCTGGCGCTCAGGATTAATAATTTTATTTCCGTCTGTCTTAATATACCTAGTCTGCCCGTTGGATTGAATAGAGCGATAAGCACTTAAAGTTAAAGAATTAGGCTTTTTGCCACCTAACCAAGGCTCTGTAAATGAAGCATTGTAAGACTGGAACCATAAACCATTTGTTTGTCCTCTTAAACTAAGTCTTTGCCCATCACCAGAAGGAAGTGGCCTCCAGGCCTGTTTATTGAAAATATTTCGGGCAGAAAAATTGTTAAATGTTACTCCCAAAGTACCAACTACTCTACCAGCTCCCCATCCACCTGAAAGTTCTATCTGGTCAGAGGGTTTCTCTTCAACAACATATTCAATGTCTACTGTTCCCTCAGCAGGGTTTGGTGTGGGATTAACTCCAAGTGTCTCGGGATTGAAATAACCAAGTTGAGAAAGTTCTCTTTGGGACCTTATAACATCAGCGCGGCTAAATAACTGTCCTGGTTTAGTCCTGATTTCACGTAAAATAACATGATCGTTGGTTTTGGTGTTTCCAACAACAGTTACTTTATTTATAGTTGCCTGCTTACCTTCATAAATACGCATTTCCATGTCGATGGAATCGCCCTCAACAAGCACCTCAACAGGAGTAACTGAAAAGAACAAATAACCATCATCCATATAAAGGGAGGTAATGTCTCTCCCATTTGGATTCATATATAACCTGGATTCAAGAACAGATTGATCAAAAATATCTCCTTTTTTAATCCCTAAAATAGCATCCAATGCTTTATCATTGTATTTGGTGTTGCCTATCCAAACGATGTTTCTAAAATAATACTGCTCCCCTTCGTTAATTGTAAGTTCAATATTTACTAGTTTTTCATCAACTCTATATACAGTGTCTTTAATAAATTGGGCATCGCGGTATCCTTTAGCATTGTACTTGCCAATTACTTTTGCCATATCCTTTTCAAGGTTCTCTTCTAAATATTTGGAGGTTTTAAGAATATTATACCACCGTTTGCGCTTAGTGTCTTTCAATGATCTTCTGATTTGAGCATCAGAGAGGGCCACATTGCCATGAATTGCTATTTCATTGATTTTTACTCTGGTCTTTTTATCAACATCAATTATAAGCACCACATTGTTTTTAAGCAGGGTATCAGGCACTTCAGTTATTTTGATTTCAACATTATAAAAACCTTTCTCAACAAAATATTCTTTAACTGTATTTCTTGTATTCGTGATTAAATTTGGTGTAACCACATTGCCTTTTACAAGTCTGATTTTTTCTCTTAAATTATCCGCTTCAGTTTTTCTAACGCCCTTAAAAGAGAATTTGGAAAGACGTGGCCTTTCTTCAAGTTCAATTTCAAGAAAAATAACATTGTTTTGGATTTTACTTGCGCTAATTTTAACATCAGCAAAAAGCCCTTGTTCCCATAAAGCTTTAATTGCGGATGCTATTTTTTCTCCAGGAATTGAAATTGTTTCACCAACCGTTAAACCAGAGAGCAATATGAGCACATTTTTATCCAGGTGCTCCACTCCTTTAATGGTAATACCACCAATTTCATACTCCACTGGTGTTTCGTAATTAATTTCGCCCTCAGCACCAATTGGCAACTGTGCAAAAGCACACGAAAGGAGTGCCAGAAATAAAAAGATAAAAGATAATATACTCTTGTGCATTTGATTTTTTTAAAATGTAATGTAAAATTAAACTTTTTGTGAGTTATTTTTAATTTGCTCACTGGTTTTGCCAAATCTCCTCTCCCTTTTTTGAAAATCAGCAATAGCTTCCAAAAAATCATCCTTTCTGAAGTCGGGCCATAATTTTTCTGTGAAATATAATTCAGAATAAGCAATTTGCCACATTAAAAAATTGCTGATTCTTAATTCCCCGCTTGTTCTGATTAAAAGTTCAGGATCAGGGATCCCAGCAGTACAGAGGTGCTGGTTAACAAGATTTTCATTTATATCAGCAGGATTTATTTGCCCTGCGCTTACTTTGGCACTTATTTTTTTAATCGCTTCTGTTATTTCCCATCTCGAACTGTAACTCAGTGCCAATACCAGTGTCATTTGGGTGTTTTGGGCAGTTTTATCCATTGCATCCATTAACTCCTTGTAACATTTTGAGGGAAGGCTATCCAAATCACCTATTGCTTTAAGCCTGATATTATTTTTCATAAGAGTGGCCGTTTCTTTATGTATTGTAGAAACAAGCAATTCCATTAATGCATTTATTTCAAATTTAGGACGATTCCAGTTTTCAGTAGAAAAAGCGTAAAGAGTCAGAAACTTGACTCCTATTTCTGCAGCGGTCTCAACAGTTTCTTTTACAGAAACAACTCCATTGGTATGTCCAAAAACCCTCAATTTCCCTTTTTGTTTGGCCCAACGACCGTTCCCATCCATGATAATTGCTACATGTGAAGGAATATTCTGGCTTATGTTTTTTTCTTTAAGTGTCATTTTTCAACTTATAAAACTGCCACAAAAGTAATTTATTATTATTTGTATGCAGGACATTTCGGAATTTTTGGTCCAATTTTATATGTTAATGCAATCCCAGCAAAGGAATACCAGTCATTTCTTTTTGAATTGCCTCTTTGTAATCCTGAGTTTTGACCAAGATCACCTTGATTTTGGCTCCTGTCGGATAAAGAAGCTGCCAATGGTCCTTTTTCAGAGGCAAGCAAATTTAAATCGGGATAAGTAGTACTTACGTCATCCAGGTAATCAGTTGTAGTTGTTCGAAGGCTCCATTCCAGGCTTATTCCTAAACGACTGGCCAAGGCAAGTTTTAAACCTGCACCAAAAGGGAAGGCCATTTGAATTAATGAATAATTGCTTTTTCCAGAAGATGCCAAAGTGCCTTGTCCTTCGGTGGATAAAGGCTTAAGATCTACCCAGGCATTATCTATATTGGCTTGAGGGTTGAATCTAAAAACAGATACTCCGGCAAAAATATAAGGAGAAAATGGATATCTGGGATCTCCAATTTCATAGGGAAGGAAATTAAATTCTATCTGACCTGAAAGATCGATGATTTTAGTGCGAAAACTAAGATTTCGGTTTTTCTGTATTGGATTAACGCTATGTTGATCATCAGCTTCAAGGGCACCGTATATTAAATTTGCTTTTATGGCATAACGGGGATTAAGAATTTTACGGTAAACCAAGCCGAAAGCAGGTTGTGTATTGTAAAACAATTTATCGGGGTTAATATCGCCCAGGTAAAATGAACCTCCGCCAAAAGGCCCTATCTCTGAGCCTTGAGAAAACCCTTGGAATGAAATTCCTAAAATAAAAAAAAGTAAAATAATTATTCTTTTCATTGTTTTGTTTTCCAGATCTAAAAACCGGGGCAAAATTAATACCGTAGTAACGGGAAAAGCGATGGTTAATTATATCCATACGAAATGGGGGGAAAAACAGCATCAAAAGGAGGAAATTTAATTCCTTAAATCAAGACCCCACATTAACTTGTTTCTTAAAGTTGTTAAAAAATCATGCCCGTTGAGCCTAATTAAATTAACCTTGAATTTCTCTTTTCTAATGGTAAGCTCCTCTACTGAACTTACAGTTTCTGTTCTTGAATCCAGAGCTACCAGGTACTTTTTACTTCTACCCTCAAATTTTAATGTAATAACATTGTCCGATGGCAAAACTACTGGACGGACATTCAAATTATGCGGTGCAATAGGAGTAATAATGAAATTTTCTGATCCGGGAATAATGATTGGCCCTCCGCAACTTAATGAATAAGCTGTTGATCCTGTAGGGGTTGAAACAATTATCCCATCTGCCCAATAGCTATTCAAATAATCCCCGTTTACATAGGCATGAATGGTCATCATAGATGCTGAATCCTTTTTATGTACAGTAAGTTCATTAAGAGCGAAATTCACATTGTCAAATAAGTTACTTTGGGTTTCAAGCCTTAGCAAATTTCTTTTATCCAAAGTAAACTGATTGTTTATTAATGCATCCACAGCACTTTCGGTTTCATTAAGGGATACTGTGGATAGAAAACCAAGTCTTCCTGTATTAAAGCCAATAATAGGAACATTAGAATCTCTTATGAACATTAATGTGTCAAGTAATGTTCCATCACCCCCAATGCTTAGCATAAAATCTATTTGCCCGTTAATTTCATTGTGTGTGCTAAAAGTAGTGTGTTGCGCAATATTTTTTATTCTTTGCTTTAAAAAATGGTAAAACTTTTCATATATAATAAGTTCTACATTCTTTTGGTCAAGTATATTAACAAGAGTTTGAATAGCAACATCATACTTCTCATTAAATTCTCTTCCATATATGGCTATTCTCATAGGTGTAAATTATAATGGGGATGTAAAATTGATAAAAAAACCGTGTTCTCCCAATTTATTAATAGAATATTCGAATCTAATTACCTGATCATAATAAGTTACATAATCCAAACCTACACCATAACCATACAAGAGCTGATTAGCAAGAGGATTATGTTTATAATATAATTTATCATCTACATAACCAGCATCGGCAAATAAGTTCAAATAAAATGCATAATGAAAAGTGCTGAACTTTTTGCTTTTTATAAAATCAAAGTTTTTAACACTGGGTTTTATCAACTGATATTTAAAGTTGGTTCTTCCCATATACCAGTTTTGACCATCAATCACATAATACTCATACCCTCTTACTTGTTCATCATAATATCCAAGTCCTCTTTGAATATAATAGGGCTGATTCCTGGTTAAAGAATATTTGCTTTTCCCGGCAACTGCAAAATAAAACTTTTCATCAAGCTTCCAGAATTTCTTATATGTTCCCATGAAATAGACAACATCTGGGGCACTGGGCAAAACACCTGCTCCTATTTTAACTCCTTCAACATCAAAATAATATCCTTTTAAAGGATAAGCTTTAAAATCCCGTCTATCCCGTTTAAATTTATAAGAAAGTGTTAAAAACTGCGTATTCGTTGTATTCTCTGAAAAATAATCATCTGACAAACTTAATAAGGTGTCATTAATTGAAGCTGCATTATATTTAATAAGTAAAGAATTGCTATTATATATGCCCCCACGATAGGTCAAAATTAATTTTGCATAGAATTCTTGTCTGGCGGCATTTTCAAGGTCAGTATAAAAAACTCTTTTGTTTTCAACTGTTTTGTATGCTATCTCATGATTTTTATAATAGCTCAAAGTAGCCTCCATCCCTAATGTCTGCTTTTTATTTAAATAAGGTATATAATACTGCACAGCATATTGATCAGTATAACCTGTTTGAACCTTAAATCTTAAGGCTTCTTTTCTTCCACGAAAATTTTCGCGGGTAACAAACAGACCGTAATTTACCCTTCTGTAATCTCGGGTTAACCACCAGGTGTTGAAGTTTGTTTCAGCAAGCTCAATAATTGGAATTGGCCAGGTGTACCATCTTTCAATAAGCTCAATACGCACCAAAACTGTATTGCCTGCAAATTCTGGAACAATAGTAACAAAGTTAAACAATCCAGTATTTAAAAGGTTTTGTCTTGTTCTTACCAGTTTATTACTTAACATTCCTGCAGCAATGGTATCTCCTGATGAAAAAGGTATTTCTCTGAGGATTATATGATCATGGGTGATCTTGTTTCCTATTATAATAATTTCACTTATAATAACGGGAGAAAAGTTTTTTACGGTATCTAATAGTTCAACACCGGGTGCATTTATGGTGTCTGCCCGCAGAGGTTTTTCTTGAGAAAAAACTGGGGCATACAGACTAAACAGACAAATAATAAATATAAAAAGTAACTTGTATAGCACTCCTATACGTTCATGAAGTTCATAAATGAATCATAACGATCCTTCATTTCATCAATAAACTCACTTTGATGAAATGAAGCTTTAATAGTATAATTATATCTTGTAAAGGTTTGTAAAATTGCAGAAAGATCAGTGCGATTAATTTTCAGTGTAACTTCTATTATATTGGAGTCTAAGGCTGTTGAAATGTAACTGCTAAGAATTTTTGCATCATTGCCTTCTACAATCCTGGATATCTCACTAAGAGTATAATCAATGGGATTCATTTCCAGAACAACCACTCCTCCAGGATCTTTAATAGAGGACATTTCAGCAAAAGATTTAATTATTTGTATCAGTGGAATAGTACCCAAAAAACGATTCTCATTGTCAAGAACAGGCAATAAGGTAAGGTTTAATTTATATACTAATTTGATAATCTCATAAATATGCTCATTTTCATATACAAAAGGCTTAATAAGAGAAAGCTTATGAGTACCTATTGCCTCTTCGGGGGAATTCATATCCAATATATCAGCATCTGAAATCATGCCCAAAAAATCAACATTATTCACAATTGGCATGTGAGATACTTTAAACTCTTCCATCCAGGTAAGTGCCTTTAACCCTGTGTCAGAAGTTTTAAGCGGAGGAATATCTTGTGTAATTAAATTTTTTGCAAGCATTGGTAAAAAATATAAATAAAAAAATAAAAAATCTAACCCTGGCTTTTTGTTCAAATTCTTTTTAACGAGAATTGGCTAGTTTATATTACAAAAATACTATTTTTTTTAGCTTTGCAGAATATATCTAAGTTATGACAAAATTAAGTGTAAATATTAATAAAATAGCAACTTTAAGAAATTCCAGAGGAGGCAATTCTCCTGATGTTCTAAAAGTAGCTGTTGATTGCGAACGATTCGGGGCTCAAGGCATTACTGTTCACCCACGTCCGGATGAACGACATATTAGATACCAGGATGTAATTGATTTAAAACCATTGGTAAAAACTGAATTTAATATTGAGGGTTATCCTTCCAAAGATTTTATGGATCTTGTATTAAAAGCAAAGCCCCTTCAAGTCACCTTAGTTCCTGACCCTCCCGGAGTACTCACTTCTAATGCCGGATGGGATACTGTAAAACACAAGGATTTTTTGAAAGAAATAGTCAGTGAACTTAAAGGCAATGGCATTAGAACTTCTATTTTTATAGATACAGATCTAACAAATATAGATCATGCTCCTTATACCGGTACCGACAGGATTGAACTTTATACTGAAGCTTATGCGCATAACTTTAATTCTGATCCTGCTAATGCAATTGCTCCATATATAAAAGCAGCTGAAATGGCAAATAAATTAGGTTTAGGAATTAATGCCGGCCATGATCTTAACCTTGACAATTTAAATTATTTCTACAAAAACATTCCTGGATTGTTAGAAGTATCCATAGGACATGCTCTTATTTGTGATTCTTTATATTTAGGATTAGAAAACACTATTCAACTTTATCTTAGAGAATTAAACAGATGAATGCTCTTTGATAATAAAAGGAATGACACAAGTATTTATTGATAGCTACATTTTATATGAAATTGAATTTTAAAAAATCAGGTACAGGACAACCATTAATAATTTTACATGGATTATTTGGGTCTTTAGACAACTGGCAAACTCTTGGAAAACAATTTGCAGTAAAATTTACTGTATTCCTTGTTGATCAACGAAATCATGGACAATCTCCTCATAGTGATAAATGGAATTACCAGGTTATGGCGGATGATCTTGATGAATTTATCACAATGGAAAACATAAAAGACCCAATCGTAGTAGGTCATTCCATGGGAGGTAAAACTGCTATGTTGCATGCAGTTCAAAATCCAAAAAAAATAAAAAAGCTAATTGTTGCTGATATGGCTCCAAGACAATATGAGCCTCATCACGAACAAATACTTGCAGCCCTTAATGCCGTGGATTTTGATAAAATTTCCTCCAGAAAAGAAGCAGAAGATATATTAGCTGAATATATTAATGATTTTGGCACCAAGCAGTTCCTTTTAAAAAATCTTTATTGGAAAGATGTTGAAAACAAAAAGCTGTCCTGGAGGTTTAATCTTGAGGCTATAAGCAATAACATTGAAGATGTGGGCAAGGCGATTCCTCAGGATAAACCTGCAAAAAACCTGCCTGTGCTTTTCATACGCGGTGGCAAATCAAATTATGTTACTGAAAGGGATAATGATTCTATTAAAAAAATATTTCCTACAGCTGAAATAAAAACAATTGAAAATGCAGGACATTGGTTACATGCAGAGGCTCCAGAAGAGTTTTATCAAATGGTAATAGAGTTCGCTAATAATTAATTACAGCTTGACTAATTTTTGACTAACAATAAAGCCGTCTTTGGAGGAAACCTTAATAAGGTATATGCCTTTTGCTAAACCATTTAAATTTGAATTTTGGTAATAGCTGCCATTTTCACCCTCTAAAACTCCTTGCATTACCAGGTTTCCCGAAAAATTTATTATTTCAAAAAAAGGAGAATCGCAACCAGCACATTTAACTTTTAATTCTAAAAAATCAGCCACAGGATTCTTGAAAATAATTTCATTTAAGGCTTTCTGTTCTATAACACTGCTTAGCACTGCATCAACATTTAAATCAAGGTAAACAGGATAATGGTCAGACATTTCATATAAAGCACTAATTACATCAGAGGGAGCAGAAAGGTTTTGAGGATCATTTAGTGATGAATTAAATCTATTTCCATCCTGACCTGGTGTTGTGTAACTGTCTGCTTCATAGTTAACTTTTAATAAATTATCCTTTACAGCTTCTGATATAAGTATAAAATCAAAACGATCATCAGATCCTCCTGCGGCAAAACATCCATTATTCGTTAGTCCGGTTACACGGGTTGACTGTGTATGAATATTGACAAAATCTGTGTTGCTATTCCAGGTTCCTAGTTGGTTTAAAGGATCATAGAATCTAATTTGTGCATTAGCATGATTAATAAGATTATCAAATGAGGTTTCATTGCTGCTTCTTACATTAAAATCACCAGAAAATATAATATTAGCAGGAGTGTCTTTATTCTGTAGGAATGTCATCAGTGCTTCTGTTTCAAGCGCTCTGCTTTCTTGGTCAGAGATGGAGCTTCCTGCTTTTAAATGCGCCACAATAAAGGTTATAAAAATAGTATCATTGGTTTGAGCTAAATCAGAAGCTTTAAAATAAAGGGTATATAAATCAATTACGCGGGCAAGGTCATTGTTGTTAATGTCCTGTGATACTTGTTCCTGTGAATAAAGAGCAAGTTTATGGGAATTATAAAATAATTGATTTACTATACTTGAAAACCCATTATTAGTGGAAATCCCACGTTGAAATTTGCCTGGAGAATCTGTATTTAATGCATTTTCAAGAATTCTTGTTGCATTGGTATTGCCTGCGCCCAGTTCATTTACACAAAAAACATCAGGTTGAACGTAATCTACTATTGTTTTTATATAACCATCTTTATAATCAGGATCATTTTCTGTAATTGGACACCAGGAGGGATAAGTTCCATAATACAGCAGATTATACTGTAAAACTCTTAGTTTTTCCTGAGAAAAAGCAGAAAATAAAGAAAATGAAAATATTAAAAGTAAAAATAAAAACCTCATCTTTTTGCACTTAATTTTGTCTAAAGTATTAATAAATCAGGCATTACAACTGTTTTTTATTAAAAATTAGATAAAACAGAAGTATTAAAGGATGAATAAAACCATTCACACTAAAATAAAGACAATTAAAAAATTCCCTTAATTTTGCTGGAAAATTAAAACGAAAACAAGAAAGAATGAAAAGAGGACCGATTTCTGAATTTATTGAAAAACATTATTTGCATTTTAATTCTGCTGCTCTTGTTGATGCAGCAAAAGGATATGAAACTCACTTAACTGCGGGTGGAAAAATGATGGTAACCCTGGCTGGCGCAATGAGTACTGCAGAGCTTGGAAAATCACTTGCAGAAATGATCAGGCAAGGAAAAATTGATATTATTTCCTGTACAGGAGCCAATCTTGAGGAAGATATCATGAATCTTGTTGCTCATTCTCATTATAAAAGGGTGCCTAATTACAGGGATCTAAGCCCACAGGAAGAATGGGACTTACTGGAAAATGGATTTAACAGGGTTACTGATACATGTATTCCTGAGGAGGAAGCTTTTAGAAGAATCCAAAAACATATTTTCAGGCAATGGAAAGAAGCTGAAGAAAAGGGAGAAAGATATTTTCCACATGAGTACATGTACAAGCTATTATTATCCGGAGATATGAAAGAGCATTATGAAATAGACCCTAAAGACAGTTGGATGATAGCAGCAGCCGAGAAAAACCTGCCAATTATTTGTCCGGGCTGGGAAGACTCTACTATGGGTAATATTTTTGCCTCTTATTGCATAAAAAGAGAACTAAAAGCTTCCACAATGAAATCAGGAATAGAATATATGATGTGGCTGGCAGATTGGTATACTGATAACTCTGATGGTTTAGGAATTGGATTTTTCCAGATAGGTGGAGGCATAGCAGGAGATTTTCCTATTTGTGTAGTTCCTATGCTTTACCAGGATATGGAAAGAACAGATACTCCTTTTTGGAGTTATTTTTGCCAAATTTCTGATTCAACTACCAGTTATGGTTCTTATTCTGGAGCTGTTCCCAATGAAAAAATCACTTGGGGGAAACTGGATATTACAACTCCCAAGTATGTTATAGAATCCGATGCAACTATTGTAGCTCCCTTGATTTTTGCCTGGGTTCTAGGTTGGTAGAATTCCTTTTCTAATTAGGCTAAACCAAATTTATGGATTGCCCCATGTTAATTCATGGGGCAATTTTAGTGTTAAATCTAATACTAATTATTGCTTTTTATTTTTTAAGTGGTATACATAATACTCCTTTTTATGCATAAAAAACTTGCTTTTAATCTGATTATCTCCTTAAAAATATTTTAAAAGCAGGGGTTGAAAATATTTTTTCAAATTAAATCAATAAGGTGCTAAAATCTCCCTTTCAGGCATTACCTTTGTCAAATCTGATGAAAAAATTAGATTTAACTATAACGCCATTAAATTCCTGGTTACCAGGGAATGAAAAACCACTTGTTATTAGTGGTCCTTGCAGCGCAGAAACTGAAGAACAGGTTTTAGCAACTGCAAATGCTATTGCGGCCCTTGGAGGAGTTTCTATTTTCAGGGCTGGAATTTGGAAACCTCGCACCCGTCCAAATGCATTTGAAGGTGTAGGAAGCAAAGGCTTACTTTGGTTAAAAAAAGTAAAAGAAGAAACAGGTCTATTAACCGCTACAGAAGTTGCTAATGCCTATCATGTAGAAGAATGCCTTAAAAACGGAATTGATATATTATGGATAGGAGCCAGAACAACTGTTAATCCTTTTTCTGTACAGGAAATTGCCGATGCTTTAAAGGGTGTAGATATTCCTGTTTTTGTAAAAAACCCCATTCATCCTGATCTTCAATTATGGATAGGAGCATTGGAAAGAATCAATAGGGCAGGTATTACAAAACTTGCTGCCATTCACAGAGGGTTTCATTCCTATGAAGAAAAGTCATATCGAAATGTTCCTAATTGGGAACTTGCAATTGAGTTAAAAATGTTATGCCCGGATTTACCCCTTATTTGTGACCCGAGCCATATTTGTGGAAGGACCTCATTGCTATCAGCAGTAGCTCAAAAAGCGATGGATCTGGATATGGACGGACTCATGATTGAAACACATTGTTCTCCAGAAACTGCGCTTAGTGACAAGGATCAGCAAATTACTCCTTCTGCTCTTTTAAAACTAATTTCAGAACTTGTTATAAGGGATGTTTCATCCAAAAACTTGTCATTTAGTAACAAGCTGGTAGAACTCCGCTGTAATATTGACAATGCCGATAAGCAAATTTTACTTGCTATGTCTCAAAGAATGTCGATAGTTAAGGAAATAGGAGAATATAAAAAAGAGAACAGTGTAACTATCCTTCAGATAAAACGCTGGAAACAAATTCTTAAAAATCAATTAACAACAGCTGACAAAACTGGATTAAGCAAAGAGTTTATTAAAGATCTGTATCTTCTGGTTCATAATGAATCTATAAGGATGCAAACGGAGATCATGAATAGAAGCGAAATAAAATCGTAAAGAAAATTTTACCCTTTGAAAAAATCAATAATTACCCCCCTCCACTAAGTTTTTAGTATTGGCTGGCAAAAAAATTCAGAATAGCACACCTTGCTGTTTTAAGAATTCAAAAAAACCCAAAAAAATCTAATAAAAAACAAAAATTCCCATAATTAGAACTCTCAAAGTATACAGCAAAACCAGCCCGTCCACTTTTAAAAAACCACCTATCCCTTTATCAACAAGCGTCTCCAAGCCATCAAGCCCCAAGAACAAGCACTTATCTATATTCTGGCAGGCATATTGATTTAAAACCCAATGAAATCAATAAAAAAATAAAACTATGAAAACAATGAAATTAATGACGGCTGTTTTTATTACAATTGCATTTGCAACTTCAGCATTTGCTCAATATAAAACAGATAAAACCCTTTTGGCAGAACATCCAAAAGCAACTATTGAATATGAAGGATTCAATCCCACATTTCAAGATATTATGGCAGGGCCAGATCAAACTGGCTTTCATATAGGAGCAAGATACCAACCGGTATTTGGATCAGTTGATTTTAATACCCCCGGGGCAAACACAGTAAATGCCAGCATGCAAGCCAGTCATGGTTTTGCAGTTTCCTTCAACTATTACTTCAACAATATGGTTGGAACGCATTTAGAGGGTATGTGGTCAAGACAACAATTTCAATTTGAGGATGATGGAAGAGAAACAACAATTAATTTAAGTTATCTTTCATTCCCTTTGATGGCATCCTTAAATACCAACTATGGAAAATGGATTAATTTTAATGTGGCAGCAGGTCCTTATGTTGGAATAAACACGGGTGCTGATGCAAATATAACTGGTGAGGGTGAAGCCCAGGCAGTACTTGCTGTAAACCCCTTGGATATAGGCGTTGCTTATGGAGGAGGTGTCGATTTTGCTTTTGGAGAAACAAATGGAATTCACCTTAGAGTAGGTTATAGAGGAACAACAGGATTATTAGACCTTCAGGATAGTAGGGCTGACATTACAGAAAATCAATTTACACTTGTAGGGGAAGATTCCAATATACAAACACATGGTATCTACTTAGGGATTATGTTTAAATTATAACCATTAAAATAAACATAAAAAAAGCGGACTGTTTTGTCCGCTTTTTTTATTTAAAATGAAAGTCTATGATTATGAATTAGATATCATTATACACTATTTTGTTAAAATAGAAAACCGTTCTTTTCTTTTTACCTCCCTTGCTTTTTTCCTCATCACTTTTAATGGTTTGATATCCATATGATACAAAATAATTATCATACCAATAGGAAACCTCACTATTGTAATTGTCTTTCACTTTATCATCATCGTTTTTGGATTCTATTTTAGTCTTTTCCTTTTCTCCAACTATTTCATCTCCATTAATAACAGTTGAACTAATATTTCCTCCCCAGCTATAAAGCATTACAATTTCATTATCCTTTTTACTTGGCAATACTTTAACCCGTTCTTTTAATCTAAAGGAAAGAATATCGCCTATTTCAAAAGCATTATCCCATAAAAGAGAGCCTTGAAAATCGAAACCGGCAATAATTGCATGAGTATATCTATAACCGTCAAAAACCCTTCTGCTGCTGGTTGAAGGCCTGCCATTAGAATCATAGGTAGTATAATATTCTGTATGGTATTGAGGATAATAGGCCTCTGCTATCATTAAAAAATCTTTTTCCCTTTTTATTATATCATGAACCAGAAGTCGGTATGATACTGCATTTTCTCCTTTATCTTTTCCTTTTTTAATATCGCGTGAACTAAACTGTGTCTTTTTTAAATAAGAGTAAAAAACCGGAAATTTAGAAAAATCATAAAATTGTATGTCTTGTTGCTCATCATTTTCAAAGGAGCAAAAGAATATCCCATTTGAACTTTGAGTAGCATAATAACTGCTCATGTTCTTTCTTTTAGGATCTACAACCTGGTAAGCCCCTATCATTACCTCTTTATTTTTATTTACACTTAAAGACTTTCCTGAATTAATGGTTTTATCTGTTTTTAATTTAAGTTTTGTCCTGCTAAGCAATTCACCCTTATTATCCAATTTGTTTCTATGAATATGCGTTTCTTTTTTTATTAAACTTTTAATTAATAGATTCAGGGTGTTTTCTTTATTATTCACTTCTGTTCCAACAATAAAAGTATCTCCTTCATATTTATTTCTAACAAGAGTGGAAACACCTGTTTTTAAATTAAGGTTGATAATCACTGCATTGGTTTTATACAACACTTTACCCGTAAACAAAGGGACACATGTAAAGATAAAGCAGTACTGTTTACATTTATCCAATGTACTTGGCACAGTTGTACCTAAAAGGTATGCATTGCCGCCAACAACTTTAAAATCATTAATTGACGCATCCAGAGTAATGTTACCGTTTGTGCTTTTTGTTTCACCGGTATTTACATCCAAATCAACAACCTGAAAACTTCCTTTGTTTCCAATTCCCATTAAAAGGTATAAATTATCATTATCGGCATAATAATAATTGACATACCTTAATCCCTTCATAACAGGCACTTTTTTAGTCCACACTTCCTGGAAATTTTTATCCAACTTTGTGAATTCCCAAATTGT
>JALYPI010000249.1 GCA_030856445.1 Bacteroidota bacterium
GCTTTGAAGAAATTATTCTTGTTATTTAATTTTGCCGGGCGGTAATTTGCATAAGCAGAATAAGCCAGTGATCGGAACTCTCTTATTTCCTGGAAAACAAGGCTTGACATATTAGCTCCGAAATATTCATTGAATGCATCAATTCGGGGTACTCTTTCCAAATTAAGAAGAGTTCCCTCTATGTTAAAATACAATTGACTTTGAACGGCCGTCTTTTTGTTGCATAGCAATATAATTGTTTGCTCAGGAACTGTCCTATCCAAAACCACTTTAGTTTTTTTGGCAATTAGTTCAGGTTTAAAATTCAATGAAGATGAAAAAATTTCCTTTACATCCTTGTGGTTTTTTTGACCGGTATAATTAATGGTTATTTCGTATCCGCTTGCCAGGTCAAAAGCTTTTATTAAATCCTGGGATTTTAGCTTTTTTATTTCACTGCTGTTCAAATCCCTTAAATAGGAAGATTCCTTTCCATATAAAGCAAACTCCTGCAAAGCATCAGCAATATAGGATGGTTCTCTTTTTTGTATTTTATTTGTTGCTTTTAAATCAGACTGTACTTTTTTAAGCTTTTTATCATTTATTTCAGGACTAAGCAAAAACTCATTCAGAATAAAAAGGGCTTGAGAAAGATTTTCTTCCATGCCCTCTATATGAAGTATCAATTCATCTTCACTTACACTAAAATTATAAGAACAGCCCAATTCATAAAGGCTGTTTCTTAATTCACTGGAGGACTTAGTACTGCTTCCTATAAGATTTAAATATTCAGCAGTGTATTTTAAAACAGGATAGGAATATGTTCCTGCTCCGTACTTAATTTCAGCAGAAAATATTGTATTAAAAGGGTTATACGTGGTATACAGATTAACCTTTTCCCTTATTTCAGATTTAATAATATCTTTTTCAAAATCTACATATTTTGCATTAATGCTTGAGGAAGGAACTTCCTGCCATTTAGTATAAAACTCTGACTTTACTTCATTTTTAGGTATTACTGGTTCAAATCCTGGCTTTTCAAGTTTTTCCTTTTTAGGAAAACCCATTTTGGAAATAAACATCAGATAATTCTCACCATAATATTTACCTGCAACTCTTTTAACATCTTCAAGAGTAACCTCTGCTATTTGTTCTTCAAATTTAATATAATCGCTCCAATCCCTTTTTTGAGAAAAGGCCTGTGCCATTTCCATTACCCTGTCATTATTGTTTTCCCATTTAGTAAGTATTTGTTTACGCTGGTTGAGCTTTACAGCTTCAAGTGTATTGACTTCAAATTCTCCACGTTGAACTTGCTTAAGCCTTTCCTTAACCAATTCTTCTGCCTTTTCAATGCTCTGACCAATTAATTTGGGAACAACGAAAACAATAGCTCCTCCATGATCATTATAAGATAAAGGATAAAGACCTGACATCATAACTTCTCCATCTAAAACAAGTTTATCAAGCAAACCTGTTTGTTCTTCATTTGAAAGGATTTTATTACACACCTCCAAAGGAGCAAGATCGGGATGACCGTTAGGAACGGTTCTAAAACCCATTACACCAACCTTAACAGGAGTTAACTTTACTTCTATTTTTTCTCTGCCTGCAAATGGCTTTTCTTCATATGTTGGAAAGGTGGGTACTTCACTTGTTCTCCAGGAAGAAAATTTAGCTTCAATTAAAGGCAACACTTCTTCGGATTTAAAATCTCCTGATAAAATTATTGCCATATTATTTGCCACATAATAAGTTTCGAAATATTCATACATTTTTTTCAGCGGAGGGTTTTTAAGATGTTCTGCTGTACCTATTATAGATTGCTGTCCATAAGGATGATTTTTATAAAAACCAGCAGAAAACTTTTCAAAAACCTGATTAAAGCCATTGTCATTTCCCTTGTTTTTCTCTTCATAAACAGTTTCTAATTCCGATTGAAATAATCTGAATACAGGGTTCTGAAATCTATGGCTGTATATTTCCAGCCATTTTTCCATTTGATTGGAAGGAAATGTATTGATGTATGCGGTAAATTCTTCAGTAGTAAAGGCATTAACATTTGATGCTCCCATTTCAGCAAGCATTTTATCCATTTCATTGGCAATTGCATAATCAGCTGCCAGTACTGATTGATTATTAATTTCCTTTTGAATTCTTTTCCTTGCAGTATCTGCTTTTGTTTGACCTAATTCTTCGTACAGGTCGTTTATTTTATCCAGGAATGGTTTTTCCTTTTCATAATCTATTGTACCCATTGTAGTTGTTCCTTTAAAAAGCATATGTTCTAAGTAATGGGCAAGGCCTGTTGCATCAGCAGGATCATTTTTACCCCCTGCATTCACTACAACCATTCCATAAACCTGAGGCAAGTCATGATTCTCACTTAACATTACAGTTAATCCATTTTTTAGCACATACTTTTTTACATTAAGAGGATCATTCTCATAAGTAGTAAAGGATTGAGCGTTTAATAAAGTCGAAAGCGACAATAAAAAAAGAATAATAAAGCAGGAACACTTTTTCATTTTTAAAGATTTAAGTTTTAATTACTTTAATAGAATTGAAATTAAATTTAGATAACATTGCATTATACAATCCTGTTTTTTTATCAGTGGTAAGTTTTAAGGGTTTAAAGGCAGATTAAGCAGGTTTACTTTTATTGTAAAAACGAGTAAAGAGCAAAACAGCAGCAGTTGACAATCCAATTAACAAACCAAACCAAATTCCACGAGCACCAAAATCCAAAGTGAATCCTAAAAAATAGGCTAAAGGCAAAGCTAAACACCAATATGAAAAAACAGTTATAAAAGTAGGAATTTTCACATCAGACATTCCGCGTAATGCTCCAAGGCCAACAACCTGAACTCCGTCAGAGAGTTGAAACAAAGCAGCAATTACAATTAAGGAGGATGCAAGTTGAATAACCTGTTCATGCTGGTTAAACAAAGGAGGCAAAATATTTCTAAAGACAACAAAAACACAAGCAGCAATAAACATAAAGGCAAAGGATAAAATAAATCCACTATACCCTGCCATCCGAAGTCCTGATAAATTACCGGCTCCCAATTGATTTCCAACTCTTACGGTAGTTGCAGCTGAAATACCACTTGCAAGCATATATGTAACTGAGGCCAGAGTAATGGCAATTTGATGAGAAGCCAGTTGTATGGCACCAATCCATCCGATCATAATAGCTGCAAAAGCAAATGCTCCAACCTCAAAAGTGAATTGAAGCCCTATAGGAATTCCAAGTCTTGTTATCTTTCTTATAATATCGTAAGAATAGTTCTTAAAACTAAAACCTGCTCTATAGGGAATAAAAAATGGTGATTTATAAATATAATAAAAAATAGCAACAGCCATAACTACCCGGGAAATGAATGTTGCCCAACCTGCCCCATTAAGGCCCATTTCAGGAAAACCAAATGTTCCATAAATTAACAAGTAATTTAAAAAAACATTTAACACATTGGACAAAACACTAATATACATAGCTTGTCGGGTAAAAGATAAACCTTCGGAAAAATTTTTAAAAGCCATAAAAACCATCAAAGGGAGCATGGAAAAGCCAAGAATGCTGAAATAAGGTATTGCAAGATTAACAACTCCTATTGGTTGTCCAAAATATTGAAGTGCAGATGAGCCAAAGAACAGTATTATAGATAACAACAAGCCTAAAATGGTACATATCAAAATTGAATGTTTTAATAATTCAATCAATTTATTCTTGTTGTTTTCCCCATCAGCAGATGCCACAAGTGGAGAAATAGCAAAGGAAACTCCAATGCCAAAAACAAGAACAACAGAAAAAATACTATTGGCAAGAGAGGATGCAGCTAAAGACAAAGCTCCAATAGGAGCACCTTCTCCTCCATAATTCCCAACCATAATACTATCTGCCACACCCACTAATACATGCCCTAAATGACTAAGGCAAATTGGATATGCTAATTTCCAGGTTTTATTAAATTGTACTAAATAATCTTGTTTCATAAAAGGCTGGCAAATTTAACAGAAAGAAACGATCTATAGCATCTTTTATTCTTTCTGAAAATCATATATAACCATTATAAATTTGTTTATTTTGCATGTTCAAAACCCAACTTTTGTTATGCAACCTTTTTTAGCCCAGACCGCTCATTATCTTTTTGAAAAATATGGAGAAGAAATCAGTGATGTTTGTATTGTTTTGCCTAACAGAAGAGCAGGATTGTTTTTAAAAACGCATCTTTCTGCATTACACGATAAACCTTTTTGGGCTCCTGAAATTTATTCTGTAGAAGATTTTCTTTCTGAAATTTCTGGTATTGCCATTTGCGACAACCTCACTCTTACCTTCCAATTCTATGAGATATACAAGGGAATAGAAAAAGAAAAAGCCCAGCCATTTGATGATTTTGTTAAATGGGCACAGGTACTCTTGCATGATTTTAATGAAATTGACAGCTATTTGGCAGATACTGAAAAACTTTTTAGCTATATCAATGAAACAAGAGCAATGGAAGTATGGAATATTGAAGGAAATAATATTACTGAATTTCAAAAAAACTACTTGAAATTTTGGGAATCTCTTGGCATTTATTATTATAAGTTAAGGGCGTTCTTAACCAGTAAAAACCAGGGATATCAAGGACTTGTTTTCAGAATGGCTTCCCAGGAAATAAAGCAATACCTGGAGTTATATGAGAAAAAAAAGAAATTTAAAAAAATTGTTTTTGCAGGGTTTAACGCACTGAATGAGGCCGAGATAAAAATCATAAAGACTTTAATAGAACTTAATAAAGCTGAAGTTTTATGGGATGCGGACAGTTATTATTTATCAGACAACAACCAGGAAGCGGGCAAATTTTTACGGAAATTTATTGGAAAGGACGTTGTTGAAAATAATAAAGCCCTTGGGAATAAGGACAACAGTAAAATCCTATGGATAGAAAATCTGCTGGCTACACAAAGCAAAGAAATTAACATAATTGGTGTTCCTCAAAAAACAGGACAAGCAAAAACAGCAGGAGATATACTTTCCAAAATTAACAATGAAAACAATTACAAGGATACAGCACTTGTACTTGCTGATGAACAAATGTTGCTTCCAGTATTGAATTCTCTGCCAAAACAGGTTTCTGAAGTAAATGTAACAATGGGTTACCCTTTGAAAAACACTCCGTTTTCAGGATTAATTGATGCGATTTTTCAACTTCAGGAAAATCCATTAAGAATGAATGTTGCTATAAATGATTTTAAATTTTATTATAAAGACATACTTCGGTTTCTTACTCATCCTTATTTGAATTTCATTAAACACAAGTCAATTGATCACAAAAAAATATTTGAAAAAATTATTTCAGAAATAAAAAACAAAAATATTATTTTCCTTAAACCTTCTGAAATATATAAAATTTGCGCTGATAATGGGGAAGCTTTTAATAGCATTAAACCGTTTTTTGAAAACTGGAATAACAATCCAGCAACTGCACTTGAAAGAATTTTAAGTTTAATAAACTCGCTTGCTTTAGAAATTGAAAAAAACAATAAGACGGATGAAAAATCCATCGAGTCAGAATATTTATATTATTATGCCAAAACTGTAAGGCAAATAAAAACATTGATGAAGGACTTTGATGCTATTTCAGATCTGAAAACTCTTAAAGTAATGTTCACTCAGGTGGTTTCTTCTCAAACACTGCCATTTTATGGAGAACCGCTAAAAGGATTGCAATTAATGGGAATGCTTGAAACAAGGACACTGGATTTTGACACTATCATTTTACTTTCAGCCAATGAGGGAATATTGCCCTCTGGCAAGTCCCAAAATTCATTCATTCCTTATGAAATAAAAAAATCTTTTAAAATTCCTACTCATACTGAAAAAGACGCCATTTTCGCTTATCATTTTTATCGTTTAATTCAAAGGGCAAAAAACATTTACATTTTATATAATACTGAAACGGATGAATTTGGAAGTGGCGAGAAAAGCAGGTTTGTAACCCAACTCCTGTATGAGTTACCTAAGATCAATGCTAAGGTTGTTATTAACGAAAAAATACTTTCTGTTCCTGTTTGTAATGAAAAACCTGTTGCTATTTCCATTGATAAAACAGAAGAAATAATTACAATAATTGAAAAGCTTTGTCAAACCGGAATTTCACCCTCTGCAATAAACACCTATACTAATTGTCCACTTGATTTTTACTATAAATATATAGCTGGAATAAGGGAAGAGACTGAGGTGGAAGAAACAATTGAAGCTGCAAGTATGGGAACATTTATTCATGATGCATTAAATCAACTTTATGAGCCATATATTGAAAAAAAGCTCAATAGTAATGATATTGACAAAATGCTTATAAAGGTGAATGACTCTGTAACTAAGGCTTTCACAAGGAAATTTTCATTAAATGAAATTAATTACGGGAAAAATCTTTTGTCTTTAAATGTTGCAAAAAATTTTATTACAAGCTTCCTTAAAAGAGAAAAAGTGTTTTTAAAAAACCTTGAAGCTCAACAAATACCCCTAATTATTAAATCACTGGAAGAAAAAATAGAATCAGAAATCACAGTAAAAACAGATCAAAAAAGTAAAACAATAAAATTTAAAGGTATAGTGGATAGAGTTGACCTGGTGGGAGACACTTTAAGAATAATTGATTACAAGACAGGGTTTGTAGATGAAAAGGAATTAAAAATGGATGACTTAAGCGAAATTTCCAATAGAGAAAAAAGCAAGAGTCTTCAATTGCTGCTTTACTCACTTATGTACTTAAATAAAAACCCTGAAGCAAATGTAAGTTCAGGTATAATCAGCTTTAAAAAGCTAAGTGCGGGAGTTATGAATTTTTCTTTACAGAATGATCCAATTATAAATGCAGAATTAATTAAAGATTTTGAAATAGAATTAAATCAAATTATTGATTCTCTTTTCGATAAAAACATTCCCTTTGAACATAAGAAAGAATCTCTTTATTGTACTTTTTGCGACAGTTAAATTTGTTATTACAAGCTTATAAGAGATTTTTTATTTTTAAACTAATTCAATTACTTTACATTTTATTTTAACTAAAATCAATTTGTGAATTTATAACCTACTCCTCTTATAGAATGAAAATATTTAGCTTGTCGAGGGTTTTGTTCAAAGTATTTTCTAAAAGCCAAAATATAATTATCAATAGTTCGGGAAGAAGGGTAAACATCATCCCCCCAGATTTTGTCTAGTATTTCATCCCGCGAAACCACCATATTGTTTTTTTCGATTAATAATTTCAGCAGTTGTAATTCTTTCTTATTTATTGAAAATATATTTCCATTTTTATCTTTAATCTCATAGGTCTGAAAATTGACAAAATTATTTCCAAAATAAAATGAGGTTAATTCCTTTTCTTTAGTTGTTCTTTTAAGTAGATTATTTACCCTTAATAATAGTTCTTCTAAATTAAATGGTTTAGTCAAATAATCGTCAGCTCCTAATTTTAGACCTTTCACTCTGTCTTCTCCAGAACTTTTTGCTGTTAAAAATAAAACAGGTGTTATCTGATCTGTTTTTCTTATTTCTTCACATATTTCAAAACCAGAAATCTCAGGAAGCATAACATCTAAAATAAGCAGATTGTAATTGTGTTTTTCAATCATTAATATTGCCTCTTTCCCATTAGAGCAGACATCTACAGTATGCCCTTCCAACTGAAGGTTCAAAGTAATTATTTCACTTAAATTTTCTTCATCCTCAACCAATAATATTTTATTTTTCATTCGTGTTTATATAGAAATAATTGCAAAGATAATTTTTATAAAAGAATAATTATTAAAGCAACTAAATTGCTGTTATATACGTCTTTAAACAAAACCAGTGTTTTAATAACTGATTTCATTGTTGTTTTATGATTCCAATTTTAAGTTAAAAATGAATTTTTTTAAATTTTCAGAAAATGTAAATTTGAAATCTTTATAAATCTAAACCTAAAATCTTAAATAGAATCCTATTTTTATTTTAACTTTCGCCTTTTAAGGTAAATTTTGACAAGTAAATTACACAGAAAATTTAATAATTATGAAAAAAACTTTACTGGCTTTTATAAAAACATTATTTATTGGTGTTGCAATAATTTGTTTCACAAATTTTACTTCTATAGCACAGCGGACTTGTGGCACAATGGAACATCTTGAAATGCAAATGGAACAGGACAGGGGTCTTGAACTAAGAATGCAGCAACTAGAACAAGAGATTAGCAATATACAACAAAACATTACAGGCTCAAGAGCTGTAGTTACTATTCCCGTTGTATTTCATGTTGTTTACAGGACAAACGCGGAGAATATCCCTGATTATAGATTAATTGATCAATTAAATGTTTTAACAGAAGATTTTAGAAGACTCAATGCCGATCAGACAAATACCCCCGCAGGTTTTCAAGGTATTTCCGCTGATACAGAAGTTGAATTTTGCCTGGCTCAAAGAGACCCAAGTGGAAATGCAACAACAGGTATAACCAGAACATTAACTTCAGTAACTTCTTTTAATACAAATGATGCAGTTAAATATAACAGTCAAGGTGGAAAAGATATTTGGGATAGAAACAAATATTTAAATATATGGGTTTGTAATCTTGGCGGTAGCTTATTAGGTTATGCTCAGTTTCCTGGTGGAACAGCAGCAACTGATGGAGTTGTTAGTCATTATCTTTATACGGGTACAACAGGTGCATCAGCTCCATATAATAAAGGCAGAACAGGAACACATGAAGTTGGACATTGGCTAAATTTAAGGCATATATGGGGTGATTCTAATTGTGGCAATGATCAAGTTACAGACACTCCTGTTCAACAAAGCAGTAATTATAGTTGTCCTACTTACCCAAGAAATCCAAATACTTGTTCATCAACAAATGCAAATGGAGATATGTTCATGAATTACATGGATTATACTGATGATGGATGTATGAATGCCTTTACTGCAGGACAGGGAACAAGAATGCAGGCTGCCTTAAATACAGTTAGCAGGGTTGGTCTAAAAACTTCAAATGGTTGTGTTCCGGTAAACCTTCAAACCGATGATGCCGGAATTTCAGCAATTATTTCACCAACAGGATCCTCTTGTAATAATTCCGTTACTCCCATAATAACCCTAAAAAATTTCGGATCAACAGCACTTACATCTGTTGTTATAAATTATAATATTGATGGCGGTGCCAATCAAACTTACTCATGGACTGGCAATCTTGCATCACAGGCTACTGTTAATGTTACTTTGGCCAATATAACTGGCTCTTCAGGAGCTCATACTTTCACCTCTTATACAACAATGCCAAATGGAGTAAATGATATGCTTTCTTCAAATGACAGTAAAACAGAAAACTTTACCATTATTGCTGCTCCAACAACTGTTGCATTGCCTTATATTGAAGGATTTGAAGGAACAACTTTTGCTCCTTCAGGATGGCAGGCTATTAACCCTGATGCTAATGTTACCTGGGCAAGATCTACTCAGGCAGGTGGATTTGGTAATTCTGCATCAAGCGCTAGAATGGATAATTTTTCTGGTAATGTGGATATATCTGATCAGAATGATTATTTGTATACACCTTATTTTAATCTTTCAAATGCTGTAGCACCTGTTAAAATTGATTTTAGCGTTGCTTATGCAAGGTACAGCGCCTCTAATCACGATTCTTTAATAGTAAGTATAAGTACAGATTGCGGGGGAACCTGGACAAGGCATTATGCAAAAGGAAACACTATTCTTGCAACAAATGGTGGCACAAATGTTCAAACACTTTTTCTACCCACAGCCACCCAGTGGAGGGCTGAATCAATAAATCTTGATACTTACATAGGAAATCCAAATGTTAGAATTGCTTTCCAAAATAAAAGTGGCTGGGGAAATGCTCTTTTCATCGATGATATTATTGTTTCAGATACTCCAATTATATCAACAAATGTAGAAAAACACTTAAGCTCTAACATTACAGTTTATCCAAACCCTAGTAAGGGTGAAGTATTTATTAAGGTTAGTTCTGAAAACGAAGTAAAGATCAGCATTTACAATGCTTTAGGGAAAGTTATTGTAAATGAAAACAACACCAATAATAAGTCAGGTAATTTTAACATTGATCTTAGCAGTTATCCTAATGGTGTATATTTTATAAATATCGAAACTTCTAAAGGAGTAATGGTAAAAAAGATGGTATTGGCTAAATAATATTTTTTAATCTCCTATTTTAAAAAGCATTCCGGAGAAATCCAGAATGCTTTTTTGTTATTAATACATTTAGAATTAACTTCGCCATTAAAATAATGAAAATGGGCACAAGCGATCTGAAAACACTAATCAATAAAGGAAAATTGTCACCGGAATTAAAACGTACCGGACTAAAAGTGCTAAACAACGAGAGGCTTGATTTTAATGAAGGTGTTCTATTGTTTAAAGAGGCTGATTTGGGATTTTTAGGTATGCTTGCTAATTATGTAAGAGAAAATAAAAATGGAAATTACACTTACTTTAATCGTAATTTTCATGTTGAGCCTACCAACCTTTGTGTTTTTGATTGTAAATTCTGTTCTTATTCCAAAAATTTCAAACAAAAAGCAGAGTCCTGGGAATTGTCTGAAGAAAAAATATATGAGATAATTAGAAGTTATAATGGCAAGCCAGTAACAGAGGTTCATATTGTAGGAGGAGTTCATCCAAAAATGGGTTTACTTTATTTTGCAAATATGATAAAGAACATTAAAAAAATAAGACCGGAAATTCATGTTAAAGCATTTACTGCTGTTGAATTGGAATATATGTGTCGCAAGGCCAAAGTAAGCTTCCAGGAAGGCCTTTCTATACTGAAGGAACATGGACAAGACTCGTTGCCTGGAGGTGGTGCTGAAATTTTTGATGAACAAATCAGAAGTAAAATATGCGATGATAAATGCAGTTCAGCTGAATGGCTTGAAATTCATGAAACAGCTCATAAGTTAGGCATGCCATCCAATGCTACTATGCTTTATGGTCACATTGAAAGCTACGAACATCGAATTGACCATATGGAACGACTAAGAGCCTTACAAGATAAGACTCAAGGATTCAACACTTTTATTCCTCTTAAATTCAGGAATAAGGACAATCAGATGTCTGATATTCCAGAGGTTTCTACAATTGAAGATTTACGGAATTATGCTGTTTCAAGAATATATATGGATAATTTCAATCATTTAAAAGCTTATTGGCCAATGATTGGAAGGGAAACGGCCGCTTTATCAATGTCATTTGGTGTTGATGATATTGATGGTACAATTGATGATTCCACAAAAATTTATTCCATGGCTGGAGCAGAGGAACAAACCCCGGCAATTAATACCAGGGACTTGGTTAAATTAATAAAAGACAACGGTAGGCATCCTATAGAAAGAGATACTTTATATAATATTATAACGGACTATAATGATTTTGACTTTGCAAAAGAAACCCTCGAAACCGCAAACAATTAAGTAAAAGTATTTTTAATTAATACTACTTGCTGCAGAATAAGTTTTCCATTTGTTGATTACCTGTTGCATATCATCTGGAATTTCAGAATCAAAAAACATTTCTTTCCCATTATCGGGATGCACAAATCCTAATGATTTAGCATGAAGAGCCTGGCGCGGCAGTATTTTAAAGCAATTTTCAATAAATTGCTTATACTTGGTAAAGGTAGTTCCTTTTAATACCTTATCGCCACCATACAATTCATCATTAAACAAAGGGTGACCAAGAAATTTAAAATGCACTCTTATCTGATGTGTCCTTCCTGTTTCAAGTTTACATTGAACAAAAGTTACATAACCAAATCTTTCTAACACTTTATAATGGGAAACAGCATGTTTTCCTTGATCCCCTTCAGGAAAAACATCCATTTTTTTTCTGTCTTTAATATTCCTGCCAATATTACCTGTAATTGTCCCTTCATCCTCTTTTATATCACCCCATACTAGGGCGTAATAGATTCTCTTTGTAGTTCTGTCAAAAAATTGCTTTGCCAATTTAGCCAGAGCTACTTCATTTACGGCCAAAACCATGATTCCAGAAGTGTTTTTATCTAAACGATGCACAAGTCCCGGACGAGGATTCTGGGTTTTGAACATAGGTAAATTACTGAAGTGATACATCAGCCCGTTTACAAGGGTTCCGGAGTAATTCCCATATCCGGGGTGAACCACAAGACCGGGTTGTTTATTAACTACTACTAAAAAATCATCTTCATAAACAATATTAAGTGGAATGTTTTGAGGAATTATTTCTCTGTCTCTTGGAGGATGAGCCAGAACTATCGTAATTAAATCTAATGGCTTAATTCTATAGTTTGACTTAACTGCTTTTCCGTTAACTAATATATTACCAGCCTCGGCTGCACTTTGTATCTTGCTTCTGCTTGCATTCTCTATCCTATTCATCAGGAATTTATCTATCCTGAGTAAATCCTGCCCCCTGTCAACAGTTATTCGAAAATGTTCATATAATTCTTCGTCTTCCTGAGCGGAATTATCAAGGTATTCTTCTTCTTCTTGAATCACAATTTATTGGGGATTAATGCGAAATTATTATTTTTCGGCTATGGCTTATGCCTGTTAAGAGGTTGTCAATTTTAATAATATAAATACCATCAGAAAAACCAGAAACATCAATGGACTGAAATTCCTGATTATTTTGAACAAATACCTTCTTGCCATAAATATCATACATGTTTATAATGGTATTGTAATGATCAACAATTCCTTCAATAAATAACTGATTTTTAGCGGGATTGGGATATATTTTAATTTTATTTTCTTCTTTAGTAACAATTTCAGGTTCTTGTATTCCAACGGCAGGGTCTTTAGAAGGACCAAAAACAGGGCGCATTAATAAAGAACCGCTAAACAGAGTATTTGCCCAGCTACCATTTAAATTATAAAATATTTTATCATTTTTATTGTTGTTTTTATCAAAACCTATATTTAATTCAGTTGAATTAACCTGCACCCAACCTACATAAATTATATCCGAAACTACAAGTGGGCTTGATAAAACATATTCATTAAAACCATTGATTTGCCCGGGTGCACTAGGATAAGAAAAATCATCTTGCTGATAAAGAATTGTTTCAGGATTTAAATTACTCCAAACGGTTAGTTTAAATGGCGAAAATTGCACATTGTTATTTACAGGAGTAAAATGCATTTTAACAGAAGTTAAGGTATCAGGAGTATTCAAACTGAATTTATAGGCCAGCTTAGCACCCATCTTATTCAAACCATATCCAGCCTCAGGCACTCCATCATCATAGGCATAAAAATTATCAAAGCGCTGTAAATGCCTAATAGTATCATTATCACGGTTAACATCTATTACTGCATTAATTGAATTTACAACTTCGAATTCTGCATAGTTGCTATTATTAGTGGGAAAAATAAAGCCTATATTATTGGTGTAGCTAAAGTTTGTATTTGGCGATTCACTTCCTGCTGAAGTATTTGAAATTAAAGAGACTCCGCTGCTATTCTTAATGTCATAAGTATAATTAACAACCTTACCAAGGCTGCTAAGGTTTTTTAAATTCACAGTTAAATTACTGTTCATTTCACTGGCAGGACTAGCTACATACTGCTTCCATGGCATTTCCCGGTAATTTTCAAGCAAAATATTTGCGGGAGACACAAAAGCCACATCCTCGGGATTAACATGAGCTGCTCGGCTTTTTTCAAGCCTTATATAATCAAGGTTCCAATGATCTAAATTACCTGCAAGTGTTGCATAATTTTTAAATCGAAACTGAAAACCATCTTTTAAAAATTCCTGTTGTGTAACTGCTATCAATACTTGTTTAAAAGGATGGTTTGCTTCTCCTTTTGCGCTCCATCTCCATTTCCAGAGAGAATCTACAGGTGAATAAAATTCCAATGCTAAAGAGTCAGGTGATTCAGGAGCATTTCCATTCCCCTGAGGTTGATAATAAAAAGAAAGATATATAGAATCTGAGGCAGGGAAATTTAAAAATATTGGCTTAGATGTTAAAAAATCTGCAACTCCCTGAGCAGTTTGTTGACCAGGGGCATATGCCTGACCATTATTAGCAATACCATCAAAAGTAACAACACCAATGGTGGGTGGTGCAATTGGATATGAATTATTTATATAAACATCATTGTCAAGCCATAAAGAATTCTTGGAACTCACAAATGCAACTTTATTAATTATAGTGTCTAATAGTAAAAAATTAGAAACCATATATATAGTGTCTAACTCATTATTAGAATTAAGAACAACCCTATAGTAATCTGGCCAGGCTGTAATTGTATCTACAGGAACAAAAGGATTGTTAGGGAATGGCTCATCTTCATACAATGTTAATTGAAAGGAAGGTTTTGCAGTTGAATCAAGAGTATTTGTTCCGGAATCGTAAGTATAATTCCAACTTATGTCTTCTACATATCTTATGCTATCCACTACATTTCCATTAACCTTAAAATTAACAGCCGCTGAATCTTTTATTGCACTTGGTTGAAAAATTGGAAGGTAATAATAGGTAAATCTATCAACAGAAAAATCATCGACAAATGGTATACTTAGCGTATCAACAATAAAATAGGTTTTACCAACTGATCGGGATGATTTTAAATTTAGTTGTTCTGATTTTTTTACTAAATCAAGGTTGTAATCAATGTCAATTAAATATTCCTGACTATATGCACCTAGGGCAATGCAGAAAAAGGCAAAAACGAATATGCATATTTTCTTACTCATTATTTTCTTTAACTTTTTCAGGTGATTGGGTAATGAAAAAATCTACAGCTGCTCCCATATTAATCATTGCGTCTTGGCTATATACAGGAATTTGCTTGTAAACTCTTGCCTGAGTTGAATCTTTAACTGTTTCGTCTTTAATAATTGAGCCGAAGTTTAACGCTGCTGCTGACAAAGCGGCAATTGCATCATTATAAGAAAGATTTATTAAGTTAGGTAATGGAACCATTTCATCGCTTACTCCCTGGCCCAGAACAAGGTCAATTACAGAGCCTCTTACTATGGTTTCCCCTGGCTCTATTTTTTGGCCATTAATTTCTTGTGAGAGCACTGCATTGTGTGCTATATCTGGAACATATTTTAAATTCCCAACCACTAAACCTGCTGATTCAATTATGGTAATGGCTTGTCTTAGTGAAAAATCAACCAGATTTGGCATTTGAACTTTTGGTGGTTCTGTTGCATTTATGGTTAAATAAAGCATGCGGTTGGTCTTAACCTGCAAATCAGCTTTTGGTTCCTGTTCAATTACTGCCCCTGGTTTACTTTTAATATCGTAAACAGAATCAACAATTGTATATCTAAAACCTTTTTGTGTTAATATTTCATCCAGCTCATCAGCATGATAACCTCTTAATTCAGGAACTGTTACGGTTTCACCATGCATGGTGTAGGAATCAAGAAAATGCATTACAAACCAGCCAAGAACAACTAAAAGTAATAAGGCAGCAAAAAGATTAATAAAAAAGATCTTACTTATTAAAAATCTATAAATACTCATAAGGCTGAATTAAAAACCGATTAAATTAAACTAAGATAATTATTAAATATTGCTTTTTTTTGATTGAGAATTTAATTTCATAAAGATAAATGAAAAAATGTTAACCTCATTTTACCTGATTTATTAAGTCTCTTTTTTCAAAAGAAAACTCCAATATTCTGTCAATAAAATCAATTGGCTTATAATTATTTATTGCACATTGATGAAAAATACAAGTAGCAGGAGTCATGCCGGGTAGAGAATTTACTTCAATGAATACCACCTCTACCTTTTCTTGATTATATACTCTAACAAAAGCATCAATTCTACAATATCCGTTAACATTTAAAATACGGGCAGCTGAGCCTAACCTTTCTTTAACTATTTCCGATATTCTTTGTCTTTCAATAGGATCAGAAGCATAACGTGCTGGTGTTATATTTTGCCCTTGCCCAGCAAGAAACTTCTCCTCCAATGACAATACCTCTCCTTCTGAAAGAGCCTCAGATGCTTCAAACACCTCATAAACCACCCCGCCATTTTTATCGAATTTAGTTAACATCCCCCCTGTAATTTCCAAAAAATGATTAGCATCTCTTTTTGAAATCAACTCCTCTATTAAAAACACATTTTTGATAGGAAATTCCTCTTTCAATTTAATGTTTAAGATGGCTGCATTTTGAGCATCCAGATCCTGAGTATTTCTAAAAATCAATTTAGCAAATGCCTTAAGTTCATTTATATTTTTGATTTTTTTAACTGCAGAACTGCAACCATCATCCACAGGTTTAGCAATAAAGGGATAGTTAATCACTGAGGCGATTTTTTCTATTTCTTTATCCGGATTATTCTCCCAATTTGCCTTTTCAATTAATAAATGTTCGGCAATCAAAAATCCGTTTTGCTTTAAAATTTCATTGGTAAGGTATTTATTGATGGTTGTTTGAGAACTCTGAACATCAGATCCATTAAAAGGCAAACCAACTTTGTTCAGCTCACTCTGCACTGCTCCATCCTCTCCCGGCCTACCATGAAGGGCAATAAACACAGCATCTGCATTTTTAGCTAAATCAGTATAATCAAGCTGAAAAGGCTTAGCAAGGCTATCGGCAGTAGAATATTTATTGGTAATAGTATTGCATTCTGCTATTATAGAATTAATAACAGGATGTGTGGAATAATGATCAATTTTTTCTTTAATATCATCAGCATTGTCTTTTAAAAGAACATTTACCGGAATTTGATATAACTCATGCTTATTCTCATCTCCTGTTAAAAATACAGGAATGGGCTGGTATTTTATAGAAGAAGCGAGTTTTTCATAAATATTCCTTCCGCTTTCAACAGAAATATGTCTTTCAGAGGAAAATCCACCTAATAAAACAGCAATTTTCTTTTTATCAGAATCAATGTCTGCTGAATTTAAATTATGATCTAATTTTTTTAATAATTTTTCTCCTCTAAAAGCATATTTTCCTTTGGTGGATCTCTGTAAAAGAGAGGTTCTAATTATATAAGTTAAGAATTGAGACGGGTTTAATCCAATTTCAGCAGCCTGATGGAAAAAGAAGGAAGAAGGCATCATTCCTGAAGTAGTATTGGGATCATTTAGAAAAACTTTATTATTGGAAATAAATCCATCTATCCTTGCATACACATCAAACTTGAAATGAAGGAAAAGCTTTTCACATTCCTTTCTAATGGCATTTATTTGTTCCCCAGGCACATCAATTGGTGTGATTTTCCTTGATAATCCAGGAAGATACTTTGATCTGTAATCAAATAACTCCTTGCCTTTTCGGATTTCTGTTGGAGGCAAAGCAATTGCCTTTTTCCCTTCTCCTTCATTCTGAATTACAATACAGGAGAATTCCTTGCCTTCAATGAATTGCTCAATAATAACCTCAGCTTCCCCGTCAAGGGATTCAATGAGAAAACTATCCAGATCAGAAAGATTTTTATTTAAATAATCAATTAAATCATCTGGATGATAAATAAGCACATCTCCTATTCTCAAAGGGATGCCAATTCCTTCCCGAATATCGGTTAACACTCTTATAAACTCAATTTTATCTGCTTCATTTAATTTTATCCAGTCACTACCACTCAATTCATGAGTAAAAAAACTTTTATTCACAGCAAGTGCAAACTCCAGTTCATTTGCAGAATTAATAATACTTACCCCTATGGAAGATCCTTGAGTGGCAGATTTTACAACCAATGGAAATGCTATCTTGCTTTTTGCTGTTTCAAAAAATGATTTACTGCCTGATTTAAGCCAGTCTTTCCTGTTAATCACAATAAAATCAGGACAGGCAAATCCTGCATCACCCATCATGTTTTTTTGAATAACCTTATCAATTCCAATTGCAGAGGGCAAAATACCAGAACCAGAATAAGGTAAGCCTATGTAATCTAACAACCCTTGTATTTTTCCATCTTCTCCACTTGGTCCATGCAGAGCAAGGAAAGCAAAATCCATATAATTATGAAGCTGCTCAACTGGTATTCTTTTTCCTATTTTATTTATCAATTCATCTTGTTGATCAAGAGTTAATTCTCCCAGACTTTCTGAATAAACCTGAAAATCTCCTTTAGAAAAAGGAATGGCATCAACAGGAGGATAAAAATCGCGGATACTGCCCTTGTAAATAAACTCCCAGTTTAATAAAATGAAATTATCAAAACTGTCAATAAAAACAGGAACAGCTTCAAATAAAGATTTATTGAGGTTATCATAAACAGTTCTACCACCGGCAAAAGAAATTTCACGCTCTTTTGAACTTCCCCCAAAAAAAATTCCTGTTTTAATTTTCATTTATATTTATTTTTTTAACCTGATTGAAATTCTGTTTTAACAATGATACCCTATTTTAAAAGCGGTGCTGATATGGAATATAAAACAAAGACATAATTAATAGAAAACAAATTATCTATAAACCAATCAATTTAATTATTATATTTTTGTCAAAACATCGAAACAAAAACTAAGAACTATAGACCATTATTGCCTGAATTAATTCAAAATACAAAGGCAAAGATAATCAATAAGAGCTTGTTAAAGCCTAAAGTAAGACCTACAAAAGAATAAAATTTCAACAGATGATTTGTGAATAACTAAATAAAATGGCATTATTACTTAAAAACACAACAATGGACCATGTAAACTGTTCATAGTTTAAGCAAGTAATTGTTATTATGGCTATACCTTTTTTAATTAAAATTATGGAAAACAAAATATTATATACAATTCCTAAAACTTGGCTCCTTCTTTTATTTGTTATCCTCCTTTCGGGTAATTTATTATTTGCTCAGGAAAAAAAGCAAAAACAAAAGGAAGAAAAGCAAACAACTCAAGAGGAATATTACATTACAGATTATTTAAGACATGAGAATTTTATTTATAATCCATTGATTAAAACAGTAATGCTCCATTTGGAGGAGAATGAGCTAAGTGCGCCCGTAATGAAGTTAAATAGCAACAATGTGTTAAAATTAAGCTTTGATATTCTAGACCTTGAATTAAAGAATTACATGTATGCTTTTATTCATTGTGATGCAGACTGGGCACCTTCAGCCTTACATGAGGCAGAATACCTTGATGGTTTTTTCGAGAATTACATTACTGATTATCAGTTTTCTTTCAATACCCTGGAACGTTATATGCATTACAATCTTTTTTTTCCAAATGACAACATAAACTTTACAGCATCTGGAAATTACCTTCTTGTTGTTTATGAAGAAGGAAACAGGGACAAGCCTGTTATTACAAGACGATTTATGGTTTATGAAGAAAAAGTGATTGTAAATCCCAATGTAGTTAGGGCTGCTGACCCTATGGAAAGAAGTTTGAAACAAAAGATTGATTTCAGCATTTTACACAACGGTTACAATATTCTTAATCCCATGCAGGATCTACGTGTGGCTGTGCTTCAAAACAACCGATGGGACAATGCAAATACTACTTTAAAGCCTTTGTTTATCAAGGAAAGTGAATTAGTATACAATTATGATTCTGAAAACCTTTTTTATGGCGGAAACGAATTTAGAAACTTTGATATTAAAACCATCCGTTTTAAAACCGAAAACGTAAGAGATATAACTTATGAGGATGGTAAGAATAACGTTTTTTTAAAAGAAGACCGGGTTTTAAGCACAAATAGATACAGTACTTTGCCTGATATTAACGGAAAATATGTAATTCGAATTCAGGAAGGATGGGACAGTGATTTGGAAGCTGACTATGCCTACGTTCATTTTAATTTAAAATACCCTACGCCATTGGTTGATGGGAATTTATATATTTTCGGAGCTATTTCAGACTGGAATTTCCATAATGATTATAAATTAAAGTATGATCCCGAATCCCTATCTTATCATACTACCTTATATCTTAAACAGGGTTATTACAACTACTCCTATTCTTTTTTAGAGGATGGAACAAATACAGGAAACTCCTATTTAATTGATGGTTCCTATTTTGAAACTGAAAATGATTACTCCATTTTTGTATACCACAGAGAGCCCTCAACTAACTACCACAAAATTATTGGATACAGGCAATTTAATTCCAGAGGGCCTTTTTAATGTTAATAACTCTTAAAAATTTTAAATAGGAATTATTATAAACATATCTTATACTTGTGAAAACCTAAGAATAATTAACCTTTTACATATATGATAACGCATGTAACTCAAGGTATAAGGATCAGTGTAGTTCCAAGCTTTAAATCGGAATACTCCCATCCTCTTAAAAATCATTATTATTTTTCATACAAAATTTGTGTGGAAAACGAAACCGATTTTCCAGTTCAATTGTTGAGCAGGCATTGGTTTATTTTTGATTCCTCTGGAGAACACAGTGAAGTTGAAGGTGAAGGAGTTATCGGACTTCAGCCTGTTATTGATCCGGGAGAGGTTTTTGAATACGAATCTGCTTGTAATTTAACTACTGATTTAGGAAAAATGCAAGGCACTTATTTAATGGAACAACTAGAAACAGGCAACCGTTTTTATGTGCAGATCCCTGAGTTTAAAATGGAGACTCCATATAAACTTAATTAATATCAAAATTCTTCTTCTTTATTCTATTTTTTACTCCTACTGAATTTCCCAAACAGGCTTTTTCTAAATCTGTATTATAACAGTTGGCAAGGCTATAATAAGTATTTTAAAGCTTGAATATTAAGTAATAAAAACCAAAGAATTTTCATCAAATCAGCTCTTATCAAAAATTCGTGACTTAAAGCTCTGATTTTACAATTAAACGGTACATTAAATCAGGGTATTTTTTGTACTTTCGTTGCCAAGGATTTAAAAATTTTAATTTCAATTTTATTAAACTATTAAATATTTAAACATGCCAAAAGGATTTTATAAAGTACCCTACCCTATAAATGAACCGGTAAAAACTTACGCTCCGGGAAGTTCAGAAAGAAAAGAATTGCAAGTAAAATTAAAGGAACTTCGCAGCATAGAAGTAGATGTACCAATGTATATTGGTGGAAAAGAAATAAGAACAAATAACACTGCAAGGTTAGCTCCTCCGCACGATCATAAACATACACTTGGCCATTATCACAAAGGAGACAAAAGCCATGTAACGGATGCAATAAATGCAGCTTTGGCAGCTAAAGAACAGTGGGCAAACCTTAGCTGGGAACACCGCGCTTCTATATTTTTGAAAGCAGCTGATTTATTTGCAGGTCCTTACAGGGCAAAAATTAATGCAGCTACTATGCTTGGCCAATCAAAGAATGCTTACCAGGCTGAAATCGATGCAGCTTGTGAACTTATTGATTTCTTAAGGTATAATGTTCATTATATGACTGAAATCTATAAGCAGCAGCCTGATTCCAATCCTGGAATGTGGAACCGCATGGAACAAAGACCTCTAGAGGGTTTTGTATTCGCACTTACACCTTTTAATTTTACTGCAATTGCGGGAAATCTTCCTTCATGTGTTGCTTTAATGGGCAACACTGTAGTTTGGAAACCCTCAAACACACAGATATACTCTGCCAATGTAATCATGGAAGTATTCAGGGAAGCAGGATTGCCTGATGGTGTTATTAATCTGATTTATGTATCCGGTCCAGATGCTGGTGATGTAATATTTGATCACCGTGATTTTGCAGGAATACATTTCACCGGTTCTACAGGAGTATTCCAGGATATCTGGAAAACAATTGGAAACAATATTCATAAATACAAATCCTATCCTCGAATTGTTGGAGAAACTGGAGGTAAAGATTTTATTGTTGCTCACAAATCTGCTAAAGCAAAAGAAGTTGCAACAGCAATTTCAAGAGGAGCATTTGAATTTCAAGGGCAAAAATGTTCTGCCGCTTCAAGGGCTTATATCCCATCGAATATTTGGGAAGATGTAAAAAAATATCTTCTAGAAGATTTGAAATCATTTAAAATGGGGCCTACTGAAGATTTTACAAATTTTATTAATGCAGTAATTGACGAGAAATCATTTGACAAATTGGCCAAATATATTGACGGAGCTAAAAATGCAAATGACGCAGAAATAATTGCTGGAGGTGGTTATGACAAATCTAATGGTTACTTTATTGAACCTACAGTAATTCTTACTACAAATCCAGGATATGTAACAATGTGCGAGGAATTATTCGGACCGGTTATGACAATTTATGTTTATGAAGCTGAAAAGTTTGAAGCAACACTTAAAATTGTTGATCAAACCTCTCCTTATGCACTTACAGGTGCACTTTTGTCTCAAGACAGATATGCAATTGAACTGGGTACAAAATTACTTTCTAATTCAGCAGGTAATTTTTACATCAACGATAAACCAACTGGAGCTGTTGTAGGTCAACAGCCATTTGGTGGAGCAAGAGGCTCGGGAACAAACGATAAAGCAGGATCCATGATAAACCTGTTAAGGTGGGTTTCTCCAAGAACTATAAAGGAAACTTTTGTTCCTGCAGTAGATTATAAATATCCTTTTTTAGCTGAAGATTGATTTAGCTGAGAAATTAATAATTATTTATATAAAAGACACGAGTCAAAATGGCTCGTGTCTTTTATTGTAAAAAAAAATATTCTAAAAACTTCTACTAATTAAAGCAAAGGAAGAAGCTCTAATTTTGTGTAAAATCATATATTGATCACCGATAAAATTGTAGATTTCTAATATTTTACTTAGTTTACCTTTAATATCTAATCCATTTGAACAACAGAATTTCATATTATGAGTATGTTTTAATAAAAAAAGCACAAAACCTAAATATTGGGAAGCTATCAAAACATATCGCTTTGAAAATATAAAAAAATGCAGTCATTTATAAATTCATAATAATGAAAGAGAGTTTTACTACTACAGAAACACTCACAACTCCTAAAATTGTTTGAGAGGCTGACAAAATGGTACTTAAAATTAAAGGAAAATTAATTCTACACAATGCTGATGATTTTTTTCAGTTGACTGCATAGATAGCTTTAAAGAGCCTACAAAGATCAAACTCACTCTTGATTATTTCAACATCAATTCTATTAAATCAATCCTTACATTTTTTAAAGAAATTGAAAAACAGAAGGATCAAATTCAAAAGTTTCCATATACTGGTTTTATCATCCGGATGATGAATTTTTAATAGACGCTGGGACGGATTTTAAGGAATTAATTGAACTTCCTTTTGAGCTTGTACCATTAAGCTGATTTTTCTTTATCAGTTTTTTCTAGAATTATACCAGTTATAAATGTTTCACATCCTTTAATTAGAAAAAAAAGAAGCCTGATGGTATTCTTTACATGTATGATTTTCAACAATTTTCTCATTTAAGCCAAAAGTAAGCTCTTAAATCATTGTTATATTTCATCAAAATCAATGAATTCCTTGTCTACAAAAGTGAGTTGAATTGTGAAATACAGCTTGTTTTGAATAGCTTCAAGCCTCTTTTCTTCTTGCTTTAAATAACTTTTATTTGATAATTCATAAAAAGAATTCTAAGGTAAGAAAACTCATAAAAGTGCCATTCTGCATTATTTATAAAACATCACTTTTGTAGTATAATATTTTTATATAATGTACAATAAAATAAATTCAAAATGAAAGAAAGCTTTTTAATTAAAGAAACATTTGAAACCCCTAAAATAACCTGGAATTCAGAAAAAATGATCCTAGAAATAAAGGGTGCATTCATTAATACAAATGCAAATGAATTTCTTGAACCTGTTTTTGAATGCATAAGTAGTTTTACAAAACCAACTCAAATTTTTCTTGCTCTTGATTTTTTCAATATGAGATCAATAAAAACCTTGTTGGTCTTTTTCAAGGAAGTGAAAAAAATAAAACACAGCAGTGTAAATGTTTCAGTATATTGGTTTTATGAAAAAAACGATGATGATTTATTTGAAGCCGGACAAGATTTACAGGAACTGATCAATCTTAATTTCAAACTTATTCCTACCAATTCAATTGATCTTTTTCATTCCTCTGTTTGTTACGAGCAGACAAATCATGAATTAACAAACTCTTTATTGACTTTTGCAGAAATCAAACCTGTTTTTCAAAAGTCTAATTTCGAGGGATTAAAGTTACAGCAGTACCCTGAAACAGCAGTCGTATCCATTGTAATTGATTCAGAGTATTTTCCCTACCATTTTGTTTACAGTGGTAGTTTAATATGTAAAAGAGTGCTTAAGTCTCCTTTTGTATTTGCACACAAGGAATTTAAAGCTATTTTCCAAACCTTATTTTTGATGAATTAATAGATTTAACTGGCTCTGTTTTTTGTATTTATTACTAAAAAAAGTAAATATCTGAGAAAACAGTTTCTTAAATGCAGTTATATTTTTGCAAAATAACAAGTAATTTTTTAATGATTTTTATAAACGCACTGATTTTAAATTACTCTTTTTCTTACAAGCCTCCAAGGTATTTAAAAGCAGCCCTGCAATAGTCATAGGCCCTACTCCTCCAGGAACTGGGGTTATATAGGAGCATTTAGGAGCTACGTTTTCAAAATCAACATCTCCTAATAACTTATAACCGCTTTTGGTTTTATTCGACTCTACCCGGGTAATTCCTACATCAATAACCACAGCGCCTTGTTTTACCATATCAGCTTTTAAAAAGCCGGGTTTACCAAGTGCTACTATTATTATATCAGCATTAAGTGTATAATAATTTAAATTGTTGGTTTTAGAATGACATAAAGTAACCGTTGAATTTCCCGGATAAGCATTGCGGGACATCAATATGCTCATGGGTGAGCCAACTATATTACTTCGGCCAATAACTACACAGTTTTTTCCGCTAGTGAGAATATTATATCGCTCCAATAGCTTTATTATACCAAAGGGTGTAGCGGATATAAAAGATGGTTGACCAAGCACCATTTTTCCCAAATTTTCAGGATGGAAACCATCTACATCTTTTTCAACTGAAATTTTCAGGGTAACTTTTTCTTCATTAATATGCTTAGGAAGAGGAAGCTGAACAATTATACCATCTATATCATCATCAGAATTTATTTGTTCTATTTTCAATAAAAGCTCCTTCTCACTTATACTATCAGGCAATCTGAAAAGAGAGGACTTAAAGCCTGTTTGTTCACAAGCCTTTACTTTTGCAGCTACATAGGTTTCGCTTGCCCCATCATTTCCAACAAGTATGGCGGCAAGATGAGGAATTTTGTGTCCCTCTTCCCTTAGTTTTCCAACTTCTAAAGCTAACTCAGCCTTTATATCGGAAGAAATCTTTTTTCCGTCAATTAATTCCATGTTATGATTTTATTGTAAATTGTATTTATCATGTCTGATTCTATTATGTTTACTCCATCCGGGCCATTAATGGAATAATGAATCATAGTATAAGCCACAGCAGAAGCTTTTACAGGTCGGTATTTTTTTAGTGGTCCAATCATCAATGGGGATAAAATTTTGGCCAGTAATAATCCTGCTTTTTCTCCTGGCCTGGATTCTTTTCTTTCACCCTCTAAGATAGAAGGCCTGAAAATATTTAATTTTGGATAATTTAGTTTTGTTATTGCCTGCTCAATTTCTCCTTTTACTTTACTATAAAAGATATTTGAATTATTATCGGCCCCAAGAGCTGAGACTAAGCTAAAACATTTTGCTCCGTTTTGTCTTAGAAAAGAGGCAATTTGCAAAGGATATTCGAACTCTACTTTTAAAAAAGCTTCTTTTGATCCTGCTTTTTTAATTGTTGTGCCAAGGCAACAATAAACATCATCTGCTTTTACATCTTTTAAAGCCTCTTCTAGCCTGGTAAAATCAACAATTATTTGTTGGAGTTTTTTATTTTTAATATTCAGCTCTTTGCGGTTTAGAGCTATTATGTTGGAATATTCACCACATTCAAGCAGGTATTCAAGACAATTACTTCCGGTTAACCCTGTAGAACCTGCTATTAGTGCTGTTTTCAAAATATGTAATTTTTATCTGCCCATCTTTGGCATGTTCTTCATCATCTGAGCCATCTTGTTCTTATCAGTCATCATGCGCATCATTTTACGGGTATCTTCAAACTGCTTGATCAATCGGTTTACTTCCTGAATACTGGTCCCACTGCCCTCTGCTATTCTCTTTTTCCTGTTACCATTAATTATTTCAGGATTATCTCTTTCCTGATTGGTCATAGAAAATATAATGGCTTCAATACCTTTAAAAGCATCATCATCAATATCAACATCTTTAATAGCTTTACCAACTCCGGGAATCATACTAGCCAAATCCTTCAGGTTACCCATTTTTTTGATCTGGTTGATTTGAGCAAGAAAATCGTTAAAACCGAATTGGTTTTTAGAAATTTTCTTTTGCATTTTACGTGCCTGCTCTGTGTCAAACTGATCCTGGGCTCTTTCAACAAGGGTAACAATATCACCCATTCCAAGAATTCTGTCAGCCATCCTTTCAGGATAGAAAATATCAATGGCTTCCATTTTTTCACCGGTACCAACAAATTTTATTGGTTTGTTAACCACAGAAGTAATGGAAAGCGCAGCTCCACCACGTGTATCCCCATCTAATTTGGTTAACACTACACCATTGAAATTAATACGATCATTAAATGCTTTAGCTGTATTCACCGCATCCTGCCCTGTCATTGAATCCACCACAAAAAGAATTTCATGAGGATTAATGGTTTTTTTCAAGCGCTCAATCTCCTTCATCATTTCCTCATCTACAGCTAAACGACCTGCGGTATCAATGATTACAACATCATGCTTATTGGCTTTTGCATGTGCAATGGCATTTTGAGCTATTGCCACAGGATCTTTAGATTCTTTATCAGAAAAAACATCTACTTTAATCTGCTCTCCAAGAACATGAAGCTGTTCGATAGCTGCCGGACGGTAAACGTCACAGGCAACAAGTAATGGTTTTTTATTTTTTTTTGTCTTTAAAAAATTGGCAAGTTTACCTGAAAAGGTTGTTTTACCAGATCCTTGCAAGCCTGACATTAATATAACAGAAGGAACTCCTGATAAATCAATTTCAGATTTTTGTCCACCCATTAAATTAACAAGTTCACTATGTGTGATCTTTACCATTAATTGGCCTGGAGAAACAGCAGTCAATACATTTTGACCAAGGGCTTTCTCTTTTACAACATCTGTAAACTGCTTTGAAATCTTATAGTTAACGTCAGCGTCAAGAAGTGCTCTTCTAATTTCCTTAACCGTTTCCGCTACGTTAATTTCGGTTATTTGCCCCTGCCCTTTAACTATCTTAAAGGCTTTTTCGAGTTTGTCGCTTAAATTTTCAAACATATATAAATAGTAATTTTACTAAAAAACAAAGTTAATAAATTGTCTTCATTCACACAATGAAGGAAAACAAGTAAGGAAGATTAAATTCCACAATAAACAAAACCCTTTTTGTCCTTTTTTATTACATTTTTTCCGGTACATCAATCCCCAGTAAATTCATTGAAGATTTTATAATTTTACCAGTAGTAGAAGATAAACTAAGACGGAATAATTTTAAATTTTCATTTTCTTCCTTCAATACAGGATTCTCATGGTAGAACTGATTATACATTTTTGCCAGCTCATAAACGTAATTTCCAATTAATGCAGGGCTGTAATTATCTCCAGCTTCACTTATAATGGCTGGAAAATCATGTATTAATTTAATCACATCTTTTTCTTTTTGATCAATTTTATTCAATTGATCGAAATTAAAATCACTTGCTTCTGCTCTTCTTAAAATTGATTGAATTCTGGCATATGAATATTGAATAAAAGGACTTGTATTGCCATTAAAATCAATAGATTCCTGAGGGTTAAACAACATTTTCTTTTTGGGATCCACTTTAAGAATAAAATATTTTAGTGCCCCATATCCAATGGATTTATATAAGTCTTCTGCTTCTTGATTAGTAAAGCCCTCGATTTTACCCAGTTCCTGGGTAGTCTTTTTTGCAGTTTCCACCATTTCTTCAAGCAGATCATCTGCATCAACCACTGTTCCCTCTCTTGATTTCATTTTACCTGAAGGAAGTTCAACCATCCCATAGGATAAATGATAAAGATTATCTGCCCATTTTCTTCCTAATTTTTTTAATATCAGAAATAACACCTTAAAATGATATTCCTGCTCATTTCCTACCACATAAATGGAGCGGTTAAAGTTAAAGTCCTTATCCTTTTCATTTGCAATGGCAATGTCCTGGGTAATGTAAACAGTGGTACCATTGCTTCTTAAAACCAATTTATGATCTAAGCCATCCTCGGTAAGATCAATCCAAACAGAGCCATCTTCTTTTTTATAAAAAACTCCTTTGGTTAAACCTTCAATTACTGTTTCTTTACCTAGATTATAAACATCAGATTCATAATAGTTTTTATCCGGTTTAATGCCAAGTGAATTGTAAGTTTGTTCAATACCATCATATACCCAACCGTTCATTGTTTCCCATAAATCCCTTACTTCTTTATCACCTTGCTCCCATTTTACAGTAAGTTCATTAACAGAGGCATTAAGTTTTGATTTTTTTGCCGCTTCTTCCTCACTTAGTCCGGATTCAGTTAATTCTTTTATTTCCCTTTTATACGCATCTGAAAATTTCACATAAAACTCTCCCACAAATTTATCTCCCTTGATACCTCTTGATCCAGGAGTTTCACCATTTCCAAACATTTTCCAGGCAAGCATGGATTTGGAAATATTGGTTCCACGGTCATTATAAAGACACGTATGAATAAGTTTATGGCCGTTAGCTTTTAAAATTTCGGTAACAGAATTTCCGAGAAATATATTTCGCAAATGACCTAAATGCAGTGGTTTGTTGGTATTAGGTGAGGGATATTCAATAACAATTGTTTCTTTTGACTCTTTTGGTGAAAAACCATAATTAGTAATTGAAGCGCTTTGTGATAAAAAATTTATCCAGTAAGCGTCATTAACTGTCAGATTCAAAAAACCCTTTACCACATTAAAATTAGTAATCTCTTTTAACTTTTCCAGCAATTCTTTGCCTATTTGATCAGCAGTTGCTTCAGGAGAAAGTTTAGAAAAACGGGTGAAAGGAAAAACAACAAGGGTGAAATCACCTTGAAATTCTTTTCTTGTTTTTTGAAGTATAATTTCTGACGACTCCGTTTCAAGATTATAAATAGAATTTACTACTTCTGAGATATGCTTTTTTATCAGCTGTTCAATCCTTATCATATTTTCTCTGGTATTAACTGGCAATTTGGCTTACCACTTTCTGAAGTATTTCAAAAGTATTTTCAGCCATTAGGTTTTCTTTATCTAAAGTAGGGTTTACCTCGCAAATTTCAAAGCAACAAACTTTTTCATTTTGTATAAGCCTTACACATAAACTTCCTGCTTCTTTTTCAGTAATTCCATTTCTAACCGGAGTGCCTGTTCCTTTGGAAATAGATGAATCCATTGAATCCACATCAAAAGAAATATAAATAAGATTGCATTTGCTAAGATGAGCAAGTGTATCACGAGCTATTTTTTCTACTCCATTTCTTCTTACTTCAGCGGTAGTAAATGTTTTTATTTTATGCTTTTTTATAAGATAAGATTCCTCTGGCTCTATATCTCTTACACAAATAAACACCAAATCCTTATATTCAATTTTAGGTGATATCCCACCTGTTTTTTTCAATTTATTCCAAAGCTCCGCAGTTTCCTTATCTACCTTGTTCATTTTGTTGGTAATGTTGTCCTCACCAAGTGTTACTGCTAATGGCATACCATGCATATTTCCAGTAGGGCTTGTATAAGGAGAATGCAAATCAGCATGGGCATCTATCCAAATTACCCCAATACGCTGCTTGGGATAAGCCATTTTTATTCCTGCTATGGTAGCTCCAGCAGTACTGTGATCTCCTGCCAAAACAACAGGAAACTGATTGTTTTTTAAAGTCTCAGCAACTTGGGAAGACATGTTTTCATATGTCTTAATGATCCCTTTAATCCTTTTTGCATAAGGACTTCCAGGCGGTTCATATAACAAATGGTTTTCATTAGGAACTTCAACTGATTCAATATTTTTAAAAAGAGTACTTCCGTGATCAAGAGCAGCAATTTTTATGGCATCCACTCCCATACTCGCACCACGTGTTCCTGCCCCTATTTCTGATTTTATTTGAATGAATTTTAGTTTTTTCATATGTAGATAATTGTTTTTTTTAGGTCATATGGACCCGATAGCTATCGGGTACACCATGCTATCTTCATTAGTGTTTGTGCACTGTTCGGTGCACGGCTATTTAATATATATATAATTATTTTTTTAATTGTCATATTGAATACGCCATGTTATATTCATTAGTGTTTGCGCACGATTGGTGCATGGCTATTTCATACTTAGAAAATATTTTGAGCCTTAAATATAATGTTTAAAGCACCAAAGATTGTATTATTTTTTTGCAAAGTAAAGAAATCAAATGGAATTACTGAACTGAGTTCAATATAAAAACCGTGTTTTAATTTTGCAGGAAAACTAATTGTCAGCATTAAAAAAGAACTGAATTAAATCAATGTTTTGGCGAAAGATTATTAAACGATGACACACTTAATTAAGCACTCCCCCACCAGCTGGCTATGCAAAAACCGAATTCCACCTTTGTTATGATTTTTTAAATGCTTCTAATCACACGAAAATTAAAACCCATACTTCCCCTACTTTTTCTTTTATGTAGGAATACAATTCTAAAACAAACATTATTTTTTCTCGTTTTTAAATTAGTTTGTAAAAGTAAATCCAAGTGACTTACTTTGTACATAATTTTTTAATGTAACTAACTTAGATTGTATTTAAATTAAAAATGAAGAATAAATATATAGACCTGTTTCAACAAACATTTGATTTCCCACAGGAGAGTTTTAATGTTATTGATAATGAATTGTACTTTCATGATATTCCTTTAATGGGTGTAATTAAACAATATGGAACACCTTTAAAAATTTCATATTTGCCTAAAATTGGTCAACAGATTCAAAAAGCAAAGAAACTTTTTAATGTAGCTATGGCAAAAGTTGATTATAAAGGGAATTACACCTATTGCTATTGTACAAAAAGTTCACATTTTTCATTTGTTTTGGAAGAGGTGTTAAAAAATGATGCTCATCTGGAAACATCTTCTGCTTTTGATATACAAATAATACGTGAACTGTATGACCAAGGTGAATTAAAGCAAAACAAGTTCATTGTTTGCAATGGTTTTAAAAACAACTTGTATAAAGAATATATAACAGATCTTATTAATGATGGCTTTAACAATGTAATTCCAGTTATTGACAATAAAGAAGAAATTGAATATTATAAAGCCCACGCTAAAAGCAAAGTTAAACTAGGTATTCGTATTGCCTCTGAGGAGGATCCCAGTTTTGAGTTTTATACCTCAAGGCTAGGCATCAGATATAAAGACATAAAAGACTATTATATAGAGCAGATTAAAGGAAACCCGAATTTTGAGCTTAAAATGCTTCATTTCTTTATCAATAAAGGAATGAAAGATTCTATTTTCTATTGGAGTGAGTTGGCTAAGTGCCTTAAAGTCTATGTAGACCTAAAGAAAATTTGTCCTACTCTGGATACTCTTAATATTGGTGGGGGTTTACCAATTAAAACATCTCTGGGTTTTGACTTTGATTATGAGTATATTATAGAAGAAATAATTTCCCAAACCAAGAAGTTTTGTGATGAACATGGAGTTGCAGAACCCAATATATTTTCTGAATTCGGTTCATTTACTGTTGGTGAAAGCGGTGCTACCTTTTTCTCAATTCTTGACCAAAAACAGCAAAACGATACTGAGCTTTGGAACATGATTGACGGCTCCTTCATTACCACCTTGCCTGACACCTGGGGAATAAATCAAAGATTCATTTTAATGGCCATTAATAACTGGGAAAACGAATATCAGCGAGTAAACTTAGGTGGCCTTACCTGCGATGGTCTTGATTATTACAATTCTGAGGCACATGTAAATTCAGTTTTTTTGCCTAAATATGAAAAAAACAAGCCTCAGTATATCGGTTTCTTTAATACAGGGGCCTATCAAGAATCACTGAGCGGGTATGGTGGCATTAAACATTGCCTTATTCCCTCACCAAAGCACGTGTTAATTGATAAAGATGAAAACGGAGAATTTTATACCCGTTTGTTTGCTAAAGAACAGAGTTATAAATCAATGCTTAAGATTTTAGGTTATTAAACATCTGGAATAACAATTTCACAAATTTTTAAAAAAAAGAGCCTTTTTTATTCTAAAAAATAAAAAAGGCTCTTTTTTTGTCCATACATTTTACTTATTAATCGGCAATTAATAAAATTTAATATATTTGCACTTGTTACGCTTTTTATTCCAACTCAATGTAATATTATGCTTTTATTTAAAGTTATCAATAAATGAACAAGGCGAAATTTTTTCTACTTACAATAATTGTATTTTGCCTTTTCAATTCCTGCCGCCAGCTGACAGACAAGAAATACATTTCTGAGGGTATCATAGAATATGACATTACTTATCCTGAAACAACCGAAGACAATGTAATGATAGCTATAATGCCCAAAACCATGCTATTGAAATTTAAAAATGACAAAGTCGCTTTTGAATTTACAGGGGGGATGGGATTGTTTAAAGCAACTTTTATTTCAGATCTACAAAAACAAAGTATAATTCATTTGGTTAAAATCCTGAATAAAAAATATGCTATAACTTATAATTCCTCCCAAATTCAGGAAATAGATGAAATGCCTGAATTGAATATAAATTTTACTGGAGATAAGAAAACAATAGCAGGTTACGAGAGCAAAAGGTCTTTAATTACTTTTAAAGATGATGAAAACACCAGTTATGATATTTATTTTACTGATGATTTAAACATTAAAACCCCAAACTGGAGCACACCTTATAAAGAAATCAACGGTGTTTTGTTGGAATATCAGCTAAAAAGGTATAATGTAGTTATGCGTTTTACTGCAACATCTGTTTCTGCTGCTGATATAGATGACAGTGATTTTGAAAAACCTGAAGAATACAAAATCATTACTAAAGAAGAAATGGATCAAATATTTTTAAACCTTAGATAAAGGTGGCTATACAAATCAAATTGCCACTTATCCCGTTTTTATCACTATCTGCATTTTTACTTCTTTCTCAAAAAAATATTATATCTTCAGATACACTGAATCAAAAAGAGAACAGCGGAAAAAAAACAGGATATTGGATATATTATCTTGATTAAAAATACCAAAACAACATCTAAACTTTAAAAACAAATTATTTTTTTTAAAATATCTTTAAACTATGAAAAATATCAAATTAACTTTAATAACCATTCTTACACTATCAACCCTTTTTGTTCAGGCACAGAAAAAGGCCCCCTTTGAAGGCGTAATAACATTTGAGATAACAATTGATTCAGATGATTTAGATCCTGTTTCCAAAGCTATGCTGGCAGATATGGAATTGAAAACTTATTTGAAAAAAGAAAAGTCAAGAAGTGAAAGTGATGTTGCCATGCAAAAATCAATTACTATTTCAGATTCTAAAGCCAAAACAATTGTTACCCTAATAGATATAATGGGACAAAAATTTATGATGAAAACTTCATCAACAGATATGGCAAAAAAAGAAGAACGATCAGAAAATATACAAGTAACACTTTTAGATGAAACTAAAGTTATTGCCGGGTACACTTGCAAAAAAGCAGAAATAAGAACACCTGATAACCCTAATCCTATCACTGTTTATTATACAAATGACATCTCATTCCCTAAATACGCCAGCCCTTTTAGAGGAATTGATGGATTTCCTTTAGAATACGAAGGTGATATGGGAGGTATGAAAACAAAAACAACAGCTAAATCTGTTTCAATAGAAAAAGTTTCTGATGCTAAATTTGTTATTCCTGAAGGTTATCAAGAAACCACTATGGAAGAATTACAAAAAATGTTTAGCGGAGGTGAATAATTCGTGTCTTTTTTTAAAAAGAGATTTTTAAAAGGGATTTTCAAAAATGAAAATCCCTTTTTTTGTTTCGCATTTATTTACTTTAAAACCTGCAATCCTGAAGTTTTTTTTAACTTTGCAAAGCCTTATTCATTATTATGTCCGCCAAAGGAAACCAATTTAAAAAAAACAGCAGTGAAGCTAATGAGAAAGTAGAAAAGCCCTCTTCTATTAAAAACCCTTTTGCAGGCTTCACTAATTTTAAAGTCAATGAAAGATTAAAAAAAATCACAGGCCTTTTTCTGCTCTTATTTTCTTTTTGCCTTTTAATTTCATTTACTTCATTCCTGTTTACCTGGCAAAGCGATCAGGACAAAATTTTTTACAACTCCTGGGATTTATTATTTGACACAGATTTACTGGTTCATAACTGGCTTGGTAAATTGGGGGCTATTTTAGCTCATTTTTTCATTCATAACCTCTTTGGGGTAATTTCTTATCTTTTTGTTTTTCTTTTTTTTATTACTGGGTTTAAAATTCTAACAGGTACCTCCCTTATTCCAATTTTAAAGGCATACCGTTATAGTTTTTTTATAATTTTATGGGTATCAGTCCTATTAGGTTTTATCTTTAATGAAATTGCACCAGTTGTTGGTGGAGCCTTTGGTTTTCATGCTTCAATATGGCTTAGCTCCCTAATTGGTTTTGTGGGCACAGGCTTGCTTTTGTTTTTTATCTTGATTGGTGCTGGAGTTGCAGTGTTTAATCTTTCATTTGATTTTTTAAAAGTTGCTTTTTCAAAACAAGAAAGCAATCCTTCTAATACTGAAGAAATTCCTAACTCTGAATTAAAAGTAAATACCTACACTCCACATAAAAATGACTTTAATTCAGAATTAGAAATAGAAGATACAGAAGTAGATATTGAAGAGGATATAGAAGATGATCTAGAAACAGGCAATGAAATTGCATTAAATAGTGAGATAAAAAACATTCCTATAGTAACTAAAGGATCAGATAAAGAACTTGAATTAGTGAATCAGGAACAAAAAGATGATTTATTATCTTCTGAACTTGAGATTGAAAACAAAGAAGTTGAAGAAGAAGAGCCAGAAATCATAGAGAATCAGTCTGCATTTGGAGAATATGACCCTACACTTGATTTATCCTCCTACAAATTCCCAACCATTGATTTGCTTGAAAAACACGGTTCTTCTACAATTGTAATTAATAAAGATGAACTTGAGGAAAACAAAAACAGGATTCTGGAAACCCTTAAGAATTACAATATTGGAATAGCCAAAATCAAAGCTACTATCGGACCAACGGTTACACTTTATGAAATTATACCAGATGCAGGGGTAAGGATTTCCAAAATTAAAAACCTGGAAGATGATATTGCCCTTAGTTTATCAGCATTAGGAATCAGAATTATCGCTCCTATTCCTGGTAAGGGAACAATTGGAATTGAAGTTCCAAATCAAAAGCCTGAAATAGTTTCTATGAGAGCTGTAATAGCTTCAGAAAAATTTCAGTCTACAGATATGGAATTGCCTATTGCTTTAGGAAAAACCATTTCTAATGAAACTTTTATTGCCGATCTTGCCAAAATGCCCCATTTATTGATGGCTGGTGCTACTGGTCAGGGTAAATCCGTAGGGTTAAATGCAATTCTTGTTTCTTTGCTTTATAAAAAACATCCTTCTCAAATAAAGTTTGTGCTTGTTGACCCCAAAAAAGTTGAACTTACTTTATTCAATAAAATTGAAAGACATTTTCTTGCTAAACTTCCCGGAGTGGATGAAGCTATTATTACTGATACAAAAAAAGTAGTTAATACGCTTAATTCATTGTGTATAGAAATGGATAACCGTTACGAGCTTTTAAAAAATGCCCATGTAAGGAATATCAAGGAATACAACACAAAATTTATTTCCCGCAAACTGAATCCAGAACAAGGACATAAATTTTTACCCTATATTGTTTTAGTGGTAGATGAATTTGCTGATCTTATTATGACTGCTGGAAAAGAAGTTGAAACACCTATTGCCCGATTAGCACAACTTGCCCGAGCAATTGGAATTCATCTTATTATTGCAACGCAAAGGCCTTCAGTAAATATCATTACCGGAACCATAAAAGCCAATTTCCCGGCTCGTATTGCTTTTAGAGTAACTTCCAGAATTGATTCACGAACAATATTAGATAGCGGGGGGGCCGATCAATTAATTGGAAGAGGCGATATGCTTTTATCCACTGGCAGCGAAATCATCAGGTTACAGTGCGCTTTTGTGGATACTCCCGAGGTAGATAATATAACTGAATTTATTGGATCTCAGCGAGGCTATCCTGAAGCTTTTCTTCTTCCCGAGTATGTTGATGATTCAGAAATGAGCAGTGGAAAGGGAATGGATGCATCTGACAGAGATGTCCTGTTTATTGAAGCTGCTAAAATTGTGGTTATTCACCAGCAAGGATCCGCTTCTCTTTTGCAAAGAAGACTTAAACTTGGCTATAATAGAGCTGGAAGGATAATTGATCAGTTAGAAGCCTCTGGTATTATTGGACCTTTTGAAGGAAGCAAGGCAAGACAGGTGTTAATAACCGATGAGATATCTTTGGAACAGTTTTTGAAAGAGGAGTGAGCAATGAAATATATTCATTAATTTTAACAACAATAAATACACCTGTAATTCCGCTTAATATGTATATGAAAAAATTAATAACAGTAATAGTAGCATTTATAGCACTAGGTGCTTATAATGCAACAGCACAAGATGATGCAAAAGCAAAAGCTATTTTGGATGAACTGAGTGCCAAAACCAAATCTTATTCTAATATAAAAGCCACATTTTCGTACAATCTTAGCAATCCTGATGCTAAAATTGATGAAACTCAGGAAGGAACTATTCATATTAAGGGAAGCAAGTACAGACTGGAAATTGCAGGACAAGAGGTTATCTCTGATGGCAAAACAGTATGGACTTATTTAAAAGATGCAAATGAAGTGCAGATTAACGATATGGATGCTTCATCTGAGGAGGCTGTTACTCCATCAAACATCTTTACTATGTATGAAAAAGGATTTAAATACAAATTTGAAGGAGAAAAAACAGAAGGTGGTAAAGTAATTCAAACTATTATTTTGTATCCAATTGATGTTAAAGGCAAACCTTATCATCAGGTAAAACTACAGATAGATAAAAATGCAAAGCAAATACAATCTATTAAAGTTTTGAGTAAAGACGGAAATCACTACACTTATACTGTGAAAACATTTACTCCAAATACAGATATAACTGATGCTCATTTCACATTCAATGCTGCAAAATACCCTAAAGTTGAAGTGATTGATTTAAGAGACTAGTTATTTAAAATATTTAACAAAAAAGCCATTCCTAATAACCAGGAATGGCTTTTTTGTTTTAGTAAGGATACCTTTTTAAAGGAAACTATTTGAAATTAATACTAATTTTTCTTCAACATATAAAAATATACTGATAAATTTACAAAGAGCATTAGCATAAAACACTTATTTAATAAGCTAAAAATTGACTTTTCCATTCTTCATTTTTAGTAAAAAGGGCTTGCTGTTTTTTTTACTTATCCTAATTCAAAAGTTTGTTGCAGGCCAGATTTGGCAGCAGATAACTGATTTCCCTTCCACAGAAAGGGACGATGGAACCTGTTTTGTGATTGGAAATAAGGCATATTGCGGCACGGGCTTTAAAACAGGCTGAATTGCCTGTAATGACATGTATTGTTTTGATATGTCAACAGAAACATGGACTGCTTCAGTTGCACTTCCCCCAGGTACTGAACGGCAATATGCCTCAGGTTTTTCATACAATGATTCAGGTTTTATTTTTGGAGGGGTTAATACAAACTTTTTAAATGATTTATGGATGTTTACTGTTCAGACAAATCAGTGGGTGAAAAAAACACCTTTACCTTCTGATCCAAGGGCAGGAGCAGCAAGTTTCGTAATTAACGATAATGCTTATATTATTGGAGGAAAAACAGCTGCAAATTCCTCTATTAACGAAGTATGGGCATACAACATCAGCAATAATACCTGGTCTCAAAAAAACAATTTGTCTTTTGGTTCCCGCTGGAGAGCCTCTGCAACCTCACTTAACGGAAAAGGTTATTTGATTTTTGGAAAGGATGAAATTGGCAACTTCAAAGAAGAACTGTTTGAGTATGACCCTGCAAATGATTCATGGAATCTTTTAAGCACTTTCCCAGAAAAAGGAAGGGTTAATGCATCATTGAAATCATTAGGCGGTAGTCTGATAGTTTTAGCGGGAATAGATTCCTTGAATGTTTCATACAATGATATGTGGGAATTTGACCTAGCCCTTCAACAATGGCAGGAGCTTGCATCTATTCCTTCTTCCGGACAAAGAGGTGGAATGTGCTTTAACAACTCCACAACACTTTATTACACAACAGGAATCGATCAAAACGATACCAGGCTAAAAGAAACCTGGAAAGTATTTAATCCAACCAGCATTAAAATTAACTCAAAAACACAAGCAGTAAATGTTTTTCCTAATCCTGCCAAAGATCAAATCTTCATTGAATTTGAAATCCCATTACAGAGTGAATTATTAGTTGAAATAAAAAACATGCTTGGACAAACTATAAATTCAGAGAAAGTTAAAATGAATACGGGAAACAAGGTGATGGTAAATGTATCTGAATTATCTGATGGAATTTATTTTCTACATTTTATAGATAACGACACTACTTTTACCCGTAAGTTTAATATAAAGTAAGCTTTGAATAATAAAATTAAGGATCCTGATTTTTAACAAAAAAAGAGCTGCTCATCTAGAACAGCTCTTTTTTGTTATCGAAAATAATTAAAAAATATTCTTAATCCTTTAAAATTTCTCTTGCAATTACAAGTTTTTGAATTTCAGAAGTACCCTCCCCTATTGTACAAAGTTTGGAATCCCTATAGAATTTCTCAACAGGAAAATCTTTTGTGTAACCGTAACCACCAAATATCTGCACTGCATCAGTTGAAACCCGAACAGAAACCTCTGAAGCATAATATTTAGCAAATGCAGATTGTTTTGTTACCTTTTGTCCACGGTTTTTTAAATCGGCAGCCTGGAAAGTAAGCAATTCAGCTGCTTCAATTTCTGTTGCCATATCGGCAAGTTTAAAAGCAATTCCCTGAAAACTTGAAATAGCCTGTCCAAACTGAAAACGCTCTTTTGAGTATTTAACAGAAGCATCGAAAGCTCCTTTGGCAATTCCAAGAGCAAGGGAAGCAATTGAGATTCGGCCTCCATCAAGCACTTTCATGGCCTGTACAAAACCTTCTCCTGGTTTACCGAGCATATTATCTTTATGAACTCTGCAGTTATCAAAAATCAATTCTGCTGTTTCTGAAGCACGCATGCCTAATTTGTTTTCTTTTTTACCTGAACCAAATCCTGGAGTTCCTTTTTCAATAACAAATGTGGTCATTCCATGAGAATCACCTTTTTCACCTGTTCTTACAATTACCACTGCTATGTTTCCTGAAATGGCATGAGTAATAAAATTCTTACTTCCATTTAATACCCAATAATCACCATCTTGTACAGCAGTAGTATTCATACCACCTGCATCTGACCCTGTTCCAGTTTCTGTAAGCCCCCAAGCGCCTATCCATTCAGCTGTTGCTAATTTTGGCAACCATTTTTTCTTTTGCTCTTCATTTCCAAATGCCAATATATGCCCTGTACAAAGAGAATTATGAGCAGCCATAGAAAGACCTATTGAACCACAAATTCTAGATAATTCTGTGATCGCAGTTACATATTCAGTATAAGTAAATCCTGAACCTCCGTATTCTGTAGGAACTAATACACCCATCAATCCAAGTTCACCTAATTTCTTAAATACTTCTACCGGAAATTCTTGTGATTCATCCCACTCCATCATTTTTGGGCGTATATGCTTATCACCAAAATCCTTTATCATTCCGGCAATCATTTTTTGGTTTTCATTTAGTTCAAAATCCATCACTTAGTGTTTTTATTACTTAATTAAAAGTACTATTATTTATTTAATTCTTATTTGTATTTAATAATTTATAAGACTTATTATTTTATTTTCTGTTGAATACTTTTCAAGAGAATTTCTTCCTTTCAAAAAATCCAGTTCAACAAGAAAAAGAAATCCTGAAACCTGTGCTTCTTGCTTAACAACAAGTTCAGCAGCTGCTGCCGCAGTACCTCCGGTTGCCAATAAATCGTCATGAATCAAAACCTTCCATCCTTTTTGAATTACACCAGTATGCATCTCCACTTTTGAAGAACCATACTCCAGATTGTATTCATAGGAAACAGTCTTATAAGGCAACTTCCCGGCTTTTCTTACAGGAATAAACGGAATGTTTAATTTTGAGGCCAACATCATTCCAAAGAAAAACCCTCTGCTCTCAATACCAATGATAGCATCAGGTTTTGCATTTTCTGTTTTTAAAATAAAAGCATCTACAATTTCATTGCAAAGTTTAGCATCAAGTAAAATAGGTGTAATATCTTTAAATAAAATACCTGGTTTGGGAAAATCAGGTATGTCTCTGATGGCAGATTTGATTTTTTCTGTGATCATAAGGCCTTTTACGCTTTACTCTATAGTTAAATAGGGTGCAAGTTTAAGGTATAATTCATCATTTACCAAATCTGATTTTTTAATATCCTCTATACTCTTATAAAAACCATGCTGATCTCGATAATTTATAATAGAATTAGTAATATTCCAATTATTAACATAAGGATGCTTTTTAAAATCTGAAGCTAAACAAGTATTTATATTTATTTTTTTAATTTTATTATGATCTATTGAAATAAAGGGAGAAATACTATCTATTAATTCTTTTGTAATGCCATAAACTTCAAGTAATTGGTCCTTATTAATAAAACCACCTAAGTTGTTTCTGTACTTTATAATACGTAGGGAAAAGGTTGAACCTATTCCTTTTAATTGTATTAAATCTGAGGTATCGGCAAGGTTTATATTTATTAGAAGTACAGGACTTTCCTTTTTTTCAAAATCAACTAATTTTAATTGATTAGAAGTATTTTTTTCATCAAGATTTGTCTGTTTGTGATTTTCAATATTAATATAGGGCTCTAGCATTTTATATTGGGAATTGCTAATTCCATATATTTTCTTTAAATCTTCTTTTTTATAAAATTTTCCACCTTTTGATAAATAATTATTAATTGTGGAACTTTGCTTTTGACTAAGCCCGAGTTTTAACCACTGTTCCTGAGTAGCGATATTAGGATCGAATTTAAAAAATTGAATTGGTATGCCTTGTTCTTTAGAAACAGGAAAATGAGAATATCTACTAATTTTGGCATTTTCAATGGAATCCCTATATATTGTTTTGTGTTGAACAAAAGCATCAATTTCTGATATAAACTCAGAATAATTAATGTTTTCTTGAGGAATAACAAAAGGGATAATCCTATCAAAAAACAGTAAAAACAAGATTATTGCACAAAGTATAAAGATACCATTGCGCTCAATTTTGTTAAAAGTAAAATAGTCAAGTAAAAACTGTTTCATTACAACAATTTAATCAATTGTTGCAACAAAAACAATGGGGTAAATTTATTTGTATTTTTTAATTTCTCCGCTTTTCAGCCTGGCATAATAGCTTTTAAGCTCCTTTTTAACCATTGGTGAAAGTATAATCAAACCTAGAATATTTGGAAATGCCATACCCAGGATCATCATATCAGAGAAATCAATTACAGCTCCTAAATTTGCAGCAGCTCCAATCACAATAAATACAAGAAAAATTAGCTTATAAGTTACTTCTGCGGCTTTCGTATTGCCAAAAAGATAGGTCCAGGCTTTTAAACCATAATAGGACCAGGAAATCATTGTTGAAAATGCGAATAGAAAAATAGCAATTACAAGAAGGTATGGAAACCAAGGAAAAACAGAGGCAAAAGCACTTGAGGTAAGTTGAGTTCCTTCAAGGCCTTCTGGATTTTCATATGCTCCGGTAAAAATAATTACAAGCGCTGTCATAGTGCAAACTATAACTGTATCAATGAATGGTTCAAGCAAGGCTACTATGCCTTCACTTACCGGTTCATCTGTTTTGGCAGCAGAGTGAGCTATAGAAGCTGAACCAACTCCTGCTTCATTGGAAAATGCAGCTCTTTGAAAACCCACAATCAAAACTCCAATTACTCCTCCTTTTATTGCATCAGGATCAAATGCACCATCAAAAATTATAAAAAGAGCATTCCCTATTTGTGAGATATTTATAATTATAATAAGCAAGGCAACAGCCACATAAAAACCACACATAATAGGAACTATTTTTTCAGTAACTCTTGCTATACTCTTTATTCCTCCAATAATTACAACTCCAACTAGAATAGCAAGAATAACTCCAAAAGCCCAGCCTCTTCCATCAATAAATGGCAGGACTGTATTAAGCTGGGCAAAAGCTTGATTAGCCTGAAACATATTCCCTCCTCCAAAAGATCCACCTATACACAGTATGGCAAAAATCACAGCAAGCACTTTACCCAAACCACCCAGATTCTTTTCTTTTAATGCTGCGCTTAAATAATACATTGGGCCTCCAGACACTGATCCATTTTTATCTATTGTTCTGTATTTTACACCAAGAGTACATTCAACAAACTTTGAGGCCATTCCTAATAAACCAGCAACAATCATCCAAAAAGTTGCACCAGGGCCTCCTAATGTTATTGCAACTGCAACACCAGCAATGTTACCCAAACCCACTGTTGCAGAAAGAGCAGTTGCCAATGCTTGAAAATGTGAAACCTCGCCTTTATCTAAAGGATTGTCATATTTTCCTGCCACCAATTCAATAGCATGACGTATTCCCCTGAAATTTATAAAGTTCATTTTAATAGTGAAATAGGTTGCACCTACTACAAGCCATAAAACAACAAGCGGAATAGTTGCACCAAGATCAAGCCCTAAAAAAGCGAATGGATCCCAAAATAGCAAAGAGGCCATTGCTTCTACTATGGGTTTAAAAAAATTGTCAATTCTATCACTAAAGGTTAAAGATAATTCTTGAACTTCTGCTTCTGCCTTTGCTGAAAATGAGAAAAGGGAAAGAAAAAATAGAGATACCAGTGCTTTCAAAATATAAAATTTAGTGATTAATGGATATCAAAGATTAATAGCGGCAAAAATATGAATTTTTGAAAGAAAACAGTCCTAATCCCCAGAAAATTTGAATATTACTTTTATTTTTTTATTCTTTTATCAAATAAAAAAACAAAATGAAAAGGAAAATATAAATAAATATAGTCGCTTATTGAACAACCAGTTTCTTATACACTGATTGATCTTTAGTAGAAAATTTGAGCAGATAAATTCCACTTTTTAATTCCGGTAATTGAAGTTGATTTTGAGTATTAACTTCTTCATAAAAAGAATACTTTAACTTTTTCCCATACAGGTCCATTAGTTCAACAGTAATTACAGGAGCATTTATTTTAAAATTAATGATTTCTCCAGATTTCACAGGGTTGGGAAACAACTCTATTATTTCAATCCCTGCTGTCAAATCTTGTAATCCAACGTCAACTGCCGTTTTAAAATAAAATTTGTCAGAAAAAGGGGCACAAGTTGAATTTGGGTGAAAAGCTTTAACTCTCCATTCATAATCGGTATTTCCTGTTAATCCTGTGACAGTATAAAAAGTATCCTGAATTATTATATCTGTTCTTAAAAAAGAAGAAACATTTTTTCTATGAAGTACAAATTGGTAATGAGAGGCACCTTGTACGGGTTCCCAATTAAAAACCTGCCCCTGGCCAATTTCTGTAGAATTGTTTTCTGGTTGTTGAAGAACTGATATGTCTTGTACTTCAAAAACCGAAGGAACAGGGTGGTTAATTAATTGTCCATCATAATCATAATTAAGAGAATAAATAATTGCGCTTTCTTGTTCCAGGCTAAATTTATTTCCGCAAGGCTCAATTGAATAGGACATAAAATAAGTTCCATCAGGATCATAAGCATCGCCATTTGAATCAACAAAACTGCCTGAATAGGGACAATTCCACCTGTAATCTAGATAATCAGCTGGAGTATCACAAAAATAATCACCAGCACTGGCACAATTGCTTCCATCCACAAACTCAGGATCAAAATCCCATCCATCAAAGGTATGAGGCAAGGAAAAGTAGTGACCCAATTCATGAGCAAAGGTAGAATTACCTGGTCCTGAACAATTCTTTCCTAGTACCACTCCTCCTCCCGCAGGCCCTGTTCCTGGATACCAGGCATACCCGCAATATCCAGAAGGATCACTCACAATATAGGTATTTACTACTCCATATTCATTGTATTCATTCATCATATCCATTCCACCATTAATATCATGGATATTGTAAATTGAATTGGCGATAAAATCAATTTCTCCATGGATATAAAACTTGATACTCAAAGGAAGAAATTGTTCGTTTAATTCGCATAACAAATCAAAAACATGATTTGCATAATAATAATTTGAACCATCATCATTTTGCAAAACACGAAATTTAATGGGAACATAATAGGTGGTAGCTCTTGAATTAATGCCCGTTCTTTCTTCTCTATCTACAGAAAGGTTTTTTATTCTAGTATAATCTGTAGTTATAGTGCCACAGGGAGCAGTAAATTGAGCAAATGCATGACAAAGAAACAGGAAAGGAAGTAGAATAGAAATTAAAATTAATTTCATAAACAAAGGATTAATTTATATTAAAAATAAGAAAAAATACTCTAATTTAAAATCCTAGACCTTCTTTTTGAGAAAAACAAAAGCATAGAAAATTAAATCAAATCTAGTAAAAAATCAATCACAAAATAAAAGCCAAGATTTTAAGCATTAAAAAAATGAGAAGTAGAAACATTAATTTAGTTAGAGTATATAACGGATTATAATTTCAACTTTTTGATATTCCCCATCTACTCTTATTTTAAACATTTCAAAATCTGGTTTGGAAAGTGCTTTGTGATAATAATCTGAAAAGCCAAAGCCCTCTTGTGGAATTCCAATAAAGTTATAATCCATTTTACCGTTGCTGTTTTCGTCATCTAAAAGAGACATTCCATATATCCCAGGCTCCAAATTGAATTTCACAGTCAACGTTCCATTTGCAATATCTTTTTTTGAAAATTTAAAGCCTTTATATGGCTTTTCTTTATTAAAACTTTCATTGTCTTTAAAAACTCCAAGCAATAATTGTCCTTTTGAAGATCGAATTCCTTTGATAGTTAATTCTATGTTTTGTGCTAAAATTGAAGTTGAGTTTATAAAAATAGAAGCAACAATAAATAGAATTAAAAAGACATTCTGTGGAGTTTTCATTTATTTGAGTTTATATTATCCTGTCAAAAATCCTTTTTTATTAGGATAAAAAAGGAGCATTAAATTAATCAAAATATTGCTTTATAACAAAGTACTATATTCCTTTTTTAGAAAATCAAAAACAGGTTATGAGGTTTCTTTTTTTAAGGAATAAATATATACTATTAGCAAAATCAAAAAGAAAGCTTTTTTAATTTCGGAGCAATTTTATAAGAACTAAAAGCAGCAATTACAGCTACACTGCCTCCTAATACCACAGAGGGCACAATCCCAATTAATCTTGCCATTACCCCAGATTCAAAAGCTCCTAATTCATTGGAGGATCCAATAAAAAGAGTATTAACTGCAGATACCCTTCCACGCATTTGATCTGGTGTTAACAACTGCATAATTGTTGACCGAATTACTACGCTAATGCTATCGAATAAACCACTTAAGGCCAGAACAAAAAGAGAAATATAAAAGTTAGTAGATAAAGCGAAAAAGATCATACATACTCCAAATCCAGCAACAGCAATGATTAAATTCATTCCTGCTTTTTTTACAGGAGGTTTATAAGCCAGATATAATGCAGTAACAATTGCCCCTGCAGCAGGAGCTGCGTGCAAAAGCCCGTATTCTACCGGGCCTACAAATAAAATATCTTTGGCAAAGGCTGGCAATAAAGCCACTGCTCCTCCAAATAAAACAGCAACTAAATCAAGGGCCATTGCACTTAATATAACCTGATTTCCAAAAACAAACTTTACCCCAGCTGAAAGACTCTCTAATAAAGGAATCTGATCTTTAAGTTCAATGAGGGTTTTAGATTTAATTCCATAAATTAACAATGAACCAACTGAAATAAGCATAAATGCTGTGAAATAGCTAGTCCCAATTCCTATAAATCCAATAATAACACCTCCTAATGCAGCCCCTGAAACACTAGAGGCTTGCCAAAGAGTACTATTCCATGCGGCAGACTTTGGATAAAGTCTTCTTGGCACCAGCTGAGTCATTAATGCAAAACTTGCAGGTCGATAAAAACCTCTTGCAATCCCACTTATAAAAATCACAATGTAAATAGGCAAAGTAGAAGTAACGACAATAAGCTCAACAGCGAATAAAAAGAGAAAAAAGGAGCTAACAATAAATAGTAATAAAGAGAAGAAGGCAATTTTTTTCCTGTCATATTTATCTGCCAGATGCCCTGCATATAATGTTACAACCATTGCAGGAACAAATTCTGCAAGACCAATTAAACCAAGCGATAAGGGATCTCCAGTAATAGCAAATATTTGCCAGAACAAAGTAACATTTTGTATTTGCACAGCCAGTGTAAGTAAAATTCTGGCGAAAATAAAACGTCTGAAATCAGCAAACCCAAAAACCTCATACGCTTCTTTTGAAAATAAAGTACTGCGTAATGTCATGGCTTTTCAAGCAGAGTTATGCCCTTATATCTGGTTTAAAATTGCTTTGTTCTGAAATTCTTCACTCTGTTCAATAGAGTGCATAATCTTTTTTAGTAAAACATCAGCATCTTCATTGGGGTCTAAAGCTAATGGAGCTTTAAAGCTTATGCTTAATTTAACCCCTGTTTTTTTCAATTTCAGTCCCTTTTTATCAAATGCTCTTCTAAAGCCATTAATAACTACAGGAACAACAATTGGCGCGAATTTTTTAACAATAAGCATTGATCCTCTCCTGCCAGGGGCATATGGTGTAGTAGTGCCTTGGGGAAAGGTTATTACCCATCCTTCTGAGAGTGCTTCACCAATTTTTGTAATATCGCTAATATCTACTTTACGATTAATATCCTTACCAGCTTCGCGCCAGGTCCTGTTTATAGAAACTGACCCTGCATATTCAAAAATTTTAGGCAAAATTCCTGCTTTCATTGTTTCTCTTGCAGCTACATAATAAGTATTTATGCGTGGATCCAGTAAATAAACCGGATTTTTAATGCTGTTTTTAAATCCCCATTTAGTACTGCTAAAAACATGATTAAAAGCAATTACATCAGCAAAATAGGTTTGATGGTTTGAAACAAATAAAACATTTGTTTTGGGAAGATTTACAAGGTTTTCAGTCCCCTCTATCTTCATTTTATTTAATAACATAAAACGTGGGTAGGTAAAAACCCCAACAATAAAAAAAATAAAGCGCTTAATGATATTTGAATGACCAAATACATCTTTTTTAAAAAATCTCATTTCTAGGTATCCTGTTCAATTTAAAAGACAAAAGTAATTATTATAATACAAAAATCGGAATATCCTTTATTAAATGCTCAGGGCTGACGCATTAAAATCCTAAAATAGTTTTTAAATACTCTTCATCCCATCCTGCATTAAGCCTTTTAGTCATAACAGACCCTTTAATTG
>JALYPI010000150.1 GCA_030856445.1 Bacteroidota bacterium
CACCAATTGTGTGCAGTTGTTGTAGGAAAGGCAATGATTGTTCTGGAAATGAAAATACCATTTAACTTTCTTTCTCCTTCTGCGCTTCAATATTTCTCGCAGATGGGGCAGGTGCCTGATCTTTTAAATAAATTTTAAACTCAGTTCCTTTTCCAGGTTCGCTTTCCACTGAAATCTTTCCACCTGCATTTTTTACAATTTCGTTCACTAAGTATAATCCAATACCGGTGCCTTCAATATTGTTTTCAATCCTGAAGTATTTAGAAAATATGGCTTCCTTCTTGTCAGAAGAAATACCCATACCGTTGTCCTTAATTGTAATAACTATAAATCCTTTTTCACATTCTGTTTTTATAAAAACCTCAGGTTTCCTATCAGGGGATTTGTATTTGATTGAATTATTTACAAGGTTGTAAATAATACTTCTTAATTTTCTTCTGGAAAAAGTTATTTCAGAAACATTAATCTTTTTCTTTATAACTGTACCCGATTTCATAATATTATCGGAAAGGGTAAGACGAACATCCTCCAGAATATTTTCAAAACTCAATAATTCCTCTTCAGATTTATATTTATGTTCCTGCTTTCTAGAGTCTTTTAAATCATTTACGATAGCTTGTATTGATCGTATAGAATTTTCTACAATTTTTAAAAGAGTTTGAAAATGCTTTGGATCTTCATTGGAAGCTTGTTTCAATAATTCAACGGAAGCCAGCAGATTTGAAAGAGGATTGTTTATATCATGAGAAATAGAATCTAACAATGTTTCATGGTCGGATATTAATTTTTCCTGCTCCTTTAAATCTTTTATACGGGCAGTAATTTCAATAAATGTTATAATTACTCCATTTATTTTATTGTTCTTTAACTCTAAGTAAGGAATAATATTCATTTGGAACCACCTTAAACCCGTAGTTTGAATTTCTTTTTCAAGAATCTCATTATTTTCAATTACATATTGAATATTTTCAATTATACCAGGAAAGCGTAAATTATCTTTAATGTCAGCAATATTTTTTCCTACATCTCCCGGAGACAAGTCAAACTGTGTCATGGCAGGTGGAGTAAACTTTCTCAACTTCAAATCCGCATCAACAAATAATTGAGGGATAATGGTATTTCTAAAATAATTTTCTAGTTCATCATTGCTATCGCTGAGCGTTTTTATCTTCTGATTTTTATTTTGCACATTCTTAGATTTAGTAAGTAATATTGGTTTTTTACAAAAACTACTTTAGCGAGGTTTTTACATTTCACAAATTTACAAAAAAAATCTCTCAAGTCTAAGAGGGGTGACTATGTCGGAAAGTTCACCAAAAAAGGAAGTAGAAAGTTATAATTTTTAACTGTCAGATGTCAGGTTACCCGCGTTTTGCTATAATATCTTCGTAAATATCTTTGAGCCTGTCCTGGGCTTCTTCGTATTGAATTACCTGTATATGTGCCATTTATTTAATCTTATCTTTAATTATTTTGATGAGTTGTTCCAAATCTAACGATTTAAAATTCTCTGAAGATACAATTACCTCAAAATCGCCTCCCCTGTGAGCGTAGCGTCCCGCTACGCTCATATTAACAAGGCCTCTGGCCTATTTGTAAGTTTTCCATTTTCTCATTACTATTTCAATTTCCAACAACCCTTTTTCACCTGCATAATCTTTTGCGCTTGAATACCAATATTCTTCAGGCTTTTCAACAATGCCAGCTCTTACTGGATTATTATGAATGTAATCTAATTTTTGTTCTATAAATTTTTGTGAAAATATATATTCCGCATGGTTTTCATGCGTCCAAAACTGATATTCAGAATTTCGTTTATGCTTAAATGCCGAATCTTTGAATATTTTTAACATCCATTCTTTTCTGCTTTCACTATTGGAATCAATTTCTTCTATTATTTTTTTACTTGTATAGCTTTTGAAATCTCTTAAAATAGCACTCAATTCTACTTTTGACTTCGCACCAATAGATGAATATGATTACTCATAATTACCCATGCATATATTTCAATACCCTTGTTTTTCTGACAGTATGCTAGGTTAAGGATTATTATATCCCGATATTTTTGTCGGGTAAATATATCAACCCACTCTACTACTTGTAGTGTTACAAAATGAAGTTTGTCTTGCTCTTTTATTTGATAACCTATCGACATTTTTTTAACTTCAAAGATACAATTATTCAATTTGGCATATTCCGGCAAGATGCCGGTTAAATATGACGTAGCGGGACGGTCAAGTAGGCAAAGGGAGTTTCACCCTAAGCCTCTCACAGAACCGTACGTGAAGCTCTCACTTCATACGGCTCTTGTCATACAATCAAATTGATTTATA
>JALYPI010000158.1 GCA_030856445.1 Bacteroidota bacterium
GTACCCCCTTTGAACTTTAAAAGCTGTGCACTCTTGTTTCCATTTTCTGTGTATTCTTATTTACCAAAAGTTGTGTATTGCTATTTACCGATTACAACAATTCATCTGGGATGGAAGAATAATAGCCTCTGATATTAATATCCATATAAAAGGCGGAACTGTTGAATTAACAGGTGAAGTTCCTACCTATTCCAGCCGACTTGCAGCAGAAGAAGATGCGCTTTCTATAAGCGGAGTTTCCACAGTAGAGAATAAACTAAAGGTAAAGTATCCAAAACCAAATGAATTTTCTGATGATCAAATTAAGTCTGCTATATTGGACATGTTAAATCTCGACCACCGAATTGATCTGGAAAGAATTAATTTAAAAGTAATAAAAGGTGTAGTTTCTTTTACCGGAGAGGTAGATGCATATTGGAAAAAGGATGTAATTGTAGAGTATGCCTATCGTATGATGGGGGTAGTGGATGTTGATAGTGAAATTACTGTTAGGCCTCATAGTAGAATATCTGATCAAGCAATTGCAGCAGATATAAAAAATGCCCTTAGAAGAAATGGGTTTATTGGATCTGAAGAAATTACAGTAAATGTGGAAAATAGTGAGGTTACATTAGCAGGAACAATCTCCTCTTATACTGCAAGAATGAAGGCAAGAGAAATAGCATTTTATACAACAGGAGTAAGAAATGTTGTTGATAAAATCACAATAAGAGAAAAATTACCTGTTTCATAACTAAATTCATTAAAAAAAACAATTTATTAAATTTTAATATTTCTATCCATGGCAATTACTGAGTTGAAAAACAAAATCAAACACAGAGTAGAAGAACAACTTAATTGGGATGACAGAGTTCCCGAGTCGGATATTAAAATTGAAGTAACGGATGGTGTAGTCAGACTTTCTGGAGAAGTACCAACTTATTCAAGTCGCCTGGCAGCAGAAGAAGATGCCCTCTCTGTTGGAGGAGTATATTTAGTTGAAAATGACCTTAATATAAAGTATCCTGAATCTTTTCAAGTTCCTAATGATAATGAAATAAAATCTCTTTTGAAAAATTCTTTGATTAATGATCATAGAATTCATGAAAATGAAATAAAGGTAAATGTTTTTAAAGGAACGGTTGAATTAGATGGAATAGTTAGTGCTTTTTGGCATAAAGATATTATTGAAAAGTATGCTTACCATCTTCCTGGAGTTAAGGATGTTGTAAATAATTTAAAAGTAAAACTTACTCGTGAATTTTCAGATGTAGAAATTACTGCTGATATCAAAAATGCCTTTATGCGTAATGCAATTATAAATTCAGAACAAATAAATGTAAGTGTGAACAATGGAATTGCAACACTCTCAGGAATAGCTCCTAATTACAGTGTAAAAATCACAGCAAGAGACTTGGCTTATTTTACTGCGGGTATAAAAAACGTAACTGATAATATCGTTGTAAAGTAATCTTAACTTGACTTTTAAAAAGAATAATAAAATAACTAAGTGAATTCGTTAAAGGACAGCTCCATTTTACGAGGAATCATACTTTAATTAAAAGATTTTAATGAAAATGAAATAGCCAAGCACCAAATGTACACTACTTGTCCCGGTTTATTGGGAAACACTTATGAATAATATGACATGGCGTTCCTGTAAATCGGGATGACATTAAAAAAACAAAACCCGTATGAATAAAATAATTGTTTTTTTTATTACTGCATTTTCATTATTATTTTATAATTGCCATGCACAAATTAACCAAGAGAATGAAAAGCAAGTGTTTTATAACATTATAGAAGAGGATAAGGCCAGTATAGATGCACTAGTTTTGTATCCTGAAGAAACTAGAAATGCAATACTTGAAGCATCAGTGCATCCAGAAGTTATACTTAAATTAGAAAACATTCAATCCCAAACAAGAGAAAAATTTTTACAACTCATAGAAAATCTTCCAGAAGAAGAGCAACTGAAAATGTATGATTTAACCCGTTATGAAAACCTAATTAAATCATTGGCGGAAAATGGAAAAAAATCACAACAGGAAATAGAAAAAATACTGGAAAACTATCCAGAGGAAATACATGAGGAAGCAATTGAAATTGGAAGGCAGAGGTATAAATTGATCAAAAACATTAATGAATTGTATGAATCTGCAAATAATTCATTTTATAAAGTATTGCAAGATTATCCAAAGGAAACAAAAGAAGCTTACAGAGAACTAATTCAATATCCAGAAGTTATAGAAATACTGGCAGACAACATGAAACTTACTGTTTCAGTTGGAGATTTGTATCAAAAAAATCCTCAGTGGGTAAAATCAAGACTGGACTCAATGAATATTGAAGCTGAAAGACGAAATGAAAAAGAGGCAGCAGAATGGCAAAAAAAATTAGAAGACAACCCTGAATTATTAGAAGAATATACGAATTCTGCAGAGGAATATGCAAATGAAAAAGGCTTTTCAGAAGAAGAATATAGAGAAGAGCGAATTGAAATAAGGGAAATCAGATATCATCATTATTACGCTTATCCTTTTTGGTTTGGGTATCCACACTGGTATCCTTATTCGTATTGGTACCGTTGGCCAGTTTGGTATGACTGGGGCTTTTTCTACGGACCAGGAGGCTCTGTAGTTTTAACAGGTTTGCCATCATATTATTTTACTTACTGGTATTTCAATCAACCTAGTAATCACTATTATCGCCCAAGACTTTCAAATACATTTATAACCCATTTTAAAAACAATCCACGTTCAACCAGCGGTATTTCAGAGGGAGTAGCAAGCTGGTCTATTGAAAACAGGCAAAGACTTCCAGCAAACTTATTAGAAGAAGATGGAAATCAGGTTACGTGAATATGGGCAATTTGAAAGTGAGTTTTTAGAAAGCAGACAGAGAAGACCAGATTTAACAAGAGAAGAGTTTTTAGCTAATAATCCAAGAAGGTATTCTAATTTAGAATCCCCTGGATTAAGAGTTTCAAATGAAATAGCAAGAGAATTTCCTGAGCTTCAGGCAAGAGCTCCTCAGACTCAAAGGCCAAATGGAGAAAGAACTGAATCAAGGGATAAATTTAATGATATATATAGACCTAGGGAACCGGATAGAAAAAATCAACCTGAGCCTGACAGAAGAACTCAACCATCCCCTGATAGAGAAGAACAATATCCTGACAAAAGATTCCAACCAGAACAAGATAGAAGAGCACAACCAAGCCCAGATAGAAGATTCAGACCTGCTCCTGAGAGAACTCCTCCGAGAGAAAGACGTGTTGAACCAAGGCCAAGACAAGAAAGCCGTCCATCACCTGCACCAACTCCAACTCCTCAAACGCCATCAACTCCAGCTCCTCGAACTCCTTCAGAACCAGCTCCTCGCTCTACACCAAGAACTGCACCCACCCCTCCTTCCAGAACAGCTCCGAGTACATCTCCAATCTCTGGTTCAAATACAGCAATTGAGAAAAGAACTCCAGGTAAAACAATATCACTATCTAAGGAAATTCCTTCCTATATGCAAAAAATTGACAGAGCAATAGAATATCACAATAGAAACTGGAGAATAAATAATAAAAATTAGAATCATTATTTGGAAGAAAAAAACCTTTACTGATATTTTAAAGGACTAATAATGAACCAATTAGTTAGAATTACGTAGTTTTTATCAAAAGACCCATTTTATCTATTTTTACCCTTTTAAATTCATTCATACTTATTATTCAATTTTCATCTAAAACATTTGGAATAATAATAATTAATTTTTTTAGTTTTACTGCTTTTTATAAAACTAATGATCAAATTTATTACCATTCCTGTAAGTAAATTTTTATTGTTCACTGCGGTATTAGTCTTTGCCTCTTGCAATAATTCACCCCAAAAAGAAACTGAAAGCGCTATTTCATTAGATAAATTAAATGAACTGATTCCATTAATAGAGGATGGTGATTTTATCATTAAAAGAGGAAAAGGTAGCATTAGTAAAATGATAGTGAAAAAACTAAATGAGAAAATTCCATTTTCCCACTGCGGAATCATTATCAGGGAAAATGACAGTATTTATATAGTTCACTCTGTGGCCAAAGAATTATCAGGAAAAGATGGAGTCCAAATTATTAGTTTAAAAGAGTTTTTGGATGATTCTTATAATGGTAGTGTTAAATTATGCAGGCTAAAAACCGATAAAAAAAACAAAGAGTCAATTAGTTTAAATGCTAAAAGTCATTTAAAGAACAAAGTACCTTTTGATTATGAGTTTGATTATGAAAACAGGGAATCGTTTTATTGTACAGAACTCCTATACAATTCATTAGAAAACAAACTCAAAGAAAACATATTTAAAAAATCAAACATTGACAACAAACAGGTTTTAACTTTTAATTCATTTTTAGACACCACTTTTTTTACTGTTGTTCCTATTAATTAATAAATTTGGTGTTTCATATGATAAATTAATTAAATTTGCTTCTAAAATCAAATTTATATCTTATAAAACAAAAAAATGAAAAAACTTATTTTAATGGCAGTTTTGCCAATGATTATCTTCATCTCAGGATGTAGCAAAGACCAAAAAGTAGTTAGACAGCTTGATGGAGAATGGAAAATAAATAGTATGACAAAAGATGGAAATGCTGCTGATAAAGAAGATTATCAGTATACTACTTATATATTTACTAAATGTAAAGTTAGCAAAGGTGACTGTGATGGTTCAGTAAAATACAGCGATCCAAGCAAAGGCAGCTTTACTTTTCCTTTTAAATATAATATTTCTGAAAAAGGTGAAAAAATAACCATCAAAACAACTTCTGGAAATGAAACTGAAACAACTGAAGGAACTATATTAGAGCATTCTAAAAGCAAATTTGTTTACTCATTTGAGGAATCTGAAGCAGACGAAAATGGCAATCCATTTATGCACAAATATGTTGTAACTCTTGAAAAAATATAATTATATTTTTTCAAAAATTCCCCATTGGTTAAATTTCATTTAATCTCCCATCCCCGATTGATAACGAATCGGGGATTTTTTTTACCCCATTTTAAGCATTTCAAAGTGTGTTTTTTAGATTATAAATTCATATTTGATTTTCTGAAATAAATTAAGAACAAGGATAATTTGAGTTTTTTATTTTTAAGTTTGTTGTTTAATAATCTGTTTTCATGAAAAATCTATTCACTGTTTTTATTTTAGGTTTACTAATTTCTTATTCTGCGAAAGCACAAAAAAATTCTTATGGAATTCGTGCTGGTCTAAATTTAATACCTGTTCAATCAAATACATTAGAACATAATAATCTTTTAAAGCCAGGATTAAATGCGGGAATTTATTATAATTACCATATAAATGAGCAAATAAGTCTTCAAACGGAACTTTATTATACTTTTAAAACTTCAAGTTATTCTTCAACTGATACGGCTTCCCTACTCTCATTAATAGAAATGAGTGGAATCAATACTGAAGATTTAGGTGGAGTAATTGGTTATTTTGATTTAAATGTTTATCAGCGAACCAATGCAAAGGTAAATATGAATTATCTTGAATTACCCCTTATGTTCAACTATGATCCATTTAACTTTATAAACTTTGGCCTGGGAGTTTATGGATCTTATCTTATTTCTTCTCAAAATTTTATCTCTTATAAAGAGGACATCCCTCTTTTAGACGCAACCAACTTGCTAGATTCTTTTCCAGAGGCTTCAATGCTTGTAAATTTTATGTATCCTGCATATAATCAAGCTCAGAGTTCACAGAAACCATCTAAAAACAGATACACGTCTTTTGACTTTGGATTTGTGACTGATATTACTTTAAAGACAGAAAAAGACATCTTTTTAAGTTTTAGATACACTAGAGGATTAATAAAGTATAGTAGTAATTCAAATGAGGACAAAAATGTGCACTCTGCTTTTCAACTTATACTTGCCTATCCATTAAGTAAATTTTACCTGGGAATAAAGACAAAGTCAACTAAACCAAGAATTGAATAATTCTGATAAGCTAAAGCTTTATAAAGTTTATTTTATTTAATTAATTTTGCAAATCATTTTTTTACTTTAAACTCTTACAAATAAATGACAAAAGTTCATAATTTCAGTGCAGGACCGGGAATTTTACCCGCAGAGGTGCTTAAAGAGGCTTCCGAATCAGTTTTGAATTTTAATAACCTTAATCTTTCATTATTAGAAATTTCACATAGAAGCAAAGATTTCATTGAAGTAATGGATGAAGCAATGGCCCTTACTAAAGAACTTTTAGGTTTATCGGATGAATATTCTGTTTTGTTTTTAGGTGGAGGTGCTTCATTACAATTCGCTATGGTTCCTTACAATCTTTTAACTAATGATGGATATGCTGCTTATGTTAATACAGGTGCTTGGGCAACTAAAGCTATAAACGAATCACAGGTAATAGGAAACACTGCTGTTATTGCATCTTCTGAGGATAAAAAGTTCAATTATATTCCCACAGGATATCAAATTCCTCCTGATGCAGATTATCTTCACATTACTTCCAATAACACAATATACGGAACACAAATACAAGAATTTCCAGATAGTCCTGTTCCTTTGGTGTGTGATATGTCCTCAGATATATTCAGCAGGAAAGTAGATGGAAATAAATTCGGTTTAATATATGCCGGTGCTCAAAAGAATATGGGGCCTGCCGGTGCAACCATGGTAGCTGTAAAAAACGAACTCCTGGGAAAAACAGGTATGGAAATGCTTTCTATGCTTGATTACAGAGTACATATTAAAAGTCAGTCAATGTATAATACTCCTCCTGTATTCCCTGTATATGTTTCAATGCTTACTTTAAGGTGGCTGAAAAAAAATGGAGGATTAGAAGCAATAGAAAAAGTAAACACTGAAAAAGCTAAAACTTTATATGCGGAAATTGACAGGAACTCCATGTTTGTAGGTACTGTTGAAAAAGACAGCCGTTCTAAAATGAATGTTACTTTCATTCTGAATAATCCAGAACTTGAATCAGAGTTTGACAAATTGGCAAAAGAGGCTAATTTAAGTGGTTTAAAAGGGCACCGTGATGTTGGAGGTTACCGAGCCTCTATCTATAATGCTTTACCACTTGAAAGCGTTAAAGTGCTTGTTGATGTAATGAAAAGCTTTGAAGCAAAATTTGCTTAAATAATTAAAAAATAGTAGAGAATGATAAAAATTTTAGCCAATGATGGCATTGATGAACAAGGCAAGTTTTTGCTCGAGCAGGAGGGATTTAAAGTAGTAACAGAGAAAGTTGATCAGGACAAACTTATTGAAGTGCTTAACGCTGAGAATTTTTCCGCCATTACTGTTCGCAGCGCTACCAAAGTTAGAAAAGAGTTAATAGATGCTTGCCCGGGACTAAAGTTAATCGGCCGTGGTGGTGTGGGTATGGATAACATTGATGTGGAATATGCCAGAAGCAAAGGAATAGTTGTAGTAAACACACCAGCGGCATCAAGCTACTCTGTTGCAGAGCTTGTTATGGCCCATTTATTTTCCATGTCCCGTTTTCTTTATGATTCTAACCGTGAAATGCCTTTAAACGGAGCTGGAAAATTTCAGGTTTTAAAGAAAAAATATGCTGAAGGCTCTGAATTAAGGGGCAAAACTCTTGGTATAATTGGCTTTGGTAGAATTGGACAAGCTGTTGCAAAATATGCATTAGGACTTGGAATGAAAGTACAAGCCTTTGACCCATATTGCAATAGTGCTGAAATCACCATTGATTTTTTTGATAATACAACGCATATAATTAAGATTAATACTTTATCAATAGAAGAAGTTATTGCCAATGCTGATTTTATTACTCTGCATGTTCCCGGAGGTGAAATTATCACAAGTAAAGAGTTTTCTGTTATGAAAGTTGGAGTTGCATTAGTAAATACTGCCCGAGGTGGAGTTATAAATGAAAAGGACCTTGTTGAGGCATTAAATTCTGGAAAAGTAGCACATGCTGCTTTAGATGTGTTTGAAAATGAACCAACCCCTTCTGTTGAATTACTTAAACATCCTAAAATTTCGCTCACTCCCCATATTGGTGCAGCTACAAATGAAGCTCAGGAAAGAATAGGAATAGAATTAGCTGAAAAAATTATCGACAACTTAAAATAAGAATGGCTGTTATAAAACCTTTCAAAGGAATCAGGCCAGCACCTGATAAAGTGCATCTTGTTGCATCTAGGCCAGTAGAAACTTATAATACAGATGAGCTGGATTCAAAACTTAAGGAAAATCCTTATTCTTTCTTACATATTATCAAACCTGATTTTAACAGTAAACAAAAAAGCAAACCAGGCTCTGCTGAATTATTAGAAAAAATAAAGTCAAAGTTCAACTCATTTAATAATGAGGGCATATTTATTCAGGACAATCAGGAATGCCTTTATGTATACAGCCAGGAGAAAAATGGTCATTCTAATACTGGTATAATTGGCTGTGCAAGTATAGATGATTATATTAATGGAGTAATAAAAATTCATGAACAAACACTTACCCATAAAGAAGAAACTTTAAAAGAGTATCTTGAAATATGCGATTTTAATGCCGAGCCAGTTTGCCTTACCTACCCTCCAGATAAAGAAATCAACGAAATCATTAAAATAATTACTAAAACTCAACCTGTTTATGATTTTAGTACTACCAATAAAAAAAGGCATAAGCTCTGGCTTGTTAACAACCCAACAATGATAAAAACTATTGTTGCTTCTTTTAATGCAAAACCAGCTATATATATTGCAGATGGACATCACCGCTCTGCATCATCAGCTTTACTTGGTAGAGCTAAGCGAAAGCACTTCAAAAATTTCTCAGGTCAGGAACCATTTAATTTTTTTATGGCCATCTATTTTTCCGAAGATCAGGTGGAAATTTTAGACTTTAATAGGGTTGTAAAAGATTTAAATGGATTAACAGATGTTGAGTTCTTACAAAAAATTTCTCTAAACTTTAAGGTTGAAGAAAAAGGGACTCAAATCCATAAACCAAACAAATTACATAACTTCAGTATGTATTTATCGGGTAAATGGTATGATTTAAACGCTTTGGAAGGCACTTTTAATAAAAAAGATTCCACAAGTGTGCTGGATGCTTCTATATTATCAGACAATCTTTTGAGCCCTGTTCTTGGAATTGAAGATTTAAGGAAAGACAAGCGAGTGAATTTCATTAGTGGCATATTAGGGCTTGATGAAATAAAAAAACAGGTGGACAGTGGAAAAATGAAAGTTGGATTCGCACTTTTCCCAGTTACTATGGATCAATTAAAAGCTGTTGCTGACGATGGCAAGTCAATGCCTCCAAAATCTACCTGGATTGAACCCAAATTAAGAAATGGATTAACCATTTACAGCTTATCTTAAACTATGAGTATTGGAAATAATATAAAACAAATTAAAAAAGAAATACCTTCTCATGTTAAGTTGATTGCTGTAACTAAAACAAAAGCAATTGAACTAATTATGCAAGCCTATGATTCTGGCCATAAAATATTTGGAGAAAATAAAGTTCAGGAATTAATTGATAAAGTAGAAAAATTACCAAAAGATATTGAATGGCACCTTATTGGGCATTTGCAGACAAATAAAGTAAAATACGTTGCTGAATTTATAAGTCTTATTCATGCTGTGGATTCTATAAAATTATTAAAAGAAATAGACAAACAAGCTGTGAAATTTAATCGCACAATTCCTGTTCTTTTACAGATTCATATTGCAAAAGAGGAAACAAAATTTGGTTTTGATTACCCGGAAGCTGAAAATTTGATTAATTCTGAGGCTTTTAAAAACCTCCATAATATTTCTTTAAAAGGCTTAATGGGAATGGCAACTTATACTGAAGATGAGTCTATTATAAGAAATGAATTTCGCTCTCTGTCTGCGTTTTTCAATAAAATGAAATCAACTATAAACAACAATAACTTTACTGAGCTTTCAATGGGAATGAGTGGTGATTATAAAATAGCCATTGAAGAGGGCAGTACAATGGTACGGGTGGGAAGCGCAATATTTGGAGGCAGATAAAACACTAAAAGAATAGGATTTTAGTTAATTAAGAATAGATTTTTAAAGAAATTACAAAATGGAAACGCTTAAGAAAAAAACAATAATTCAATTAAGAGGACTTGAATCTGTTAATAATGCTGAAGTGCTTAAATCAATACAAGCTCTTCGCGAGGATGGAACAGAAGAAGCAATTCCATTTCTTGTTAAAACATTTGTTAACAATCCTAATGAAGAGATAAAAAATGAGGTTGTTCATTTACTTTTTGATTTAAAAAACGTAAAAGCACTACCTGCCTTATTAGTTGAAATAATTAACCCTGATAATCTGGAATTCCAACATATTCTTGTTTCTGCATGCTGGGAGTCGGGAATGGATTGCTCGAGTTACCTGAAGTTTTTTATCGAACTGGCTATTAGTTCCAACTATCTTGTAACATTTGAATGCCTTACTGTAATAGAAAACATGCCAGGGCCTTTTAATAATTCTGAACTGGGAATTTTTATAGAAAAGGTAAAAAATGCTGCTGATGAAGACCCTTCCAGATTCGATATATTAAATAGTCTTTGGGAAGTCCTTATTGATTTTAAAGCATCAGGTGAAATAGAATAATTTCACTTTTTAATCCCTAATTTCTTTCTGATTTACTCGGTAATTCCTGAAATATTATTATTAAGTTTGTCCATTATAAAACAATCGATACTGCTATGAATCTGGAATTTAATAAAAATGAAGATATAAATAAATTACTTGTTTCAGAGATGAAACAAAAACTTTCTGTAGTTAAACTGGGAGGTGGAAAAACCAAAATTGAGAAACAGCATAAAGATGGAAAATTAACTGCAAGAGAAAGAATAGAATATCTTATTGACAAGGGAAGTAGGACAATTGAAATTGGAGCTTTTGCGGGTAAAGATATGTATGAGGAATATGGAGGATGTCCTTCTGGGGGAGTTGTTGTTGTTATTGGTTATGTAAAAGGCAAACAATGTATTATTGTGGCAAATGATGCAACAGTGAAGGCTGGAGCATGGTTTCCTATTACTGCAAAAAAGAATTTGCGTGCCCAGGAAATTGCAATGGAAAATAAACTCCCCATTATTTATTTAGTAGATAGCGCAGGTGTATTTTTACCTTTACAGGATGAGATTTTCCCTGACAAAGAGCATTTCGGAAGAATTTTCAGAAATAACGCTATTATGTCTTCAATGGGAATAATACAGATTTCGGCAGTAATGGGAAGTTGCGTTGCAGGTGGAGCTTATTTACCAATTATGTCTGATGAGGCATTGATTGTAAATAAAACAGGCACTATTTTTCTTGCCGGTTCCTATCTGGTAAAAGCAGCTATTGGGGAAAGTATTGATAATGAAACTTTAGGAGGAGCAACAACACACTGTGAAATTTCGGGAGTTACTGATTACAAGAGTGAAAACGATCAAGATTGTCTTGATTCAATCAGAAATATAATGGATAAAATAGGTGATTTTGACAAAGCCGGTTTTAACCGTATCGATCCTCAATTACCTAAAGAAAATGAAAAGGAAATTTATGGTGTTCTGCCTGATTCCAGAGAAAAACCTTATGAAATTAAAGATATTTTAAATCGATTGCTTGATGATTCTGATTTTGAAGAATATAAAGAAGAGTATGGAAAATCAATTGTTTGCGGTTTAGGAAGAATTGAAGGCTGGGCAGTTGGTATTGTGGCTAATCAGCGCAAATTAATAAAGACCAAAAAAGGTGAAATGCAGTTTGGAGGTGTAATATACTCTGATTCAGCTGATAAAGCTGCGCGATTTATTATGAATTGTAACCAAAAGAAAATTCCTCTGGTTTTTGTTCAGGACGTAACAGGCTTTATGGTAGGATCGCGCTCTGAACAGGGGGGAATTATCAAAGATGGAGCAAAATTGGTAAATGCCATGGCAAATTCTGTAGTTCCAAAATTTACTATTATTATTGGCAACTCTTATGGCGCTGGAAATTATGCCATGTGCGGAAAAGCATATGATCCAAGGTTAATTGTTGGCTGGCCTAGTGCAAAAGTGGCAGTAATGGGAGGAGCGCAA
>JALYPI010000159.1 GCA_030856445.1 Bacteroidota bacterium
AGAGTTAACTCTTAAAAACCTGTCATTTCCTTTTAAAGTTTTATCAAGTCTTTTAAAAGCAAATAAAATATTGAGCAGGTTTAAACCCGATGTTGTAGTAGGAGTGGGAGGATATGCCAGCGGACCTATATTGGCTGTTGCCAGTTTTAAAAAAATTCCCACTTTAATTCAGGAGCAAAATTCCTATGCCGGAATTACCAATAAAATACTTGGTAAAAGAGTGGATAAGATATGTGTGGCTTATGATGGAATGGAAAAATTCTTTTCTAAAGATAAATTAATAATGACAGGGAATCCTGTTAGGCAGGATATTCTTAACCTAGTAGGAAAGAAAGGAAGAGCTCTTGAACATTTTGAACTTGATGGCCAAAAGAAAACTTTATTGATAATTGGGGGAAGTCTTGGTGCAAGAACAATCAACCAAAGTATTATTAAAAACCTGGAACTGTTTAAAGAAAATAATATCCAGATAATATGGCAAACTGGAAAATCATTTTTTGGACAAGCAAAGCAAGCGGTTGAACTAGTTGATAAAAATTCATTGAAAGTATTTGATTTTATAGGGAAAATGGATTTAGCATATGCAATTGCAGATGTAGTTATTTCTCGTGCAGGTGCAAGTTCTGTTTCAGAATTATGTCTTGTGAAAAAGCCTGCCATTCTTGTTCCTTCTCCAAATGTTGCAGAAGATCATCAAACCAAGAATACAATGGCTTTAGTAACACATAATGCTGCAATAATGATTAAGGACGTTGATGCAGTGCAAAGCTTGTCTTTAACTGCCATTGAACTTTTGAATTCAGAAGAAAAGCAGCAGAAATTAGCTGAAAACATCGCAAAACTTGCTTTTAAGGATTCTGCAGGTGTGATTGCCAGTGAAATAATAAATCTTGTAAAGAAAAAATGAGTTTAAATAATTTCCATAGCGTTTATTTAATAGGCATCGGAGGCATCGGAATGAGTGCTCTTGCCCGTTATTTTCATGCCATTGGAAAAAATGTGAGCGGTTATGATAAAACCCCTACATCTCTTACTGATTCATTAGCATTAGAAGGAATTGCAGTAAATTTTGAAGATAGTATTGATTCCATCTTACCTCAAATAATAAGTGCAGAAAGCAATGAAGTTTTAGTTATTTATACTCCTGCTGTACCTAAAGGGCATGAGCAATTGAATTTCTTTAAAGAAAAGGGATATGTTGTAAAAAAACGTTCAGAAGTATTGGGAGAAATTACACGTAATTCTTTCACTCTTGCCGTTGCAGGTACACATGGCAAAACTACTACTTCCTGCTTGCTTGCCCATATTTTCAAACATTCGGGAAATGATTGTGCTGCTTTTTTAGGCGGAATTTCAGTAAACTATAATTCAAATATTCTTTTGCCTTCTGACCCAGGAAAAGAGGCCGTTACAATAGTGGAGGCAGATGAATACGATAGATCCTTTTTAACATTGCATCCTGATATTGCCATTGTAACCTCTATGGATGCAGATCATCTGGATATATATGGTGAAGCAAAATATCTTGAAGAATCATTTAATCTTTTTGCAGATCAGGTTAAAGAGCAAGGACATGTTGTTTATAAAAAACAATTGCCTTTGCTGTTAACAGGAAAAACATACAATGAAACATATTCAGTAAATGAGAAGGCTGGTTATTATGCTGAAAATATCAGAGTGGAAAATGGAAAATTTCTGTTTGATTTCATAAGCAGCGACATCCAAATTAGGAATATCAGTTATAACATGCCTGGCAGACATAATATTGAAAATGCAGTTGCAGCAACAGCAGCAGCAATTTTAGCCGGGATTGAGCACAAACATTTAAAAGCAGCTCTTGAATCCTTTAAAGGAGTAAAAAGAAGATTTGAATATGTTATAAATACAAAGGATCTGGTATTTATTGATGATTATGCTCATCATCCGGAGGAACTTAAAGCCTGTATTTCTGCTGCAAAAGAACTTTATCCGGGAAAAAAAATAACAGGCGTATTTCAGCCGCATCTCTTTTCCCGAACCAGAGATTTTGCTGATGCCTTTGCTGAAAACCTGGATTTGCTGGATGAATGCATTTTACTTGACATCTACCCGGCAAGGGAGCTGCCTATCGAGGGAATTTCTTCTGACATGCTTTTAAGAAAAATGCAAATGTCAAATAAAAAAATAGTTTCAAAAGAAAACCTTCTTTTAGAGCTTAAAAAAAACAAATTAGAAGTGTTGTTGACTCTTGGTGCTGGAGATATTGATAAGTTGGTTGAACCAATAAGAAGGGAATTGCAAGAATGACGAAGTTTAAAAAAATAGCGAGGTTCTTTTTCTGGCTGATAATGCTTGCAGGTATTGTTGTGATCCTTGGTTTTGTAAGAGAGGAACAACAAAATTTAATTTGTAAGGATTTGAAAATTATTGTGGAAGGTGATTTAGAACACGAATTTATTGATGTGGAAGATGTCCGTTCAATTATAAAAAACACTGGGGATTCCATTATAGGACAATCAATGTCCAGTATTGATATAGGATTGATTGAAAAATTGATACAAAATAATCCTTCTGTTTCTAAAGCTGAAGCTTTTAGGACAATTAGCGGTGAAATTAATATTAAAGTATGGCAGCGTAATCCTATACTTAGGGTTTTCTCTTCTTCTAATGATGATTTTTATATTGATCAGGAAGGCAGTTTTATGCCTCTTTCTAAAAAATATTCAGCACGGGTTTTAATGGCAAGTGGGAATATTACTTCAGGCTATAATACACTTCTTGGTACTAGTATAAAAGAAATAATGCAGAATGATTCATTAGCAAAAAAAACATTGCTGGATGATTTATTTATCCTGGCTAACCTTATTAATAACGATGAGTTTTGGAAAGCTCAAATTCAACAGGTTTATGTGGATATGGATAATCAGATCGAATTAATTCCCCGCGTTGGTAACCATAGAATTATCATTGGCGATATATCCGATATTGAAGAGAAACTCAATCGTTTAATGATCTTTTATCATAAAGGATTAGCTAAAACAGGTTGGAATGAATATGAAACAATTAATCTAAAATATAAAAATCAAATTGTTTGTACCAAAATATAATTAAATTATGGATTCAGAAATTGTAGTGGGACTTGATATAGGAACAACAAAAATTGTTGCTATGGTAGGCCGCAGAAACGAGTATGGCAAAATTGAAATCCTTGGATACGGAAAAGCCGAATCAATAGGTGTGAAAAGGGGTGTGGTGGCGAATATTGAACAGACTGTTCAGTCAATAAAGACTGCAGTTGAAGAAGCAAGCAATGCATCAGGAGTTGAAATAAAATTTGTGAATGTAGGTATAGCCGGCCAACATATTAAAAGTTTGCAGCACCGTGGAATGCGTACAAGAAACAGTCTTGATGATGAAATCAGCCAGGTTGATATTGATACCATTGTAGAAGATATGTACAAACTGGTTATGCTTCCTGGTGAGGAGATTATCCATGTATTGCCACAGGAGTATATAGTGGATAATGAAATGGGAATCAAAAATCCTATAGGCATGTCAGGAATTAGGCTGGAAGCTAACTTTCATATTATTACCGGACAGGTTACTGCTGCAAAAAACATTTTCAAATGTGTTAGTAAAGCAGATCTTGAAGTTACCGAACTTATTCTTGAGCCACTTGCTTCTTCCGAAGCTGTTTTAAGCGAGGAAGAAAAAGAAGCAGGTGTTGTATTGGTTGATATTGGTGGAGGTACAACCGATGTTGCAATTTTTCAAGATGGAATCATCCGTCATACAGCTGTTATTCCTTTCGGGGCTAATATTATTACAGAAGATATTAAAGAAGGTTGTACAATACTTAAGTACCAGGCAGAACAATTGAAAATGAAGTTTGGTTCTGCACTGGCTAGTGAAAACCTGGATAATGAAGTGGTAGTGATACCTGGATTAAAAGGAAGGGAGCCTAAAGAAATTTCAGTAAAAAACCTTTCCAATATTATTCAGGCAAGAATGGAAGAAATTATTGAGCATGTTTACTATGAAATAAAAAATTCAGGATACGAGAAAAAACTTATTGCCGGCATTGTTCTTACCGGGGGAGGAGCTCAGTTAAAGCATGTTTCTCAATTGGTAGAATATTTAACAGGAATGGATACCAGAATAGGATACCCTAATGAACATTTAGGTAAAGGTTCGATGGAAATCACCAGCCCTATTTTTGCAACCAGTGTAGGATTGGTTATAAAAGGCCTTGAATATTACGATAAACAAAGAAATAAAAACAACAGAATAACAACTCACTCTAAAAAAACCAAGGGTGGATTTTTTGACAAGCTATTCAATAAAACCCAGCAGTGGTTTGATGAGGATAAGGATCAAAACTAAAAAACAGAATAAAAATTTACACACACAATACACACAAACAATTAATTTAACATTTAAAACAAAAAATTATGGAATTTGCATTACCAAAAGAACAACCATCAATAATTAAGGTTATTGGAGTTGGAGGTGGAGGCAGCAATGCTGTTTCTCATATGTATTCTCAAGGCATTAATGGGGTAGAATTTATTATCTGCAACACCGATCAACAATCATTAAGTAAGAGCCCGGTGCCAAATAAAATTCCTTTGGGAGAATCATTAACACAAGGCTTAGGAGCTGGTTCATTACCTGAAATTGGAAAAAACTCTGCTATTGAAAGCATTGATCAGGTAAAAGAAATGATTGGTTATGATACCAAAATGGTATTCATTACAGCCGGCATGGGCGGTGGAACCGGTACTGGTGCTGCACCTATTATTGCTGCTGCTGCCAAGGAAATGGGAATACTTACTGTTGGGATAGTAACGATCCCTTTCGTTTTTGAAGGGAGAAAGAGAAAAAATCAGGCTGAGGAAGGTCTTGAAGAATTAAGAAACAACGTGGACACTATGATTATCATTAATAATGATAAACTAAGAGAAATGTATGGCAATCTTTCTTTAAAAGACGCTTTTGCTCATGCAGATAATGTGCTTACAACAGCAGCCAAAGGCATTGCTGAAGTAATTACAGTTCCAGGATATGTTAACGTTGATTTTAATGATGTAAGCACAGTTATGACCAATGGTGGCACTGCTATAATGGGTCATGCACTTGCCGAGGGTGAAGACAGAGCTATTAGAGCTGTTGAACAAGCCCTTGCTTCCCCTTTATTAAATGATAATAATATAAAAGGCGCCTCTCAGGTATTGCTTTATATTTCCAGCGGAACTCAGGAAGTTACTATGGATGAAGTAGGTGAGATATCTGATTACATTCAGGAAGAAGCCGGATCAACTGCTAACATAATATTCGGTGTTAGTTTTGATGAAACTCTTGGTGAAAATATCAGGGCAATTGTAATTGCAACTGGTTTTAGTTCTAACAAACATTTTGGAACTGATACAATGAAAAAACCGGAGAAAACAGTTTACAAATTAAATACAGAGGTTAAGAATGAAGTAGAAACCCCTTCTTTTCTTATACAAAACCCAACTACTGTAAATACACAAACTGAAACCAAAACTTCTGAAAAAGCTTCTTTAGATAAGCCTAAGGAGCCTGAAATGTTCCTTAAAAATTCAGCATCAGAAGAGCAGGTAAGCATTGAATTTGTTGTGCCTAATCAGGAGCAAAAAATTGTTCATGTTCTGGATGAGAAATCCAATGATGAATTACCAGAGAAAACAGCAGAAGTTAAAACTGAGAAAGTTCAACCACAGGCTGAAATCAAATCAAATGCTCCAACAGCAGATGAACAAATGAATAAAGCACAGGAAAGAGTTAACAGGTTAAAGGAGCTTACATTTAAAAACTTCTCCCGTCCGGGTAATCTTACAGGAATGGAAAATGAACCTGCTTACAAACGCAGAAACGTTCAGCTTGATAATGTGCCTCATTCTTCTGAATCGCAAGTCTCTCGTTATACTTTAAGTGAGAATGAAGACAAAAAAACAGAGATAAAACCTAACAATTCATTTTTGCATGACAATGTGGATTAATTTGTATCTTTAATAAAAGGTTATAAATTTATTACTGTTATAGAAAGAATTGTTAATTATTAAAATGATTTAAAATGAACTTGGAGGAAACAATCAATATTGATATTAAAGCAGCGATGCTGGCAAAGGAACCTGCAAAACTGGAAGCTTTACGTGCTATAAAAGCAGAAATCCTTAAATTAAAGACCTCAGGAGTAGAGGTGGATGAGGATTCGCAAATTAAGGCACTGCAAAGAATGGTTAAGCAGAGAAAAGAAAGTGCAGAAATATTCTTTGGTCAGGATAGAGCGGATTTGGCGCATATAGAAATTTCCCAGGCAAATATCATAGAAATGTATTTGCCCAAACAACTTAGCCATGAGGAGTTAACTCAGGAATTAAAAGAAGTGATAGCAGAAACTGGTGCTTCCTCTCAGGCTGATTTTGGCAAAGTGATGGGAGCAGCTAGCAAAAGACTCTCTGGAAGAGCTGACGGCAAAATGATTTCTCAAGTAGCCAAAGAATTGTTAAATTAAATTAATTGTGTGTGTAAAAAAAAGGGGCTGATGAAAAACATCAGCCCCTTTTTTATTTTATATTATTTAAAGTTTAGTTAGCCCAAACAATATATTTACCATTGTCTTTGTATTTTCCTAGTGCATCGCTTCCTTTGAAAACAACATACCAAAAATCAACACAGTTAACAACACCACCAACAACAGGAATACAAAAATATTTCCACCACATTGTTTCGCCACCTGTTCCCATGTATGATCTGTGAAGACCAATAAAACCACAGAAAAAACTTCTTAGCAAAAAGCCACCTACACTTTGGCTTTGTAAAACTCCTGCAGAAGCATTGAATTCGTAATTCACTTCAATTGATTGATCAAACAATACATCAATTGCTGCATCATTAATTTTGTAACTTGAAGAAGCCATTGTAACAGATGTAAACATTGTTGCAATAGCAATTAACAAAAAGATTTTTTTCATAATTTTAATAGTTTAAGTTTTTAATAGATTAGACAATTACAAATATATTGGCTTTTTAATGAAATCAAAATTTTTGTATCAGAAAAAGGCCAGTTTTATTAACATAAAACGAATTTTTCCTTATAACTTTGCTTATTCTCTTACTATAAATACTTATGTCTAAAAAAGCCTTTTCACTAGCTATGAATAAAGTTCAATCCTTTTGTGCATACAGAGACAGGAGCAAAGAGGAAGTAAGACAGAAATTAACAGAATTTGATCTTAGCGAAGAAGAACTTAAATTAATTATAGATTCTCTGGTAGTTGATAACTTTATTAACGAAGAAAGATTTGTTACGGGCTTTGTTAGGGGGAAATTCAAAATCAAAAAATGGGGTAAACATAAAATCAAGGCAGCTTTAGTATCAAAAAGAGTTGCCACTGAACTCATTAAACCAGCCTTATCTTTAATTGATGAGAAGGAATATATTGAAACTTTAAAAGCCCTTGTAGAAAAAAAAATGAATGAGGTGAAAAAAAAGGATCCCGCTGAAGCTAAATTTAAGGTTGCACGTTATGCGGCAGCAAAGGGTTATGAGTCGGATTTAATTTGGGATGTTTTAAATGAGAAATGAAATATTATTTTAAAAAATAATGTTTTAACAGCAAGTAAAAATCTTTAATTTTGACCTATGATAAATATTGAACAAATAAAAGGACTCAATGATCGCCTGGATGCTTTAAGGAGGCATCTTTGACGTTGACCTGAAAACAAGGCAGATTGCCGAAGAAGAACAATTGACTCAGGCCCCTGGGTTTTGGGATAATCCTAAAAAGGCAGAAGTGATATTGAAAAAGACACAATCTAAAAAAATATGGGTTGATGCTTTTTCTGATGCTTTTATTAACCTTGAAGATTTGAACGTGCTTTTTGATTTTTATAAGGAGGGAGAAGCCACAGAAGAAGAGGTGGATGCGCACTATTCAAAAACGCTGCAAAAAATTGAAGACCTTGAATTTAAAAATATGCTTGGTGGTGAAGAAGATAAATTGGGAGCTATTGTAGAAATCAATTCGGGTGCAGGCGGCACTGAAAGCCAGGACTGGGCAGAAATGCTTATGAGAATGTATATTATGTGGTCTGAAAAACATGGATATAAGGTGTCACAAATTGATTATCAGGAAGGAGATGGAGCAGGTATTAAATCAGCAACGATTGAAGTAGAGGGAAATTTTGCTTATGGATTTCTTAAAGGAGAAAATGGTGTACATCGCCTGGTAAGGATATCACCTTTTGATGCAAACGCTAAGCGGCACACTTCTTTTGCCTCCATCTATGTATATCCTATAGTAGATGAAACCATTGAAATTAATGTTAATCCTGGCGATATTGAATGGGATACCTTTAGGGCTGGTGGAGCAGGAGGGCAAAATGTGAATAAAGTTGAAACAGCTGTTAGGCTCACTCACAAGCCCAGCGGTATTATTATTAAGAATCAGGAATCGCGTTCTCAACTTCAGAATAAAGACAAAGCCATGCAAATGCTCAAATCACAATTGTTTGAAATTGAAATGCGCAAAAGGAATGAAGCAATTGCAGAGATTGAAGCAGGAAAGAAAAAAATTGAATGGGGCTCGCAAATTAGAAATTATGTCTTTCATCCCTATAAAATGGTCAAAGATATTAGAACCGGATATGAAACTTCCAATGTACAGGCTGTAATGGATGGTGATTTAGATGGCTTTATAAAATCTTATCTAATGGAAAACAGTACAAATAAAACCACTTAAAATGATTTATATATACCATAATCCAAGATGCAGTAAAAGCCGTCAGGCATTAAGTTTACTTAAAGAAAAGGGATTTGAACCAGTGGTGATAGAATATTTAAAAGAAATTCCCACAGCCAAAGAATTCAAAACTCTTTTGGCAAAACTTAATATGAAGCCAGAACAATTGTTGCGAAAGGGAGAAAAAGAATATAAAGAAAAACTTAAAAACCTTAATTTGTCTGATGAAGAGTGGATTCATATTATGCTGGAAAATCCTGTGCTTATTGAACGCCCTATAGTTGTGAAAGGAAATAAAGGGGTTGTTGGAAGACCAATTGAAAATGTACTTGAATTATTAGAATAGTTAACAGAATGATTTTAAATTAATAGTTATTAAAAAGCAAAATAGTCAGCACCAAATAAAAAATCAAAGATGGAATATAGAATTGAAAAAGACACAATGGGTGATGTTAAAGTTCCCGCAGATAAATACTGGGGAGCCCAGACAGAACGCTCAAGAAATAATTTCAAAATTGGAGGTCAACTTATGCCAATTGAGATTATCAGGGGGTTTGCATACCTTAAAAAGGCTGCTGCTTTAACAAATTGCCAGCTGGGAGTTTTGGATAAGCAAAAAGCTGAACTAATAGCCCAGGTATGTGATGAAATACTTGCCGGAAAATTAGATGATCAGTTTCCTTTGGTAGTTTGGCAAACCGGTTCGGGAACCCAGTCTAACATGAATGTGAATGAGGTAATTGCTAACCGCGCCCATGTTTTACAGGGAAATAAATTGGGAGAAGGCAAAACCTTCATACATCCTAATGATGATGTAAACAAATCACAATCATCAAATGATACTTTTCCAACTGCAATGCATATTGCAGCTTATAAATCAATTATTAAAACAACCATACCGGGAGTTAAAGTTTTGCATGATACAATTGCTCAAAAGGCAAAAGACTTCAATGATATAGTAAAAATCGGGAGGACTCATTTAATGGATGCAACTCCATTAACGCTTGGTCAGGAATTTTCGGGATATTCTTCTCAGTTAAATCATGGAATAAAGGCTTTAAATAATACATTGGCCCATCTTTCTGAGCTAGCATTAGGAGGAACTGCAGTAGGAACAGGTATAAATACACCAAAGGGCTATTCTAAACTCGTTGCTGAAAAAATTGCTTTGCTAACTGGAATACCCTTTGTAAGCGCAGAAAATAAATTTGAAGCACTTGCAGCTCATGATGCTATAGTGGAGAGCTCAGGAGCATTAAAAACCATTGCTGTTAGTCTTATGAAAATAGCAAATGATATCAGATTGCTTGCCTCTGGCCCGCGATGTGGCATTGGAGAAATTAATATTCCTGAAAATGAACCAGGTTCCTCCATCATGCCTGGTAAAGTAAACCCTACCCAGTGTGAAGCAATGACAATGGTTTGTGCCCAAGTAATCGGTAATGATTCAGCAATAACCATTGGTGGAATGAATGGACATTTTGAACTTAATGTTTTCAAGCCTGTAATGATATATAATTTCCTAATGGCCTCAAGGCTAATTGGTGATGCTTGTGTTTCATTTAATGAGAATTGCGCAATAGGTATTGAGCCTAATCATGCAAGAATTAAACAAAACCTTGAAAATTCCTTAATGCTTGTTACAGCTCTTAATCCTCATATTGGATATGAAAATGCTGCAAAAATTGCAAAAAAAGCACATAAAGAAGGAAGTACATTAAGAGAATCTGCCATCGAACTCGGATTGCTTACTGATGATCAGTTTTCACAATGGGTTAATCCTAATGAAATGATCGGTTCTTTATAATAAAACAAAATGCTAATATCCAAAAGCCCCGGAAAAATCTTTTTCCGGGGCTTTTGGATTATGTTATTAATAAGATTTTTAGGTATTTGATATTAGTTTTTATGGATTAAAATTAATAACAATCAATTATTAGGAGCCTCTTTTTCCAGCCAGGAATTAATTTTATTGTGTTCTTCCTAAGATAAAGGTACGGAAGGCAGCGTGTCTTTATCCTCTAAAACACTTTTTCGCAATGCACCATTTTTAACTTTAGCTTAAAGTCCATTATAGTAGAAAAACCTCCTGAAGGTGAACCTGAGTCATGATAACCTGAAGTTGCACAATTACTGTTAATTATTGGATATAGTAAATTGATAACTTTTATAAATAGTATCACAAAGATTTAACTCTAAAGGAGGAGGTTCTTCAGTTATATCTATTTTGTCATAAAGTACAACTGAAAAAAAGCATCAATAAGAGAGTAAAAAATATAAAACTTTCTTTTAATATAAAATTATTGTAACTATTCAGTATCTAATTTACTGATGAGGGACAATGCAAATAGAACATTTTGTCCAGACTTGATTGTGGTGTCAATTACAGATCGGATTATTGCAAAAATATCGGCACCTTCTAGTGATTTAAACTGACCGGATATCTTTT
>JALYPI010000252.1 GCA_030856445.1 Bacteroidota bacterium
CACTAATGGTATTTAGAATAAAAACGAAAATCAAAAGCAACTTCTTTTCCACAAGAATGAAATATAAGAAAAGTAAAAGTTAAGGTTTTTTTTCAACCTTTAAACGTTTTATTTTTCCTTGTTTTCATTTATTATTAGTAAGGGAACATTGGTTGTGTGAGTAAGCTCTTTTGTGGTACTTATTCCGAAAACCTTTTCAATAAAATCATGTTCATGAGGCATAACTACCACTAAGTTTGCATTTTCTTTTTCTGTAAATTCCTTTATTGATCCTGTAATATCCTCATCCACTGAAAAATGATAGGAATGATTAAGGTCTTTTACAGCATTCTCAAGAGCCAGCCCTTTAATAGCCTCTTCTATTGAAGGGGTATAATCTTTCTTTTTTTGAACATTGAAAATTAATAATTCTGAATTAAACACAAGTGAAATTTCATTGAGCAAGCTCATCTCAGGTATTGGGCCTTTATAATCAGTTGCCAAAACAATTTTAGTAGGAGAGGTTTCGGGAGCAAAACCTAATGGTATAGCAATTACAGGACAGGTGTTTAATTTTATTATATGATATGTTATGCTTCCTAAAATTTTCTTTAATCCACCTGCTCCGGTGGTTCCCATAATAATTAAATCGCATTTTTCTTTCTTTACTATTTCAGGAATTTCATCTCCTGCAAAACCGCTGGAAACAATACAGGTATAATTCGCTTTATCAAATTGGGCTTTTTCACATAAGCTCTCAGCGAGTTGTTCTAACTGTTTTCTTTGATCATATATTTCGTTCTGAACCATTGCGTCATCTGCTGTGAAATTCGTTCCTGGAGTAATTACAGGAATATGGCTGGAGTAGAAAAATATAATTTCTGCTTGTAGTTTTTTTGCAAAATTTATGGCATATCTCATGGCAGTCTCTGCTGTATCTGAGAAATCTGCAGGAACAAGTATCTTTTTCATATGTATATAATTTATTTTTTAATTGTCATATGGAATACGCCATGTTATATTCATTCGTGTTTGCACACCTTTGGTGCATGGCTATTTCATATGTATATAATTTATTTTTTAATTGTCATATGGAATACGCTATGTTATATTCATTAGTGTTTACGCACGTTTGGTGCATGGCTATTTCATATGTATATAATTTATTTTTTAATTGTCATATGGAATACGCCATGTTACCTTCATCAGTGTTTGCGCACTGTTCGGTGCATGGCTATTACATATGTATATAATTTTATTTTTTATGTCGTATGGAATTCGCCATGGTATCTTCATCAGTGTTTCCCGATAAATCGGCACATGTAGTGCACTGTTCGGTGCATGGCTATTTCATATGTATATAATTTGTTTTTTTAATGTCATCCCCATTAATCAGGTATTTTCAACTAATAGTTTTAAATAAAGGTTTTTCTCCTTTAATTATTACAAAACTACCTCTTTTTATGTTAAAAAATTAGAAATTTAACATTTATTATATGTCGGTTTTAATTGTTTCACTTTAATAAATTCTCTTACTTTAATTGTTAATTTGTATTATACAATTTTTATTGCTTACCTTTGTATGCAGTTATATAGATAAGTATATATGATGAAAATATGAAAGTAATTAATAAAATAGAGAGTGAAAAATTAGAATTGGCTGCAGAGGTACTAAAATCCATAGCTCATCCTATCCGATTGACAATAATTAGTTTGCTTGAGAACGGGGAGAAGCTCTCTGTTACTGAAATATATGAAACATTGGGAGTTGAACAGGCTATTGCATCACATCATTTGAGTATCTTAAAAGCAAAAGGAGTTGTGGTTTCAATAAGAGAAGGGAAAAACTCCTTTTATTACTTAAAGCATAATTGTCTTTCTGAAATATTACATTGTTTAAATAAGTGCAAATAAATTAATTTAAAATAAGTTAAAAATGTACATCCAACAACTTTACACTGGTTGCCTTTCCGAGGCAGCTTACTATATCGAATCGAATGGAGAGGCTGCAATTATAGATCCATTAAGAGAAACTGATCCTTATATAGAACTGGCCAGAAAGCGCAATGCAAAAATAAAATACGTTTTTGAAACCCATTTTCATGCTGATTTTGTTTCAGGACATATTGATCTTGCCAGAAAAACAAATTCAACAATTGTATATGGACCAACGGCCGCTCCAGAATATAATGCGCATATTGCAAAAGACAATGAAGAATTCGTGCTTGGTCAATTAACAATAAAAGTATTGCACACTCCAGGACACACCCAGGAATCTTCAAGTTATTTATTAATTGATGAAAATAAGATTCCACACGCAGTTTTTACAGGTGATACTCTTTTTGTAGGTGATGTTGGAAGGCCTGATCTTGCTGTGAAAAGCGATCTTACACAAAACGATCTTGCCGGGATGTTATATGATTCATTAAACAGTAAGATCAAAACTTTGCCTGACGAAACTATTGTTTATCCTGCACATGGTGCTGGTTCTGCTTGCGGAAAGAACATTGGGAAGGAAACCTTTAGCACTATTGGGCATCAGAAAAAATTCAATTATGCTTTACAACCAATGAGTAAAGAAAACTTTATAAAGGTCGTAACAGAGGGACTTTCCGCTCCCCCAAAATACTTTTTTCACGATGCTGCTATAAATAAAAAGGGGTATGAGAGTATTGATGAAGTAATGAAAAAAAACTCTAAGGCTATTAGTGTGGAGGAGTTTGAGAATTTAATGAATAATAAAAATACTGTAATTCTGGATACCCGATCTCCTGATGAATTTGAAAGAGGATTTATTCCAGGTGCTATAAATATAGGTCTTAACGGGCAGTATGCTCCCTGGGTAGGTGCTTTACTTAATCCCCTTGACCATTTATTAATTGTAGCATCTCAGGCAAATGAAAAGGAAGCAGTTTTAAGACTAGCCAGAGTAGGTTATGAAAATGTATCTGGTTATTTAAAAGATGGAATGAGTGCCTGGAATACAGCTGGAAAAAAAATTGACCAAGTAGAAAGTATTGATGCAATAGAATTTGTAAAAAAGGTAGATCAAGGCCAGGCCGTTTTGGACGTGCGTAAGCCAGGAGAGCAATCAAATGGAATAATCCCGGGAGCGGAATTAATTGACCTTAGTGTTTTAAATGAGAACTTAGATAAACTGGATAAGCAGAAACACTATTATGTACACTGTGCAGGAGGTTATCGCTCTATGATTGCTGCATCTCTTATGAAAGCCAAAGGGTATGACAAAATAACCAATGTATTAGGAGGTATGGGGAAAATAAAAGAAACCGGAACTAAACTTGTTATACCCTTAGTTAAAACTTGCCTTAGTTAATTTAGATGTTCTTTAGGCATTTAAGATTCAACTTGGCTAAAATGTCATATTATGGGAAAATTTCAGGAATTAATAGAGGGTGAAAAACCGGTATTGGTTGATTTTACTGCTGAATGGTGTGGGCCTTGTAAAACAATGGCACCTATGCTTGTAGAATTAGCAGGAAAAATTGAAGATAAAGCCAAAATCATAAAGGTGGATGTAGATAAAAATCCTCAGGCTGCCCAAAAATATCAGGTTCAGGGAGTACCAACCTTGATCCTTTTTAAAAACGGGAAAATAATTTGGAGACAATCTGGGGTTGTACCAGTAAACCAGTTAGAACAAATAATTAATCAAAATACCTAAGTTTCTATGAATCAAGTTAAAGAGCATTGGGAAACGGTTTATTCTTCCAAACAGGAAAATGAACTGGGTTGGTTTCAACCCAAGGCTGATATTTCTTTAAACTTAATCAGGGAATGCAATCTTTCTCCCAATGATATTATTATTGATGCTGGTTCTGGTGCATCCGTGTTAATTGATGATTTACTTGAAGAAGGCTTTAAAGAACTTATAGCTACAGATATAAGCGTTAGCGGTTTGAATAAAAGCAAACAAAGATTAGGGCCAGAAAAATCTTCACAGGTTAAATGGCTTGTTGATGATCTTACTTCATCTAAGGAGTTAATTAAGTTAAAAAATGTTTCCTTATGGCATGACCGTGCTGTGTTTCATTTTTTAATAGACAAAAAACAACAGAGAGAATATCTAAAACTTATAGATAAAATTATTAAAGTAGGTGGTTATGTAATTATATCCACTTTTGCCAAAGATGGGGCTTTAAAATGCAGCGGACTAAATGTTGGCAGATATGATGAACTTGACCTTGCCCAAATATTAGGTGAAAATTATAAGTTGGTTAAACACATAAGACATTTGCATTTTAACCCAAAAGCAGAGCACAGGCCTTTTATTTATACTCTCTTTAAGAAAATAAAATAGCAGTAATAAAGTCACTTAAAGGAAAAAACGAAACAAATTATATAATTACTTTAAAACCAGTCTAATGAAACCAATACATTTCTTTTTATTACTAATAATTACTTTTACTGCTGGATGTTCTTTGGCTCAAAAGCAACAGGGTGATTTATCTGCACTTGAATTTTCTCAGTTACTAAATGAAAAAAAAGGGGTAGTTGTTGATATAAGAACTCCTGAAGAATATAAAACAGGGCATATTCCAGGAGCAGTAAACATTAATTATTATGATGAGGATTTTTTGCAAAATCTCCAGAATGAATATTCTATTGAAAAACCACTTTTTATCTATTGTGCTTCAGCAAATAGGAGTACCAAAGCCATGATTCTTATGAAGAAAAATGGTTTTACAGAAGTATACAATCTTTTAAATGGAATTCCAGCCTGGACTAAGGAAGGTTTGCCAACAGAATAAGTGTTTAAAACAGTCCATCTAAGAAATTTCTTGTTTTTTTTTGGAATTCTAATTCTCAAATGTGGAAAACCAGCTTTATAGTTCTATAAAGCATAGTCACTCTTCCCCTTTAATTACAGTAATTTGCTATTGGGCAAAAAAATTGTAAGATGATAAATATTGAAGGCTGTTTCATTGCTTTCAATATTAATTAATCTGAAAAAAAATGAAAAATATTAGGCCAAAAGGTAAATTGCTTGCCATAGGAGGTAACGAACATACTAGTTTGGAGCAAATGGATTTTGTACAAAGAAATAACCCTGAATTTATTTCTGAAGAAATTTTTAAAAGAATGGTTGATGAGTGCAGGGAGGGGAATCGTTCTTTAATTGGTATTATTACTACTTCTTCAAGCACACCTTTAAGAACTGCTGAAAATTTCCGGGATGTTTTTCATAAACTAGGTTGTCATAGGACAGAAATTCTTGATATCCGCTCTGAAAATGAGGCTAACGATCCGAAAAACCTTAGATTACTTGAAAAATTAGATGCTGTTTTTATAACGGGAGGAGATCAATTACGTGTTGGGAGTTTTTTATGCAATACAAAATTCAACGATTTACTTTTTGATAAATACATGAATGAAGATTTTTTGATTGCTGGAACAAGTTCTGGAGCAATGGCTATGGCTGAATGTATGATTTCAAGAGGAAGTGCAATGGAAGGCTTTTTTAATGGGGAAGTGGAGCTAGCAGAAGGCTTATCTTTTATAAGGAATGTAGTAATAGATACTCATTTTGATTCCCGCGGAAGGTTCGGAAGATTAGTGCAGGCAGCATGTAAGCAAAAAGTCACAGGAGTTGGTATAGGCGATGATACAGCTATTCTTATTAGCGGGGAAGAAAAACTTCAGGTAATAGGTTCTGGTATTGTAACTATTATTGATACTAAAAAAATAAAAGATGCTAACTTAGATGATTTGCAAGAGGGAGTACCATATAGAGTTAAAAACCTCATTGTGCACATACTATCAAGAGAAGATGAATATAAAATCAAAGATTTATTCCCTTTACAGAAAGAGGAAGAGGTAATACTTTAAAAAAATATTCGTTATGTATTTGTTATAATGGAAATAATCAATACATTTGCAATCCTAAAAAAAACAAATATCAAAAATGGCAAATCATAAATCGGCAATTAAAAGAATCCGGGCAAACGATGCGAAAAGAATAAGAAATAGGTATCAGGCAAAAACTGCCCGTAACGCTATTAAAGTCATCAGAACTGCTACTGATAAAAAAGAAGCTACAGAAAAACTTCCAAAAGTTATTTCTATGATAGATAAATTAGCTAAAAGAAGCATTATTCATAAAAATAAAGCTGCCAACCTGAAGTCAAAACTGACAAAAAAGGTGGCGTCTTTATAATTTTCACATTCGAAAGTATTTAAAATCCGGCTTTTTGCCGGATTTTTTTTGCTTTTTTTTCTTTCATTTTTTAATTCCTGAAACTTTTTATCTTTATAATAAGGTTTCAAGAATAATAAAAAGTATTAAATATGAAAGAATTGCTCGCCAATAAAATGCCCATAACTGCCTGGGCTGAAGCAGACCGGCCTAGAGAAAAATTATTGCTTAAAGGAAGGTCTGTACTCTCTGATGCTGAACTAATTGCTATACTAATTGGTTCAGGAAACAAAGAACTCTCTGCTGTTGAACTGGCAAAAGTAATACTTCAAAAGACAGGAAATAATTTAAATGCTCTTGGTAAACTCTCCGTTAAAGAATTAACAAAAGTTAAAGGAATAGGGGAGGCCAAAGCAATTAGTATTATAGCTGCATTGGAATTAGGAAGAAGAAGAAAAGATGAGGATAAGCTTTATATTAATAAAATTACTTCCAGTGAAGATGTATTTAATTATTTTAAACCAATGTTACTTGATCTGGCACATGAAGAATTTTGGGTTTTAATGCTAAACCGTGCAAACAAAATCATAAAATCGGAAAAAGTAAGTCATGGGGGAGTATCTGGTACTGTTGCTGATGCTAAAATTATTTTTAATAAATCATTAGAAGTTCTTGCAAGTGCTGTTATTCTTTGCCATAACCATCCATCGGGCAATACCAAGCCAAGTGATGCAGATATTAGCCTTACCAAAAGGCTTAAAGAAGCAGGTAAATTCCTTGAAATACCTGTACTAGATCATCTTATTTTTACTGATAATGCTTATTTTAGTTTTGCAGACGAAGGGATTTTATAATTTTGTGGTCAAATAGCTGAACTCTAATTTTTATTCCTCAATATAAGGAAGAGTTATCAGCAAAATAAACCATTCAATGATAAAAGTATTAACAATAATAGGAGCAAGGCCTCAAATAATTAAAGCGGCAGCATTAAGCAGGGCAATTGCTAAGGTTTCAGACAAAATAACAGAAATTATAGTCCATACCGGCCAGCATTATGATCAAAACATGTCCGCAGTTTTTTTTGAAGAGCTGAGTATTCCACTTCCGAACTATAATTTAAATTCCGGTTCTGGTAAACATGGAGAGCAAACAGCCAAAATGATTTCTGGTATTGAAGAGATATTATTAAATGAACAACCTGATTGCATTGTTCTTTATGGCGATACAAATTCAACATTGGCAGGTGCAATTGCAGCATCCAAAATCCATGTTCCTGTAGTTCATATAGAAGCAGGACTTCGTTCATTTAATAAAAGTATGCCCGAGGAGATTAACAGAATTTCCTGTGATCATGTTTCCACTCTTCTTTTTTCCCCTACCAAGGCGGGTATAACAAATTTATTAAAGGAGGGGTTTTCTTTAAACAACAAACTCCCCTTTACTATTGATAATCCTGGAGTTTTTCATTGTGGTGATATAATGTACGATAACAGTCTTTATTTTTCAAAACTTGCAGATGAAAAAACTTCTATTGTAAGTGAAAATAAATTAAGGGAAAATCATTATATATTGGCTACCATCCACAGGAATAGCAATACGGATGAACCAGAAAATCTGAATGCTTTATTCGGAGCACTAAATTCTATTTCATTAAAAGAAAAAAAACAGGTTATTCTTCCCTTACATCCAAGAACTGCTTCTTTACTTGAAAAACAACTAAAGCAGGAACTTTATCAAAGCATAAAAAACAATGAAGATTTCAATATAATTCCTCCTGTTTCGTTCCTTGAAATGATAGCCCTTGAAAAAAATGCAGGTATAATTATGACTGATTCTGGTGGTGTACAAAAGGAGGCTTATTTTTTTAAAAAACCATGTGTGATTTTAAGAGAAGAAACAGAATGGACAGAGTTGGTTGAAAATGGATGTGCTATATTAGCAGGAGCTGATAAAGAAAAAATAGTGGATGCCTTTGACAAACTTACAACACATACAGATTTTAAATTTTCTCCGATTTTTGGTGAAGGTGATGCCTCTGAATTTATCTGTAAGCAAATTATTAGTAATTTTTCATAGCCTCAACCAATGATCCTTATTTATTGTTCCAATATAACAAACCGTATCCGCTATGTTTTCAATTTAATATTAAAGGATATCATCGGTATTGAAAATATTGAATTTACTACTAATGAGCAGTATTTTTGTAATTACACAGGACCTAAAATAAGTTATCATTCTATACCACTTTGTGATGAATTGTTTTTTTTAGCCAAGCCTTTGCTTTTTGAAAAAGACATAAGAGATTATTCAATAAGTGTTACTGAATGGGAAGGGCATAAAATCTTTTTCCCTACCAATAAAATTTCAGCATTACCCTTTGATCCCTTTTCTGCTGCTTTTTTTCTATTAACCCGTTATGAAGAATATTTGCCTCATATCAAAGATCAATTTCAGCGGTTTCCTGCAGAAGAAAGCCTGGCATTTCAAAATGGGTTTCTTGAAAAACCTGTTATTAACCATTGGGCTGAAAAAGTAAAATGCCTGATAAGGGCCAAGTACCCTGAATTAAAGTTCCTGCAAAGAGAATTTAAATTTATTTCAACTATAGACATAGATAATGCATTTGCATTTAAAGAAAAAGGATTTGTAAGAACAGCCGGTGCAATTACAAGAGCAGCATTTAATTTGAGGATGGAAAAATTGTATCAAATAATACAAGTGCTTTTGGGAAACGAACCTGATCCTTTTGATACATATGAGTACCAGCTTTTCATTCAAAAAAAATATAAACTCAGTGTAATTTATTTTATCTTGCTTGCTGATTACGGGGTTAATGATAAAAATATACCGGTACAAAGTAGAAAATTTCAAGCTTTAATTAAATCCATGGCAGATTATGCTGAAGTTGGGATTCACCCTGGGTTTAATTCTAACAAAAGCGATAAAAAGTTAAGGATTGAGCATAACAGATTACAGGTTATACTAAAAAGAGAAGTCACCAAAAGCAGGCAGCATTTTTTAAAACTTGTAATGCCCGAAACATACCGAAATTTGATTAATCTTGATATTACTGATGATTATACCATGGGTTTTTCTTCAAGAATAGGATTCAGGGCGGGTACTTGTTCCTCATTTAACTTTTATGATCTTGACCTTGATATTGAAACTAAACTTAAAATACATCCGTTTTCCATTATGGATGCTTCATTAAAGTACAATATGCAAATA
>JALYPI010000168.1 GCA_030856445.1 Bacteroidota bacterium
TAGATACAATAGAAGGGGACATATGGAGGTAATCTTTAATTTACTCCTGAAAAGAATGGTTGATAATGAGCCAAAACGCTTATAATCAAAGAGTTTTGATTGTGATCTAAACGCCTATACCAATTAACTTAATTAACAATTAGTTAACTGAAGAAATTAAAGGATTTTAAATAAGACCTTGCTCAGAAACAACTAAGCTTGTACCCATAAAACTTTTCTTAGACTTTTTTCTCTCGAAAAAGAAATCTATTCTTCCCAATCGAATTCCGGCCCAGCCAACCTGGCTTACTACAACTTCTTGGTTATCTGAATTTCTATAAACTAAAGGATTATCTAAAAAACTATGTGTATGTCCTCCAATAATTAAATCTATATTTTTAGATTTTTTTGCAAGAGTTACATCGCTTATTTTATTGCTGTTATACTTAAATCCAAGATGAGACAAACAAATTACCAAATCACAATTAAGCTCATGTTTTAATAAAAAGCTCATTTTAGCTGCATATTGCATAGGGTCCATGTAAACAGTCTCACCATATAGTTTTTTATCTACAAGTCCTGCTAATTCTATTCCAAGTCCAAATATTCCTATTTTTAAACCGTCTTTATTGAAAATTTTATAAGGAATGGTTTTGTCTTTCATTATTGTATTTGAAAAATCATAATTGCTGCAAATCAGTGGGAATTTAGCATGAGGCAGCATTTTTTCAAGCCCTTCTAATCCATTATCAAAATCATGGTTTCCAATTGTTGATGCATCATAACCCATCTGACTCATTAATTTAAGTTCCAGTTCGCCACCATATAAATTAAAATAGGGTGTTCCTTGAAAAATATCTCCGGCATCTAACAGCAATACATTCTCTTCTTCATTTCTTATTTTTTTAACTAATGACGCTCTTCTTGCAACCCCGCCAAGGCCACCGAATTTTGGATCATTGTCAGGAAAAGGATCAATATGGCTATGTACGTCATTAGTATGTAAAATAGTGAGTTTTACGATTTCTTTTTTAGCAAAAGCTTCAAAAGGAATAGCACTGAGGCCTAAAAAACCAGCACTTCCAATTGCAGCTTGCTTTAAAAATTTTCTTCTACTGCTCATAATAAATTCTTTGATCAAGTTTTGAATTCAAGAGATTGCCCTTTTTATGTTCCTCTTTCATATATTCGATAATAGCATCGCGAAGCTTTTCATTGAGATTTTCAATTTTAATAGGATCATTAAAAAAGGACATTTTATCACCTCCACCTGAAAGGTAATCAGATGTTACTACTTTGTAATTTTTGCTTTCATCAAATGCTTGCCCATTAATTAATATGTTTACTGCTTTGCCTTGGGAAACACCCATTTTAATCCCGGAAACTGGCATACCTTCTGCTCTTGCAATATAATTAAATAGCATCTTTGTTTTTTCTCCCGAAAGAGTTAAAACTACCAGTTCATTTTCAAAAGGCATTAATTCATATATCTTTCCTCTGGTAATTTCCCCTATAGGTAGAGATGTTCTTAAGCCCCCATTATTTAACAGGCAAAAATGGATTGATTCTTCTTTATCAGAATAATATTCCTTGGATTTTTTCAAAATTAAATCAGCAATCAAATTACCTAATAAGCTCTCAGGTTGACCTTTTATAAAAGGCATTTCAGAAATTATTAAAACCTCATGCATTTCATTGTCTATTCTTTTTTTATAAGGAGCTATCAGTGCAAGTGTTAATGAATCGGGAGAAACAATACTGTCATTTAGTTCAACAAAATTTCTTTCCACACTAACAATTTTTGGTGAAAAAGAACAAGCTGATAAAACCAGTGGCAGTAAAAGGAGGGTATAAATATTAATTTTTTTCATTAATTTTTCTTTTTAATCTCAATAGGGCTTACAAGTATAAGGAATTCTGTTTTAAAAAGTTAAAGTAATGGAATTATAAATTAAGTTATCCCTTTTATAATTTGCATATTTTTTTTCATGACCAACAATTACAAGCGGAATCATTAAATTTGCATTGAATAACGTAAACCATTGTTTAAAATTATTTAAAATGTATATAGCAGAAACAAAAATAAGGGTAAGGTATGCAGAAACAGATAGGATGGGATACGTTTATTATGGAAATTTTGCTCAATACTTTGAAGTGGGTAGAGTAGAGGCTTTGCGTAAATTAGGATTAAGCTATAAAGATATAGAAGACAATGGTATAATTATGCCAGTTTTAGAGCTTCATACTAAATACTATAAACCAGCGTACTATGATGATGAATTGATTATTCGAACTACTATAGAAGATTTTCCTGGAACAAGGATGAAATTCATCAGTGAGACTTTTAATATTAAAAATGAATTGTTGAATAGGGGTGAAATTGTACTTGTTTTTGTTAATACCAACACACAAAAGCCTTGTTCAGCACCCCTGGATTTAATAGAAAAGCTAAAGCCTTTTTTTAATTAATACTTTTTTTACTATACAGAGTACTATTGTTAGATGGCTATTCCTTATATTTTCTTGTTTTCTCATTCCCTTGATACTATCTACTCAATTCTATTTTATAAATTTGCGTTTTAAATAAAAGCTACACTATGGGAAGAGCATTTGAATTTCGAAGAGCACGAAAAGAAAAAAGATGGGGCCAAATGGCCAAAACTTTTGTAAAACTAGGTAAAGAAATAGCCATTGCTGTAAAGCAAAATGGACCAGACCCTACAATGAATTCCCGCTTGAGAGTTGCAATGCAAAATGCCAAAGGTGCTAATATGCCCAAAGAGCGCATTGAAGCTGCAATAAAAAGGGCATCATCAAAGGATGAGCAAGATTACCAGGAAATGATTTATGAGGGATATGGTCCCCATGGTATTGCAATACTTGTGGAATCAGCTACGGATAATCCCACCAGAACTGTTGCCAATATTCGTTTGTATTTTAACCGTTCAGAAGGTTCTTTAGGTAAAACCGGTTCATTGGAATTTCTTTTTGACAGAATAGGTGTGTTTAAATTCCCAAAAGAAGGTATTCATCTTGATGATATTGAACTTGACCTTATTGATGCAGGAGCAGAAGAAGTCTTTCAAGAAGAGGATGAAATTGTAGTTTATACTGATTTTACTGCCTTTGGTACCATGCAAAAATTGCTTGAGGAAAAAAACATCAATGTAAGTAGCGCTGAATTACATCGTTTTGCCCATAATATGGTTGAACTAACTGAAGAACAGCAGGAAGACATCAATAAACTCATAGAAAAATTTGAAGAAGACGAAGATGTGCAAGCTGTTTTTCACAATATGAAATAGCCATGCACCAAGGTGCATAAACAGCAATGAATATAACATGGCGTACCATATAGCTATCGGGTACATATGCCTGCCTTTAGTATAAATAATAACCTCCTCACGGATTATAAATCCTAATAATCAAAGGATTGTATTTGAAAAAAGAATTCCTTACTTCTATGAAAAATCAAGTAGTGAATTTTTATTCATTCTAATATATTCTCTATTACCCCTAATTTTATTCCTTTTTTTATTAAAATACGCCTTACTGTTAAAGTGGAATTATCGTTTTTTTGGATTTTTTATTTAAATCGTTTTTCAACCATTCTTTCTTTAATATAAGGAAATATTTTGTGATTTGTGTTAATTGAAAATCACTATTTTCTATTTAATTTTAAAAAACAGAATGGAATCTCACTATAAAAATGAGCGTGGTTTTTCTATTATTCAAATAGAATTTTATTGATGAAAGGCTAAATCTTTTAAAGTTATATTATTATAGATAAAAAAAGATAAATTATGAGAAAGAAAGTAGTATTAGCATTTAGTGGAGGAATCAGCAGCTCCTATTGTGCCAAATTTTTGATGGAATCAAAGCAACTTGAAGTTCATACTGTAACAGTAAATACGGGAAGTTTTACTGAGCAAGAATTGACTGAAATTGAAAAAAAAGCATTGTCATTAGGAGTTAAAAGTCATACCAATTTAGAACAAACCAATGCTTATTATGGCTTTTGTATCAAATACCTGATTTATGGTAATTTATTAAAGAATAATGCATATCCTTTATCTTTAAGTGCTCAACGTGCTACGGAAGCTATTGGTGTTGCAAATCATGCAAAATCAATTCATGCAGATTTTTTATCCCACGGCAGCACAGGCACTGGTAATGATCAGGTAAGATTTGATTTAATATTCAGCACTCTTGCTCCTGATATAAAAATTATTACCCCTATTAGTGAAAACAAAATATCCAGAGCTGAAGAAATTGAATTTTTGCAGACATTCAAGTTTCAGGTAAATGTGAAAAAAGACCAATACTTTATGAATAGAGGATTATGGGGAACTTTAGTAGGGGGAAAAGAAGCATTAACCTCCACTGATGATCTACCTGAGGGGGCATATCCTACAAAATTAACAAACAACAAACCACAAGACATTGTTTTGAGATTTGAAAAAGGAGAATTAAAAGCAGTGAATGGTTTGTTTTATAAATCACCCATTGAAGCCATTCATGAACTTACAAATTTAGTAGCGCCTTTTGCAATTGGAAGAAATTTACATGTAGGAGATACAATTATGGGAATAAAGGGGAAAATTGCTTTTGAAGCAGGAGCACCTCTTGTTATTATTAAAGCCCATCATATGCTTGAAAAACACGTTTTAGGTAAATGGCAATTATATTGGAAAGAGCAGTTATCAGTGTGGTATGGAAACTTATTGCATGAAGGGCAATTTCTTGATCCAGTAATGAGAAATATTGAATGTTTCCTAGAAGACACACAAAAAAATGTAACTGGAGAAGTATATGTAAGGCTAGGGGCACAACAGTTTACAGTAAAAGGGGTAAGCTCTCCTTATGACTTAATGTCAAAAAAATTCGGAAGCTTTGAAGAAATGGAAAATAGTTGGACTAAGGAAGATGTAAAAGGCTTTTCCAAAATTACGGGCAACCATGTTTCAATATGGCATAAAATAAATGGCATTAAAATGAACAAAGAAGCTCAACTAGATGAAACCCTAGAAAAGCCCATAAATATCAATGATAAGATATTGGAATAAACAGGAATTTTTTGAGCTAAAAATAAAACTCGCAAAGATTTAAATAATAATCAACAAGTATATCAATCAAGTCTGCTTTAGAAAAGGGGCGTAAAAAATCAGAATTTATGAAAATGAAAAAATTGTATATCATAGCAATTAGTGGAAATATAATGGATGATCAGGAGAAATTAAATAATTTTTTATTGGATTTTTCACAACTAAGAGGAAATAAAATATTAGTTCATGGAGGAGGGAATGCTGCAAACCAAATTTGTGAGAAATTAGATGTAGAACCATTACTTACCAAAGGAAAAAGAGGAAGTGATCAAAATACCTTAAAGGTTATTACTATGGTTTATGCTGGATTAATTAATAAAAACATTGTTGCCCGCCTTCAATCCAATCAATGTAATGCAATTGGATTAACTGGTATGGATGCTAACATTATTCCAACCTTAACAAATGAGAATGACTCCAAAGGCTTTAGTGGACAGGTGGATAGCAATACAATAAATATATCAGTAATTAATGCACTTTTAGAAAAGGAATTAATTCCAGTACTAGCACCAATTTCACATGATGGAAAAGGTAATTTAACTGATATTAACCCTGATACTCTCGCGTCAGAATTAGCTGTGTCTTTCACTGATTTATATGAAGTTCAATTAATTTATTGCTTTGAAAAAAAGGGAGTTTTAAAAGATATTTCTGATGCCAACTCTGTAATTCCTGTAATTACCCTGGATAATTACCACCAATTGAAAAAAGAAGGAGTTATTGCAGAGGGAATGACACCTAAATTAGATAGGGCCTTTAACGCCCTTGACAGAAAAGTGAAATCGGTAAGAATTTGTGCTGCCGACAAACTGCTTAATACTGTTAATTCTCCAGAAAGAGTGGGAACTGAACTTTTTGTATAGTTGAAAATTAATTATACATATATATAAAAGATGATTCCAAAGAATATAGCTATAATAGGTGCAGGAAATATAGGTATTTCATTGGCAAAAGGCCTGGTTGCTTCTGGGAAATTCAATGCAAATCGTATAGCTTTGGTAAAAAGAAATACTGCTACTATAACCGAATTTACCAAAATGGGTTATATAGTAAGCAATGATATGAAAGCAAGCCTGGAAAATGCTGAAATAATTGTACTTGCGGTATTGCCACAACAACTTAATGCCTTATTGACAGAAATACAAGAGCATATAATACCAAAAAAGCATCTATTGGTATCAATTGTATCAGGTGTTCCTATTTTGGATATAATAGCCAAATTAAAATCAGAAGTACAGATAATCAGAGCCATGCCAAATACAGCTATAGCTATAAGAGAATCAATGACATGTATTGCTTCTGAGAATGCAAAGCCTGAAAACCTGGATTATGTAAAAGCAATGTTTAATTCTGTAGGAGAAACAATTGAAATAAATGAAGAATTAATGACCTCTGCTACTGCATTATGTGCTTGTGGAATAGCATTTTTTTTAAGAGCAATCAGAGCTGCTTCACAAGGTGGAATAGAGCTGGGCTTTCATTCGGAGGAAGCCCTTAAAATGTCTGTGCAAACGGCAAAAGGTGCAGCTTCATTACTGAAAATTACAGGTGCACACCCTGAAAATGAAATTGATAAAGTAACATCTCCAAAAGGATGTACCATTGCCGGATTAAATGAAATGGAAAGTAAAGGTTTTAGTGCTGCCTTAATAAAAGGGATAAAAGTGTCAGCAAAAAAAGCAGGAGAGTTATATTAATGAACTATAAAAAATTTAAAATACATGGAAATAAAGTTGAATCAAGAGGAAGAAATACACATTATAGACTATTCTAAAGATGAATTATATCAAGAAGCTTTAAACCTATTAAATGAATTAATACCAATAGAATCTTTTAATAAACAAGAAAATAAGTCAGCTGATGCCTTAAGTGAATTTTTTAGCAGAAAAAAAATTAGTCATCAAAGAAAAGCTAATAATTTATGGGCTTTCAATAAGCACTTCAATCCATTGTTACCAACTATTTTATTAAGCGCTCACCATGACAGGGGTAGGCCTGCATTTGGATGGAGTATAAACCCTTTTCTTCCCTTGATTGAAAATGGAAAATTGTATGGGCTTGGAAGTAACAACGTTGGTGCTGGTTTGGTTTCACTTATTGCAACATTTATTTACTTTAATGAACGTGATGATTTAAAATACAATTTCGTTTTTGCAGCTACTGAAGAGGTTGAAAACTCGGGCAATAATGGATTAAAACTGTTGTTACCAAAATTAGGTGAAATTGATTTTGCAATTATAGGCGAACCTACTAAAATGCAACTGATAATAGCTGAAAAAGAAGTTATGGTAATTGATTGTATAAGCAAGTCAGGATTTTCACCTGCTAATGGCCGAGAAAATGCAATTTACATGGCACTAAAAGACATAGAATGGTTTAAAAACTATAAATCTTCACCAACTCAGGAGTTTTCCATGCCAATTACAATGTTATTAACTCAGATAGAAACTATAAATGGAGAAAGTAAAAATCCTGATAAATGTAAATTTACAGTTGATATAAAAAGTGCAGGAAAATACGATAATAGTGAACTGTTGAATATTATTAAACAAAACACGAATTCGGAAATAAAAGTAAGACCAGCACGATTAAAATCAGCCCTTATTGATAATAGCCACCCATTTGTTAACGCAAACTCAGAATCAGGGGAAATTATTCTTTCTTCTCACAGTATTGCTGCTGATGCTTTGGTAGATGTACCTTCATTTATAATTGGACCTGGTGATCCTGCCCGCTTAAACACATCAGATGAATTTATCTATCTCCATGAAATTAATGAGGGTATTAGAATGTATATAGATATGCTCATTAAAGTGGTTTTATAAGAAAATGGAAGTAAAATAAATCGGCTAAACTTATGCTTTATCCTTACAGAATCAATTAAAAATTTTCTTTAACTGATTTAAAAATCCCTTTTTCTTTGGAGTAGCTTTTTTTCTTTCTGTTTTATTCTTTTTATCCTTCTTTGTTCCAAACAAAAGATCCCATACTTTGTTGCTATTAGGGCCTTCTAGTGTATAGGAGGGACAATTTAACTTCAAAGCTGTTTCTTCTGATAATGGAGAAAATTTAAGCATTTTTTTGCTTTTGAATTCTTTATCATTGTATACATTTTTCATAAAATGTGCCCAAATTGGAAGAGCCATTTTGGAACCCTGACCAAAAGTCAATGATTGGAAATGCACGCTAGGATCGTCATGTCCTACCCATACTCCAGCTACAAGATCAGGGGTGTAGCCTATAAACCAGCCATCAGCCTGATTTTGAGTAGTACCTGTTTTGCCAGCAATTTCATTTGTAAATCCATACTTATACCTTAAACTAACAGCTGTTCCGCTATCTACTACTGATTTTAAAAAATGGGTAAGGATATCTGCAGTTTCTTCTTCAAGGGCTTTATTTTTGATAGGAAAATCCAGTGAAAAATCTTTAATTGTTTTTCCCTCAGCTGTTTCTATTCTTTCAATATATACCCCTTGTGTTCTATAGCCTCGATTCGCAAAGCTGGTATAAGCACTTACCATTTCTTCCAAAGAAATAGCTGCAGTTCCAAGCCCTATTGATGGAACCTCAGGAAGCTCACTTGAAATACCCATTCTGCGGGCAAGGTTTATTACAGGCTCTGTTCCCGATTTCATGATAATTTTAGTGGTAATTGTATTAAGAGATTTGGTTAAAGCCCCCTGCATGGAATAATAACCCTCATATTGGTCATCAGAATTGGCTGGTGACCAGTTGGCAAATTCTTTATAAACCTCTCTTTCATTGGAAATATAATCGCAAGGGTTATGTCCTTGTTCAATTGCTGCAGCATAAACCAAGGGTTTAAATATTGAACCTACCTGTCTTTTTGAGAGTATATGGTCATATTTGAAATATTTAAAGTTTACTCCACCAACCCATGCTAAAATTTTGCCTGATTCTGGTTCCATAGCTATAAAGCCTGCATTTAAAAAATTCCGGTAATAACGAATTGAATCCATGGGGCTCATTAGTTTTTCAACTTCACCCTGCCAACTAAAAATTTTCATTTTAACAGGTGTTTCAAAAATTTCATCAATTTTGCTCTCAGAAAGATTTTGATTTTTTAATTCTTTATAAAGCGAGGATCGATATTTAGCCTTTATTTCCGCTTCTTCCCATCTTACTACTTGTTTGTTACTTTTTAATTGTTTGAAAAATGCAGTCTGTAATTCTTTAATATGAGAATTTACTGCATTTTCACCATACTGTTGTATTCTTGAATTTAGAGTTGTATAAATTTTAAGTCCATCTGTATAAAGATTATAAATTGTTCCATCCTCATTTGGGTTTTTATTGAGCCATTCTTGAACTTCAAGCCTTAATTTTTCCCTGAAATAAGGAGCAAGTCCATCATTATGGGTAATGTTTTTATATTGCAGGTTTAAAGGTTCTTGTTTTAAGCTATCACCTTGTGTTTTTTCTAAAAATTCATATTTAACCATTTGGTTCAATACAATGTTTCTTCTTTTAAGTGCTCTTTCCGAGTTTATCCTGGGATTATAAGAAGTTGTTGCTTTTAGCATTCCTATTAGAACAGCTGCTTCATTGATATTAATATTTTTTGGAGTGGTAGTAAAATACCTTTCACAGGCTACCTCGATTCCATATACGTTTTCTCCAAAAGAAACTGTATTTAAGTAAAGTGTTAAAATTTCTTCTTTAGTATAAATGCTTTCCAGGCGATAAGCAGTAATAGCTTCCTTTACCTTATTAATTGTCATGGAAAGATACCTGTGCTTTTTTCTTGGATATAGGTTCTTGGCAAGCTGTTGGCTAATAGTACTACCTCCACCGGAGCTTTCCTTTTGCATGATAAGTGATTTTACCAATACTCTTATTAAACTCTTTTTGTCAATTCCATGATGATCGAAAAAACGGATGTCCTCAGTGGCAATAAGGGCATTAATTATATTTGGTGAAATATTTTCCCACCTCGAATTGGTTCTGTTTACCAGGTAATATTTTCCAAGTAGAACACCATCGGCAGAATAAACCTCTGATGCTTCATGATTTTCAATCTGCTCTAGTTCTTTATAATTGGGTAATTTCCCGTAACTGCCATTTTTAACAGAAAAAACAAAGAGTACTAAAGCAATTCCGGTAATAACAAATATGGCAGCAGATATAAGGGATAACCGTATGAATAATCGCATTGCTTTTCTTTTTTTTTCCATTGTTCAAACGCCAACTGTTGTCTTTTTATTGACAGCTATTAAATTTCTATTTCTGCATAATGATCCCGATCTCTTTCAGATGCCACATATTCCATTTGATTTTTATTTATCAGGCCTAATTCTATAGCATGCATTGCAGCCAGCAGGGTATCCTTAATCAATAACATTTCAACTCCTAAAGGATCTAATTGTTTTCCAATTATATTTATTTTCTTTGCTTTTGATTTTTTAATATCCCTGATATAAATGGCAAGTACTCTTCCAGGGAATTCAATACTGATTTTTTTATAGATTTCAGCATCTTGCTGACCACTGTCACCAATCAATACAAAGTTAAGATAATTGAATGTATTTAACAGATTCTTAATTTTTTCAATTTTATGAATATGTTTTTCTATTCCCTTTTTTTGGTTAATAAGAGATCTAAATTTAACAGGTTCTAAATTCTGGAGCAAAAAGGGTCCATCAGGAATTTTTCGAATCTTACAAAAATCCAATAGCAGATCATAAAGGTTCCACTGGCTAGATGAAACATAAAAAATTGGATTATGACACTTTCCGGTAGCTCCTTTTTGTAAAGCCTTATAAAAGCCAGCAACTCCCTCAAATGGAAGTCTTGTTTTGGCATTTTTAAAAAGCATCAATCTTAACTTTCTAATAGTATTGGTTGAATGAGATACAAGTATTGTATCATCAATGTCTGAAATCACCCCGAACTCACTATCATTTTCTTTTAGAATCAATACTTCCCCTATGGCTGTTGTCTTTTTTTGCTCTGGTGTTATAATATCAAGCAACTCAAATTCTATCTTTTGCCAGTTTTCTGCTGGTAAAACCATTCCTTTTATATCGAATGAAAAATGAAAAAAACCCTGTTGATTTGTTATGGCAAACATCTCTTTCCCCATAAAAACGGCTTTTACCCTAACCCCTGGTATTTCATCGCTGGTATAACGCTTTAACATGGCCAGCATGTTTATAAATAAGCTATGTTCTTTTTCAGGCTTTGCTAATCCTTTATCTTCAGAAACGGATCCTGAGACATACATACATTCACGGTTTCCATATCCCCTGTATGGAATAATAACAGGAATACCAAGCCATCCGCATTTTTGTTTTATCCATAAACCTAGTTTTCTTAATGGATATATTTTTCTGGCCCAGTTTGCTATCGACTTTCTTACCATTTTTTATTGTTGGAATTTTTCAATTTACTTAATATGTTTAAGCAATACAAATTACCATTGATTTATGTTTTTACTGGCTCAAAAATAGCGAATGCTTTTATTTTTATTTTTTATTTATTTATTATCAGGTTACATTCTTAGTGAAAACAATTTTTATAAATTATTTATTAGTAGATTTAAAAACAGATTTTGCTATGAACCAATGATAGAGAATAAAAAAAAATTTCTATTTGTTATCAATCCTATCGCAGGAGGAAATGACAAAACATCTTTTATTGATGATTTGCATGACTTCTCCATTGAAAACGACTTAGATTATAAGATTTATTTTACCACAGGAATAAATGATAAAAACTTTCTAAAGCAACAAATACAGGATTATGATCCCTCATTAATAGTTGCAGTTGGAGGAGATGGTACATGTAATTTAATTGGGGGCTTAATTGTAAATTCGAATAAAAATATGGGGATAATTCCTTTTGGTTCTGCTAATGGAATGGCCTATGAACTTAATATTCCCACCAATACTGAAGATGCCCTTCTAATATTAATTAATGGGAAGTTAAAAATAATAGATACTATTAACATTAATGATAAAATTTGCATTCATCTCTCAGACATAGGACTAAATGCCAGAATAATAAAACGTTTTGAAGAAGAAAAAATAAGAGGTATTTATGGATATACCAGACAATTTTTTAAGGAATTGTGGTACTCTAAGCCATCAAAGTATATTTTTTTTACGAATAATCGAAGGTTTTCAAAAAGAGCTCAGGTTGTGGCTATTGCTAATGCCTCTAGGTACGGAACCGGAGCTGTTATTAATCCGGCAGGTAAAATAAATGATGGAAAGTTTGAAGTTTGCATAGTTAAACCTTATCCTTTCTGGGCTATTTTTACCATAACTGCAGCTATTTTTCTTGGTTATTTAGATAAAATAAAATATGCGGACATAAAGAGTTATACTAAAATTAAGATTATCAATAAAAAAAATCAGCCCTTACATATTGATGGTGAAATTATTGAAATAGCAGAGGTAATTGTGGCAGAAATTAATCCCTTGAGTTTAAGAATAATGGTGCCTGAATAAGATTTAGAATAGTTTTTGAACCCTATTTTTAGCCACGAAAATTTAATATTATCTTCGTTTTTTGTAAACTAGTTTTATTATTACTTGAAATGAAGGAACATCATATAAGTGTAAGAAAAACCGGCAGATATTTTATTTCCGGGCAAATTGACGATACAAAAATTAAGAATGTCTGGATTGTTTGTCATGGTTATGGACAGTTAGCCAAATATTTTTTGCGGAATTTTGAAGTTCTTAACAATGGCGAAAACCTTCTTATTGCTCCCGAGGGATTGCATCGCTTTTATTTGAAAGGGTATACAGACAGGGTTGGAGCATCATGGATGACAAAAGAAGACCGCCTGAATGACATTAAAGATTATACTAATTTCCTGGATGATCTGTACACAGAAATATTAGGTTCGTTTAAAGGACGAGAAGTTAAAATAAATGTTCTTGGCTTTTCACAAGGAGCTGCTACTGTTTGCAGGTGGTTGGTGAACAAAAAATCAAAAGCAAATAATCTTATTCTTTGGGCAGGGGTATTTCCGGAAGATCTGCAATTTGAAGTTGAAAAATCTTTGTTTGACTCAATGAATATATTTATGGTTATAGGGAATAAGGATGAATTTATTTCTTCGGAGCAGATTAAACTGCATGAAAGTAAATTAACGCAAAAAGGAATTAAGTTTGAAATAATAAAATTTGAAGGTAAACATGAAATTAATTCAATGGTATTATTAGAACTTCAAGAAAAGTTAAAATGAGATAATTAAAATTAATCGTGTTTGATTTTTTTGTATATTACAAATAAAAACAGTTGAAGCAAGATTTTTATAAAAAAATATTAAATGCTTACCATTCTGTTAAACAGAGTATTGCGTTTGTTCCTACTGCATTTTCTATCTTGTTTATTCTCCTTGCTGTCTTTTTAATTGATCTTCAAGAAACTCAACTTACACAACTATTAACTCAACTTTTTCCATGGCTGAAAATGAGAAGTGCTGATCACGCTACTCAAGTACTTACCACCCTGCTCTCTGGAATGATTACCCTTACTGTATTTAGTTTTTCAGTTGTAATGATTATTCTAAACCAGGCAGCGAGCAATTTCATACCTAAGATTTTATATAAACTTACTGAAGATAAGTTCATGCAAATTGTTCTGGGTTGTTATATTGGAACAATAGTTTATTATATTATATTGCTTGTTGACTTAGGAAAAGAGGATGGTGAATTCTTTATGCCTGAATTAGCCTTTATTTTGGGGATTGTTTTTGCAATCGGCAATATGTTCCTTTTTGTTTATTTTATTCATAGAACAACGATTTCAATTCATGCAAAAAAGCTTTCAAAAAGGCTTTTTCATGATACAAAACAGAAATTGCATAAGGAGAAAATTAAATATTTTATAAATGAAGAAACAAAATGGATTAATAAAGAAACCAATTGGTATCATTTTTATTCTACCTCAAATGGTTATTTACAAACTGTAGAGGATGACCTCATTAATTTATTATCTGAAAAAGAATTAATAATGAGAATTGAACCAGTATTAGGTGATTACATTATTGAAAAAATGCTTTTATTTTCACTAAATAGAAGAGTTGAAGAAAGCCTGGTAAGAGAAATTGAGTCGGGATTAATATTTTATGATGAAGACAGGATTGGAGAAAATTCAAAACATGGTTTTAGTCAGATAACAGAAATTGCCATAAAATCATTAAGCTCCGGACTTAATGACCCTGGAACAGCTATTTTTTGTAGTGAATATCTTACTCAGCTATTATGCCTCAGGATTAAACAAACAGGGGATATTCACAAAAGAGATAAAAAGGATGCCATAAGGATTATAATTAAAAATGAAACTTTTGATCAGGTGCTTTTCTCCTCTTTTAACTCTATTAGAAACTACGGAAAAGCGGATGTTAAGGTTATGGAAACCTTAGTAAAGGGGCTTGCAAAAATTTCATTGCATGACAAGGATGAACTATACATTAATGTATTAAATGATCATTTGCAGGCTATCATTGAAACAGGAGATCAGAATTTTTTAACTCAGTTAGATAAAAATCATTTTAAACAAACAATTACTGAAGCATGTAAAGGCAGTTATTTCTTGAAAACATTCCTATTAAACGATCTTACATAAATTAAATTTAAATTCTATTTAGTTGTTTTCTTTATGTTAAATTAAATGTTCTGATGTTTTCATAAACAGCTCCCTTGCTAAGTGTAAACGATTCCCATAATTCAATTTTATTTACTGTTAACTGCGGCATTGTACTTAAAGAATATTGGTTGATTTCTATTTTTTGTTTAACTCTGGCAAGTGTTATATGTGGTATAGGGTTACGGGTTTCTTCAATGGGATTCAAAACTTTAAGTGCTTTTTTTAAATTAAAATGAAGAGTGGTAAATTCAATACTTTGACGGAATTGTATCCAAAGTAACAAGTTTAATTGCTGATGACTTTGGAATTAATTTTTATGTCTTAAGTTCTAATACAGTTTGTTTTTGTAAAACACGATCAACTATTTCAAACAGCATAGGCAGTTTTTGATCCTCTACATTTTCCAAAAAGAGCATGGTAATATGTAAGTTTTTCTGCTTTACCCACTTTATGTTTTCATGTTCAGAATATTTATCTTTAAATTCCTTAATTATTGCCAGTGTTTTTTCATCTAAAGGTATGGCAAGAAAAAGTCTTCTTTTTTTTACTGATTTTTTCAAATCATTTCTGAATATTTACAGTAAATAAATAAGATTGAGTATAAATTACTACTTACTATGCGAATATGTTTACTCAATCTCATTAAGTGTTTTTGCCTTTAAACTTAATATAAGAATAATTTAAAATTTTTGGCAAAGTTTTTTCATCTCCCTTATGGAAACATTTTGATATGACCATAATTGAAATACTAATAATTCTTTTCCTAGCTCTTTTTGTTACGGCAATATTTTACTATATTTTTAAAAGTAAGGGTCAGGGTAGTATTTTGTTTTTTTTTCTGATTATTTTCTTTGCTTCCTGGGCGGCAAGATTTTGGATTGTTCCAGTTGGTCCTGTTTTTTTGGGTTTGTCCTGGATACCTATTCTAATTGTAGGAGCAATTTTTGCCTTTATTTTATCAGGTGCATATTCTTCATCTACTTATAAATCTAAAAATCAAAATAAGGAAAATATAGAAACAACTGATGAGGATAAAGCATCAATTACCATAAGTGGTTATATATGGGTACTACTGTAATTTTACTTATTGCAGTAATCATAGGATATGCAATTATTCGTTTTCCCTGATTTTTTTTCTTTATAAATTCTATAGTTTAAAAGGGTATAAGTTATAACATAATAAATAAAATCAATCCCGGTAAAAGATAAATGAAAGCAGTTATAATAAATAAATATGGAGAACCTGATGTTTTGAGAGTAAGTGAAGTTGATTATCCTGATTTAAAAGAGAATGGAGTAATTATAAAAGTAATGGCAAGCAGTGTAAATCCTATCGACTGTAAAATTCGCAAAGGAAATCAAATCAGAAAATCAGGAGTTGAGTTTCCATTGATATTAGGATATGATGTTGCAGGTGAGATTGTAGAGATTGGATCTCAGGTTAAAAAGTTCAAAACCGGTGATTGGGTTTATTGTAGATTGGATAGTGATTTTGGTGGGGCTTATGCTCAGTTTGCACAAGCAAGAGAAGAGGCGGTTGCTTTTAAGCCTGACAATATTTCTTTTTATGAAGCAGCATGCATTCCATTGGCTGGATTAACCGCCTTACAGGCTTTAAGAGATTATGCTAAATTACAAGAAGGTGAAAGTATATTAATAAATGGTGCATCAGGAGGAGTGGGAGGCTTTGCTTTACAATTAGCAAAACAAAGAGGTGCAATAGTAACAGCTGTTTGCAGTTCAAAACATTCCACCATGATTGAGGAATTAAATCCTAATAAATTTATTGATTACAGTCAAACGGATTTTACTAAGCTCAAAGAAAAATATGATGTTATTGTTGATGTAAATGGGAATAAGAATTTTGCTAATTGCTCTTCCTTACTAAAAAAAGATGGCAGATATATAACCACTCAAACCTCTACAGGAGGATTAATTTATAAAATCATATTAAAGTTGGCATTGGGTAAAAGTTCAAAAGAAATTAAAATGCAACCCAGTGCCGATGATCTAGATATTTTAACAAAAATGGTTAAAGAAAATAAAATAGCTGTTTTTGTAGATACTGTATTTCCCCTTGACGAACTCAGGCATGCGCATTATTATTTGGAAAATAATCATCCCAAAGGGAAAATTGCCATTGATATAGGCCAATAAAAAGTAAGTCTCAAACTAAAATCTTCTCAAATTTTTTTCAGTCTTGTTTTTGAGCGCTTACCCTATTAACTGTATTCAGTTTTCCTGAGTTAATTATAGAATTCTATCTTAAAATCGAGAAAAATTTCTACACGTAAGGCATTTTATTTCTAGCAATTTAAAGCTTCCACAGATCAGGAATTATAAGTTAGGATGATTTGATATCTAATGTTCAATCTGGTAAAAATCGAAAGCTCTTTTATACTTCTATAAATCCTCTGGCATGAAATTTATTTATTTATTAATAATTATTTATTATGAAATTAAAACTTCCTCAAATTCCGATTAAAAAACAGGTAATTATACTCTTTGTGATTTTTGCTGCAGTTATAGTGGGATTTGGCAGCTTTAACTATTTAACATTAAAAAATTATGGTGAAAGTATTCGAATTGTAAAAGAATCAGTAATAAGAAAACTTTCAATCATCGGGGAAATTTCTTTAAATATAGGTGTTATTAATAGTGATCTTCTTAGGTATATGTATGCAGATGGAGCTGAAGAAAAAAAACTTCATGCAGACAAAATAACAGAGAATTTAAAACAAAACTATTTGAAATATAATGAACTATTAAAACTTATTAAAAGTGATGAAACCAAATCGAGCCTAAATTTTGTGTTGAGTGTTAGAGAATCATATAATAATAAAATTAAAGAAATTATTGAAAATCAGGATCCTTTACCTGCCTCCGATATTTTTAAATATGAGGAATCAGAAATAAGATTTCTTTTTGAAGAATATTTAAAAGAAATTCAAAATCTCACTGAAATGGTAATTAAGGATGCTGAAAATGAAATTTCATCAACCTTTGCTAATGTTAACAGAACTAGATTTATAGGGAATGTATTAATTTTTGCCGGTATTTTAATCTTAATGATAAACAGTTATTTTGTTTTAAAAATTTATAAAGGTCTAACTAAGGATTATCACCTTTTACAAGAAGAGAAATTAGAAAAAGGAAAAGCCAAAGAAGAATTAGAAAAATTAAACAAGGAGCTTGAAAATAAAATCAGCGAAAGAACACAAGAATTGGAAATTGCAAACAAGGAAATTTCTGTTTATAACTCAGAACTAAAAAAATTAGACCTTGCAAAGGATAAATTTATATCTGTTATTTCTCATGATCTGCGAAATCCTATTTCAACTATTTTGGCATCTTCTGATGCTTTAATTGACATTACTAAAGTTAAAAATGTAGATAAGGAGGATATAACTCAATTTGCAAAAATAATTAATAATGCCTCAACTAAGGTGATGACTCAACTGAATGAACTTGTGGATTGGGCAAAAAATAAAAGAGTGAGCAAAATTTTTAATCCTGTTAAACTTAATTTATGGGAAGCCACCAATGAATCTCTCCAGTTATTGGAAGCTTTAGCTGAACTTAATGATGTTTCATTAGAAAATAATGTTTCTCCATCTCTTTTTATAAATGCCGACAAAATAATGTTCAGATCTATCATTCAAAATTTAGTTACCAATTCAATTAAATTTACTCCCGCATCTGGCATTGTTTCTATAGATGCAGAAGAAGTGGGAGAAATGATAGAGATTAGAATCAAGGATACAGGACTTGGCATGTCGGAAGATGTGAAGGAAAACCTGTTTAAAGATAAACTTCCAATGAGCGAAGAGAAATCAAAAAAAGTTGGACTGGGCCTGGAGTTGGTGAAAAATTTTATAGACAAACATAAGGGAACTATAACTGTTGAAAGCGAAATAGGCAAGGGCAGCATATTTAAATTTACAGTTCCCAGTGCTGAATAATATGATGTTATTCATTCTTTATTATCTTAGAATTTCTTCTTTAACCTACCTTGAAAATTATCCTTACTTCTTAAAAAACAGGGAAATTTTTTTCTTTTTTTGTGTATAAGCATCCTCATTTTATAAAACATAGCAGTTTTTTGTTTTTTTTAAATGTTTATTTATCAACTCATTATAGAATAAATATTTATGGCAGCATTTTACTTAATGAGAATTCGAGCAAATCAAAAACAATGAAAGCAGTAGTTTATCATAAGCCTGGGGATATGCAGGTTGAAAATGTAGATGATCCTAAAATTAAAGGAGCAAATGATATTATTCTTAAAGTAACTTCCACGGCAATTTGTGGATCGGATCTTCATTTTTATAATGGATTTTTCCCTCAAATTAAAGATATGATAATGGGTCATGAATTCATGGGCATAGTTGAGGAGACAGGACCTGGAGTGAAAAAATTAAAGAAGGGAGATAGGGTTGTAGTTCCTTTTCCGGTTTCTTGTGGTCATTGTTTTTTCTGTGATCACCAATTATCCACTCATTGCGAAAATTCCAATCCAGAAAATTATGGCCCAGAAGGAGGAATTTTAAAAGAAAAAGGAGCTGGATTATTTGGTTATTCAGATTATTTTGGAGGATATGATGGAGGTCAGGCTGAATATGTAAGAGTTCCTTATGCTGATTTTGGTCCAAGAAAAGTGAGCGATTCATTAACTGACAACCAGGCTCTTTTTTTAACAGACATATTTCCCACTGGCTGGGCAGCTATTGACTGGGCCAATTTAAAGGGTGGGGAAACTGTAGCTGTTTTTGGTTGTGGTCCAGTAGGAATTATGGCGCAAAAAGCAGCCTGGATAAAAGGCGCTGGCAGAGTTATAGGAATTGATAAATTGCAATACAGGTGCGATATGGCTGCAAAATCGGCTAAAAGCGAAGTTATTCTTGCCAATAATGAAGATGAAGTAATTGATAAAATAAGACAAATGACAAGTGGCAGGGGAGCCGATGTGTGTATTGATGCTGTTGGCATGGAAGCAGACAGAAATGTAGCAGATAAAATTGCCTCGGTTATTCATATGGAAGCAGGATCAATAAAGGCATTGAAAATGGCTTTTAGTTCTGTAAGGAGAGGTGGGATGGTAAGTGTTGTAGGTGTTTATGCTACAATGTATGATAATTTCCCCCTTTATCAGTTTTTCGATAAAGGCTTATCAATGAGAGCAGGACAGGCGCCCGTTCATACTTATATTGATGAGCTAACTAAACTTGTTGAAAATGGCAAGGTAAAGCTGGATGATATTATTACACATGAATTACCTCTTTCTGAAGCATCAAATGCCTATGCTATTTTTAATGAGAAAAAAGACAATTGTGTTAAAGTAGTCTTAAAACCTTAATTGACTTTTTTACTCTTTATACTGCATTTAAATTGTTAATATTCTATTTGAAATATAAAAATATGAGGAATTATTTTCTCTCCTTAGTAAAATATTCTGCAATATTTTACTAAGTCTGACCAGAAATATAATTAAAGGATTATTGGCATTATTCTGTATTGTAATTGATGGAATAGTTAATTTTAATTATATAAAAACCAAAAAAATGAAAACGATAGTAATGATAATAGGTATGGCAATAGCTACAATAGGTTTTGGCTATGCTCAAGAAGACCAAAAGCAAATGACCCGGATAGATCAGATAGAACTTCCTTTAGGTGCCCAGGAGGATTTTGTAACTGGTGAATTCAGTGACTGGGAAGTCGTAGAAGCATTTGAAATACCAGAGCAAGCAAGAGAAAATAATGAAGCTTATGAAGTTATCGCAAAAAAAGAGGGTCTACTCCAGACTTTGTTTTATGATGAAGAGGGTAATCTTATAAGACAAGAGACAAAAGAGAATTAAATTAGAATTAACAATAAAACCAGGTGAAGAAATTCTTTGCCTGGTTTTATTTAAATTAAAGTGTAAAGTTTTTACCTGTTCTTTTGAAAATAAAAGGAATGAAACTAGGAGAGATTTTAATACTCTTGCAACAGATGCAAGAAGAGATAAGTTTAATCTTGTTTTTGAGAATATAAATTTAGCAAGTTACTTTGACAAGAATATAACCGGAGATGAAGTAACACAGGGAAAACCCAATCCTGAAATCTTTATAAAAGCTGCAAACAAAATGGGTTTTAAGCCTTCCGATTATAGTATAAATAGTATGATTTCTTTGGTATGATTTTGACTTATATTTTCTCATGTATAGCAAGAATTATAATAAAAGATCAAACTATGGAAATTACAAGTATAGCATTCGAAAATGGTACAGATATTCATCTAAAATATACATGCGAAGGTCCAAATAGAAGTACACCCTTATCTTTTTCTGACATTCCTGATAAAGCTAAAAGTTTAATTTTAATGGTTGAATACCATAAAGCAAAAGCAAAGCCATGTGTTCATTCTCCTTAACATTCCTGCCCATGTTCAAGGGCTTGAACAAGACTTTATTCCAAAAGATTCATTAGAGGGAATTTGTAATTTTATTGTTTAACAATTCACATTATTCCCATGAATAAAGCTTTTAAAGGAAGATTTTTTAATTGTTTTTGATTAGAAAGGAAAAGGAGGAACTTTTATTAAAGAAATAACTGTTGTCCGGGAAAAGGATTAGAGATTCCACATTCATCTTTGCCACCATTGGAAATAATTTGGGATTCTGTTATATCAATAGGAGGGAGGGGTTAAAAATCGTCATTCCAACCACAGGAAGGAATTTCATTATTTTCTAATATTTTTTTGCATTAGCAAAAGCAACAAGAGAAAGCATTACAGGAACTTCTACTAAAACACCAACAACAGTAACTAAAGCTGCTGGAGATTGTAAACCAAATAACGCAATTGCAACTGCTACTGCTAATTCAAAAAAATTGCTTGCTCCAATCATTGCAGAGGGAGAACAGATTGCATGAGGTAATTTTAACTTTTTGCCACTAAACCAAGCTATAAAGAATATAAAATAAGTTTGAATGATCAATGGAATGGCAATTAATAGAATAATAAAAGGATTTTCAAGTATGTTTTGCCCCTGGAAGGCAAAAAGCAATATTAAAGTAAGTAATAAAGCAATTATTGAAACTGGTTTTAGTTTGGGAAGAAACTCGCCTTTAAACCAAACTTCTCCTTTTGATCGTATAATAAATTTATTGGTAAAATAACCTGCAAGTAATGGAATAACAACAAATACTACAACACTTGTAACTAAAGTATCATAGGGGATGGCAACATCGGTTATACCTGCCAATAAACCAACAATAGGCACAAAAGCCACAAGAATGATAAGGTCGTTTACAGAAACCTGAACAAGAGTATAGTTTGGATCACCATCGGTAAGATAAGACCATACAAAAACCATTGCAGTACAGGGGGCTGCTCCTAAAAGTATTGCCCCTGCAATATATTCCCCAGCTAATTCCGGTGCTATATATGCTGCAAATAACTTGGTAAAGAATATCCAGGCAAAAAAGGCCATAGTAAATGGTTTTATTAGCCAATTTACTATTACTGTTAGAATTATTCCTTTTGGTTTTTTACCAATATTTTTGATACTTGAAAAATCTATTGTAAGCATCATAGGATAAATCATAAGCCAAATAAGAATAGCAATTGGAATATTTACCTTAAAAATTTCAATCTTGCTTAATATTAATATGTGATCCCCTGCAAAATGCCCAATTATTATTCCTGCTCCAATGCAAAGAATAACCCATAGAGTAAGATATTTTTCAAATGATGCTATTTCTTTTTTAATTTTTTCCATTGAAATTACAGTTGAGGTAAAATCAGTTCCATAAATAATTTATAAAACCTTGCTTTAATCTCATCCCTAACCCTTATAAATTCAGAATCAATAAATTCATCCGATCCTTTAGCATGGGAAGGGTCATCAAAGCCAATATGTAATCTGTGTTTTACCTTACCTGTGAAAACAGGGCAAGTTTCTTTTGAGCTATCGCATACTGTAATTACAAAATCAAAAGAGTCTTTTACATATTGTTCAACCTGCTGAGGTCGATGATAACTAATATCAATTTCATCTTCTCTCATTACTGCTACTGCTTTCTTATTTACTTCTTTTGCTGGTTCAGTTCCTGCAGAAAAAACCTGAATTTTTTTGTTAAAGGATTGCAAATAACCATGAGCCATTTGACTTCTGCAACTGTTACCTGTGCATAAAATTAATATTTTCATAATATAAATAGGTTCTCAATTGTCATCCTGAAATCGGGATTAAATTCATTCGTGTTTCCTGATAAATTTGCGACATGTAGTGCACAGTTTGTGCAGGGCTATCAAAAAATGTTAAAGATTATCAAAACGTAAGATTTTTGTGTTATAAGGCTTTTGACATTCTCTTGTAAATTTTTAACAGCACTCTTTTTTTATGCTTATATCCTGGTCAAAAAACTCTTTAAAAATTAATTTAATTTCCTGCCATTTCTCCTCATTAATACAATAGCAAATGCTGGTGCCTTCAATGTTCCCTTTTATTAAATCTAAATTTTTTAATTCCTTAAGATGCTGGGAAATTGTTGGCTGAGAAAGACCAATTTCTTTGACTAAATCACCACATATACATTCTTTTACTAATATAAGATGCTGCAATATGCTAATTCGTGCGGGATGTGCGAGCACTCTGAAAAATGTTGCGAGTTTGTTTTGATGGTGAGAAAATATTTCTGTTTTGGTTAATCCCATTATTAATCTATTAATTTATTGCAATATTACGATTAAGAATAGTAAGTGCAAAATTTAATTTTTTATTAGAAGGTTTTGAAAAGTTATTAATTTATTTATTACAAAAAATATTGAGGTTATATTTATACAATTGCTGCAAATAAAAGGATAGAAATTTTAAAGTAAAAACAAATCATATAATCAGGATATAAGTTTAACCATATTTAGTACTTTTCAACTCTACGTAAATAGTCCAAACAATTTTTAAAAACTCAACAAAAAAGAGGCTGCCCTTTTGTGACAGCATCTTTAGAATAAAAATATTATTGATTTATTTAATTACACTAACCTTTTCCACTATAGTAGTTTGATCAGTAGTTATTTTAACAAAGTAAGTTCCTGAAGGCAAGTTTTTAAGATCTAAACTTGCTTCCATATTTGGAATTATTGTTAATAGGCTTTTTCCTGTAATATCAATTAAATTTATTTCATTCACTTGAAGATCAGAAAAATTTATAGTTAAAATGCCTTTAGCTGGATTAGGGAAAAATGAAATTTTGTCTTTTGTTATTTCTGAAATAGAGGAAGGGGCTGAGACGGGAAGGGCAACTAAATTTCCTCCTTTAGACATGGCAGCAAATAATCCAAATGGAGCACCATTGCTATTGTCTTCAGGATTAATAAATCCAGATGCCACTACGACAATTGCAGCACCCTGAAGCTCTAAAGTAGCTAAGGGAGCATCAAATGAAGCTAAAGTTGTTGCCCCTGTTTCATCTTTTACTTCTAATACATAATTGTTTGTAGGCAGCTCTAAATACCCTGCAAAATTCGAATATTCGATATTATCTACAATTGTTCCAACTCCTGCTCCAACTTCAACAATATCAATTACTGGTGCATCTGTAGATCCATGATGAACTAAAATATCTGTGTTTGCCTGATTGGTTGCCTGATTTCTTCCTTGAGCAAATACATCTAAATTAAAAGCAGGTGCAGGTGAATAGCCAGTTTCTGATACAATTCCATTAGCAACGACAATATACATTTGGTCTGGCTCGAAAGTAAAAGGAAATGAGGCAATTGCGTCATCAGCGCTGGAGCTGTTACCAGGAGCAACTTGCACATTTAATTCCTCTCCTGCTGAACTGTTTTAAATTCAGTTGCTGTTCTAAACTGAAAGTCATCTATAAAAAGTTTCCCATTCACATAAATGTCCACTGTTTGAGCAGCTAAATCAGCAGAGTTATATATTACTTGCATTTGTGCATTTTGTGCATTTATGCTATTGAAAATTAGCATTAAAGGCAGGAAAAGCGCAAATGTTGAAATTGCAAAAGCATTGTTTTTCATATTTATTTATTTATTTATTTATTTATTTTTTAAGTTAATTTGAAAATTATTTGAGAAAATTGAAATTTTTGTTTTAATATTTAAATAAGATAATTCAAAACATATACCACCTTAACCTTTTTTACTTGGATAAAAAGGAATTGACTTAATAATATATCAATTTTAAAACCCCAAAAACAAAAAAAACAGTCCGAAAAGAATAGCTTCCCGAACTTAGAAATCACAAATGGAGCGGGTTTTTAAGGAGTATATTTTCCTGAAGATTTAACAAAATTTAGAATTATAAATACTACTAAAAAATAGTGTTAGTTTAAATTTTTGTAGGTCTATTTGATAATAATTTTTCGAAATTTATTTTTGACTTCAGTAGTAGCTCAAGGTTTTCAATTTATAAGCCCCCTTTAAATTATGATGTTATATTTTGAAAGATTTTAAATATGTCTTATTTTACCGGCAGTTTATAAAAAAAAACATTGAAATTCACCCCTCCCCTTTAATATGAAATGGATAATAAGTAAAATAATAAAAAGAATATTTTTTATATGTTGTATATCAATAATTAGCTTTTCTGCTATTGGCCAGGTAACAGAAGATGAATTTGGAAAGGTTGAAGCTGATACTATATTGGGCTGGAAGAAAGGGGGATTGATCCAAATAGGTGGATCACAGGTTTCACTTACAAATTGGATTGCTGGAGGTCAAAGCTCTGTTGCTGTGAATGGAATTGTTAGTTTATATGCAAGAAAGACAATGGAAAGTTATGTTTGGGAAAATTTCCTTGATCTTGGATATGGATTAATTAGGCAAGGAGAGCAAAATCCATGGCGAAAAACAGATGATCGATTAGACTTTACTTCAAAATTCGGAAGGACAATAACAGATAATTGGAATTTCACAGGACTCTTGAATTTCAAGACCCAATTTACTGAAGGTGTTGCAGAAAATGGAGAAAAAATTTCATCCTTTATGGCACCTGCATATTTAATTGCTGCCATTGGTGGAGAATACAAGCCCAATCAGAACTTTTCGTTTTTCTTAGCTCCATTGGCTTCAAAAAATACTTTTGTTTTAGATCCACAACTTTCTGAAACAGGTTCTTTTGGTGTGGACCCAGGAAGTGTATATAGATCTGAATTTGGAGGTTATTTTAGAATGGCCTATAAAGTAGGTATTATGGAAAATATAAGTTTTCAAACAAAGGTTGAACTGTTTTCAAATTATTTAAATAATCCAGAAAATATTGATGTGAATTGGGAAACACTCTTAAGTCTTAAAGTAAATAAATATATTTCTACCACCCTTGCAACTCATCTTATTTATGATCATGATATTGCTATTCCTGTTGATAGAACTGGTGATGGAATTTTTGATTCTTCTGGACCTCGTACACAGTTTAAACAAGTGTTAACAGTTGGGATAGCAGTAACTTTTTAGCCTAACTCTAATAGAAAGCTGAAAGATTCACTCAATTTCTTAAAGTTGTTAAAAATGGGTAAGTCCAAAATTTCATTTAGCATTATTTCTAATGAAATAAAAGACATTTTTCCTTGAAAATATGAAAAGTTATTTTTCATCAAATAAAATTTCTTTTTCATTTTGTTTTTTAACCACCAGTTTATTTTGATTTTTAAGTTTATCTAATTCAATAATAAGTCTGGAGATCAAATAATTTATTTCTGAGGAAGGAGAAATTTTAGCGCAAATTGATTGGTCAGAAATACCTTCAAAGCAAATGTTAAAGTCAGAATAATAGATTGCGGTTTGTATACTATTATTGCCGGCAAACCAACTAAAGGCTATTTTTAAATATTTGCTGTAAAGTTCATCCTTAAATACATCACTAAAAAGATAAAAAGTACTTATGACTTCTTTAATATCGGTTGGCTTACATCCAAAAAAATCTTTTGAAAGATCAGTGGCATTTGAAACACCAGTCAAATAACCATTTCGGAATAAATTTGCAATTAACCAATCAAATGATACAATGGCTATTACTTTATAAATTTCTACTCCTGAAATAAGATAAGCATATAACAAAGCCTCGGAAAATTTTGAATTAGCTGTTTGATAAAAATTTTCTGTCCATGCTTTTTCTTCTTCAATTTGAGTATTGCGGTAATATTTATCAATGAGTTTATCAGCTATGCTTACAGCATGAGATTTTATATTTTGATCTTCAAACAGATCCATGCACAAATACAGCCCTTTTATTTGAGTTGCTTGTGCTGTTAAATCTGTGAAATGACTTGAAATTTCAAGACTTTTTTGATAATATGCCCTGGCATTTGAATATTGAGTTTCATTTAATGAGCCTTCTTTTAACGAAAGTAGCATCGCAAGAGCTGAAAAACAAAGGGCTATATCATTTTCTTCTTTTTCTGATGATTTCTTATTTAATGTGATTTGTTCACTATGATGATTAATGCACTCTTCTATTTTTGAAAGAGATATTTCTATCGTCTTTAAATTGTAAATTTCACCGTACACTTTACTATACAAATATATTGAATGAACTATTTCTAAAATATGTGTTGCAGAGTCCAGTTTAGGACTGTATTCCCCATACTGCTCATTATTAAAGAATTTTGTTAGGGTTTCTAATGAAATTTCAGGAATTATAAATTCAATATTACTGTTTTTTGAATGTTTTAGAACCAGGTTTGCATATGTTAATACTGTTTTATCTTTGGTAATAATATCCACTTCTTTTGTTGTAAGACCAATTGAACTTTCATCAAATAATAATGATTGGTTTATTACTTCTATTTTCTTAGAATCAGCTTGATAGTATTCAGTTAAATAAGTTTTGTGTATTTGATTATTTACAATGATAGCATTAGCTCTTGATGAAATGTTTATTAATAATTCCTTATATCTGTATTCAGCAATTGTGGGAAGGTTATTAAAATATACAAATAAGGGTTTCTTTATAGAATATAGTAGCAAGAGTAAATTCTCACCCCTAACGTTATCATATAATTCTAATTCATGTTGAATAAATACAGAAGTAATCTGATTATTAAGGTTAATATTCTCCGCTAAATCAAAATACTCCTGACGTTTGTTAGCATTTAGACGATATAGTACTTCCTTGTTCTCACTATGAATATATTCTTCAGTTGTAACAGCACAGATACTTACTTTAAATTTGGTGCTGAATTTTTTACTAAATCCATCAATCAAACTTTTTGAATATTGGTCAAGTTTACTCTTGCATTCAGAGTAAGGGCTTATCACCAGTATATGTTGAGGGTCTTTATTCATTGATATTGTTGATTAAGGTTTCTTTAAAAATGGTATTATAGTGGATATGATATTTTACGATTTGTGATACATTTTTTTTCTTTTAATAAATATTTAATCATTTTTTAATTTTATATTATTCATTATTAGTTTCAAATTTTAACTAAATTTATTGCCAGAAAAATTTGCCAAAGAGAATTTTTTGCATCTCCAATATTGTATAACTTTCCAGCTAATCTGTAATCATTAATAATTGACACAACTCCCCAATTGTACCTTATTCCAAGACTAATTAATTTAAAATCAAAACCAGTTCCAGCAGTAAAGCCATAATCAAGCTTTTTAAAACTATTCCTGTTAAGATCTGTTCCCAATCCGGGTATTTCAGAAACTATACCTTCATTGGCTAGAAAAGATGCATAAGGGCCAAAATGAACATTATACTTGCTTTTAAAATTTAAAACAAGCAACAAGGGAAGGTCTATATAATCAAGGTGATAATCAAAATACTCACCGGAATGCCCCTTTTTGTTGAATAGCAGTTCAGGCTGTACACAGAACCAGCTTATTAATTTTATATTAGAAAATATTCCAACATGATAACCAACCTTGGAATGATTAATACTATAATTGGTACTCTCAATTTTAAAATGAGATAAATTATGTCCTCCCTTAATGCCTATTCTTAACTGCTGCCCATAGCTATTTTGTATTATAAATGTTATGCTAACTAATGCAATTATTGCTATGGAAATAATTTTCATTGTTTAATGTTTTTCATGATTAAATTTTTCTCTGAAAATTATTTGCCAATTCTTCCAAATCCTTTATTGGCAGACTTGATTTTTTAAAAAAAGCAGATTCACCAAGTAATTGAGAAAATTAATCTACACAGTAGGCTAAAGATTCTACATGGAAAATATATTAGAATATTTGCTCTTGAAATTTTACTGCAATGTTTTGCTCAAAATGTAGAATTCATTTCACCTTTAGTCTTTGCTAAAACCCAATAAAGAGGTAATTGGAACCGGGCTTTTTGTTTAATAAAAGTACTCTGAGCAAATCCAAAGAAATTTGGCAACAAATTATAATAGAAAAGGGGTAGTGGAAATGAATAATGTAATTTATGTCTTTAAAAAGAAAAATTCGTGTATTTTATATAGAAGACAGTGAAATTTGTTCTCTAATGATTGATCACAAACTTCGTGACCTAGCTGATTTTAATATATATTCATTTACTTCTGCAGAAGCTGCTTTTAAAGATTTGTATTTTCAACCTGATGTTGTTGTTTTGGATTATAATCTTCCAGGAATGAATGGCTTACAAGCAACCCGGAAATTTAAACAGCTTTATCCTGAATTACCCATTATTATACTGTCAGGACAAAATAACATTGATGTAACAATTGATCTTATGCGTGCCGGAGCTTGTGAATACATGAGCAAAAAGAATTTTTCAATAATAGAATTACATGAAAAAATTTGTAGAGTAAACGAAAAAAAACAGTTTGAAATGGCACAAAATAGATTTAAAATAAATAAAAGTCTTTTGGTGCTTTTTTTAGTCCTGATTATAGCAGGAATTATATGGTATAAATTTTAAAACGGTATAAAAATTAATAAAAATGAAAATACTTATTGTAGATGATGATCCATTTATTCTTGAAACATTAAGCAGAATTTTAAAAGCGGATGGTTTTGATGTTCTTACAGCAAGTGATGGAGTAAAAGCAATTGATTTGCTGGAGGAAAAACAATTTGATCTTGTAATTAGTGATATAATGATGCCTAATATGTCGGGATTGGGATTGCTCAAAATCTTAACTGAACATTATTTTAATAAAACTCCTGTAATACTTATCTCCTCTTTAGATAAAAGCGAAATAATTCTTGCAGCTCTTAATATGGGTGCAGATGATTTTGTTCTAAAGCCTTTAAATTTTCTTGAACTTAAAATTAGAATTCAAAAACATATAGATATTAAAGCATCAGCAATAAAAAACTAAACTGTAAAATTAGATGAAATGCTTTTTTATAAAGGACTCTATCAATGAAAAGCTTGTATAAAAATATAAAGAAAAAATGGCAAATTAAAAAGATAGTGGGGCTTGGCTTTAGCTTTGCACTATTAATATTAATTGCTAGCAGTATGATTTCTTATATGAGCACTAACCATGTTTTAAGAACTGCCAATGATCTCTCCCATTCTCATAAAGTATATGGTATATTAAAGGAAATAAACTCAGATATTATCTACGCTCAGAGTTGTGAAAGAGCTTATGTAATTACAGGTAAAAATGAATTTCTTAACTTATATCAGCTTACTGGTAAACTTATTAAGTCTAAGGTCAGGGAGCTGAAAATACTTACAAAGATCAATTCCAGTCAGCAAAATAGAATCGAACAACTTGAGCCTTTAATTAAGGCTCAGTTTGTATTGATAAATCCTGCATTTAAACTTAAACTTAAAGTAAATAATGCATCTGATCAGACATTTGATTTAGTTTTAGACAAGAGGTCTAAAATCAGGGTTAATTCCATAAGAAAGATTTTAGAAAACATGGAAAACCAAGAAAATGAATTGTTGAAAATCGGGACTATAAAAGCAAGGATTTATTCAAACAGGATCAAAACCATAATCATAATTGGCAATCTTATAACCTTTGTTGTGCTTTTATCTTCATTAATAGTGATTTTTATTGATATATCCCAAAGAAATTATTTTGGACAGGAATTATTAATAGCCAAAGAAATTGCCGAGAAATCTGTGCAGGTAAAGGAACATTTTTTAGCCAATATGAGCCATGAAATTCGTACACCCATGAATGCAATTTCAGGACTTACCAAAATATTACTTAAATCAAATCCTAGTGATAAACAAAAAGAATATCTGGATGCCATTAAAACTTCGTCTGATATATTGTTGGTAATTATCAATGACATACTTGACTTATCTAAAGCAGAGGCTGGGAAAATGGTTTTTGAAAAAACAGATTTTAAAATTTATAGTCTTATTTCATCTATAACTGATTTGTTACATTCCAAGGCTGAAGAAAAGAATTTGAAATTGATTACGCATTTTGACGAAAATATTCCAGATATGCTAAAGGGAGATGCAGTAAGATTAAATCAAATAATTCTTAACCTGGTTAGTAATGCCATTAAATTCACCGAAAAAGGTGAAATTAATTTAATAACTAAATTAATGTATAAGGATCAGCACTCAGCTACCATTAAATTTACTGTGAAAGATACAGGTATAGGAATACCAAATGATAAGCTACCAACAATATTTGAAAGCTTCACCCAGGCAAGTACAGAAATTACTCGTAAATATGGAGGGACTGGACTTGGGCTAAATATTGTAAAGGAACTTGTAGAGCTTCAGGATGGAGCTATATCAGTTGAAAGTAAAGAAAACCATGGTTCAACATTTTCCTTCCTTTTAAAATTTCAAAGAAGCAGCAATAAACAATGTGACTTCCTGCAAAAAAAAACATTAGTAATTAAGTCAGACATTAACCAAGTAAATGTATTGCTGGTTGAAGATAATATGATAAATCAACTTTTGGCTCAAACTGTTTTGCTTGATTTTGGATTTAATATAGATATGGCTGACAATGGTAAATCGGCATTGGAAAAAATAAGTGAAAATGCTTATGATATAATACTTATGGATATACAAATGCCAGAGATGAGTGGATATGAAGTAACTGAAACTATAAGAAGAGATCTGCCTAAGCCTTTATGTGATATCCCCATTCTTGCCATGACTGCAAATGCAAGTAAAATGGATGCAGATAAATGCATTAACTCTGGAATGAACGGATACATTTCCAAACCTTTTGATGAACATAATTTATACAATCAAATTATCACACTGGTTAATAAAGCTGCATCTATTACTACTGCTGATTATTCTGAAAAAAATGTAGACCTTAATTATATTAAAAATTTATCTAAAGGGGATAATAAATTTATTGAGGAGATAATTAACCTTTTTATTAAACAAACTCCTATTGCCATAGAAAACATGAAGTTGCATTATAAAAATAAAAATTGGGAGTTATTGATGGCTGAGGCTCATAAAATTAAACCCTCTTTTAATTTTTTTGGAATTAAAAAACTTGAACACGCTGCTATGATAATTGAAGACTTAAGCATTAAAAACGAAAACAGTGATTTTTTACCCGAATCAATTATTACTATTGAAACTGTTTGCACTAAAGCAATTAAAGAACTTAAGGATGAATTAAATATAATGAATAAAAACTCTAAATAATTATTGATATGAAAACAAAACACATAATTAATGTTTTTTTTGTAGATGATGATCCAATCTATTTGAAAATGTTAGAAAATAATTTAAAACATTCCAGGCATTACTCTAGTAAGATTTATACTTTTAGTTCAGGGGAAGAATGTTTAAAGCAAATGCATTTAAAGCCAGATGTAGTTGTACTTGATTATTATCTGAACGGATCTAATGCTAAGGCTATAAACGGAATACAAACAATGCAGGAAATTAAAAAGTCCCATCAAAAAACTCAAGTGATTATTTTATCAGGACAGGATAAAATAGATATTGCGGTAGCATCAATTAAGGAGGGAGCCTTTGATTATATTTCAAAAAGCGAAAGTGCCTTTGTTCGTACCCAAAATGCCATTAATAATATTGTTCATGCCAACAAATTAAAAGCAGAAGCTAAAGACCAGCGCTTATGGTTAAGAATCGCTGCCAGTGTTTTTCTAATCACAACTCTTGTCTTCATAACTCTTAGTTTTTTATACAGTCCATAATGACATTAACAACTGAGAATAATTTTCTCATTTAGAGGAATCTTTTTCCCAATTAATGCCAGCTAGGTATATTCTTAAAATTATGAAACCCTAATAAAGACCGTTTTTAATAAAACAATAAAATATGGCTCGATATTTAACTATTAAAACTCATTTAATACACTTTTAACTTATTTAAATCACTAACTAAAAAAAATCAACATGAAAACATTTTGGACATTTTTTACCGGAGTAGCTGCAGGAACTGTTTTTGCAATTCTTTATGCTCCTGACAGAGGAACAGAAACAAGAAGAAAAATTGCTGACAGGACAAGAAGACTTACAGATGAAATTACTGGAAATGCTGAATCAACAATGCATGAGATGACAGAAAAAGGAGAAAAAGCTTATAGAAAAGCGAATGAAATGGTTGGAAGAAACCGATAGTTGATAATCTCTTTCGAAAAAAACAAAAAGAGGTCAAACTTTAAAAATAGTTTGACCTCTTTTTGTTTCTATATTCTTACTGCTTTACTTCACATCCATACCTAAATGATAAAAAACAAACGACCATATATCTGCTGCCTCTTCAATTTGCTTTGATACTGGCTTTCCAGCTCCATGTCCAGCATTAACATCAATCCTGATCAAAACAGGTTCGTTACCTATTTGTTTTTCCTGCAATTCTGCAATAAACTTAAAGGAATGTGCAGGTACAACACGATCATCATGATCTCCGGTTATTACCATAGTGGCAGGATATTTCATTTCTTTCACATTATGTAAGGGAGAATATTTTATAAGATTGCTAAACTGAGTTTGATCATCACTTTTTCCATAATCTGTTGCCCAGGCATAACCAATTGTAAATGTATGATATCGTAGCATATCCAATACTCCAACTCCTGGTATTGCAACTTTAAATAAATCCGGTCTTTGAGTCATTACTGCCCCAACTAACAGTCCTCCATTGGAACGTCCGCTAATTGCAAGTTTGTTTGATGAAGTGTATTTTTTTTCAATTAAATATTCAGCAGCTGCAATAAAATCATCAAAAACATTTTGTTTATTTAATTGAGTTCCTGCATTATGCCAGTCTTTACCATATTCTCCTCCACCTCTAATATTAGCTACGGCATATATCCCTCCATTTTCTATAAAAACTGTGTTTTCTACTTTAAAGCCAGGAGTTACAGAAATATTAAAACCACCATAGCCATATAACATTACAGGATTGTTTCCATCTAGTTTAATTCCTTTTTTATGAGTTATAAACATTGGGATTTTAGTTCCATCTTTGCTTGAATAAAACACCTGGTTTGTTTCATAATCCTGGTGATTAAATAATACATCCGGTTTCCTGAAAACATCAATATTCCCGGAGTTAAAATCATATTTATAAATAATAGTAGGAGCTGTGAATGTGGAGAAAGAGAAAAATGCAATAGAATCCTTTTTAGTTCCGCTAAATGAATTAACAATACCAATTCCAGGCAGATTTATTTCTTTTTCAAATGTTCCATCCAAATTATAAATATATAACCTGGTGCTGACATCTTTCATGTAATTAGCAATAATTTTCCCATTTGCTATTTCTACGCTTTTTAAAACATCTTCTTTTTGAGCAATAACCTCTTTCCAATTTTCTTTTTGAGGATTTTTTGTATCAATAAGCATTAAACGGTATCTAGGTGCATTGTCATTGGTAAGCACTAACAGCTCATTGCCTATATTGTCAATTACATTATAATCATAAACAAAACCTTCTGTGATTTTTTTAAATCCTTCCTTGCTATTACTTTCTTTAAAATATAAAGCATTTCCACTTGTTGATTCTGTTTCTGATAAATAAATAAATTTTTCATCTTCAGTAACACCAGAATAAAATCCTCTTAAAGGATTTACTTTATCCTCATGGATAATTACATCCTTTTCCTGAGCTTCTCCTATTTTGTGATAATAAACTTTTGGGAACTCATTTTTTTGAGACAATAAATGCTTTTCATCTTTAATATCATAACGAGTGTAGTAAAAACCATCGCCTTTCCATGAAGTACCTGAAAATTTCACCCATTTAATATGATCATTTAATTTTTCACCAGTTTTTAAATCCAGTATAAAAAACTCCTTCCAATCAGAGCCTGCTTGTGAAACACCATAGGCAGCATATTTTCCATTATTAGAGACACTGAAGTTGGTTAATGCAGCAGTACCATCTTCTGATAAATTATTCGGATCAATAAGAACCCTTGGTTCACTTTCTAAAGAATCCTGTACATAAAGAATACTTTGATTCTGAATTCCGTCATTTTTATAAAAATAATACTTGTCTGACTTTTTAAATGGTGCGCTATATTTAGGAAAATTCCAAACTTGAGTTAGTCTGTCCTTAATTTTATTACGGAAAGGAATTTGAGAAAGAAAGTTAAATGTAACTTCATTTTGAGCTTTTACCCATTTTGCCGTTTCTTCAGAATTATCATCCTCTAACCAACGATAAGGGTCCTTTACAAGGGTTCCAAAATAATCATCGGTCTGATCTGTTTTAACTGTTTCAGGATAAATTAATTTAGAGGTTTCAGTAGTTTTGTTTTCTTCCTGGCAGGAAATAGCAGACACCACAAGAAAAGGGATAAGGAACTTTTTCATCATTTTATTTCAGCTTTTTACTTTGAATGATAAAATTACTGAAATAATTGAAGCAGCAGTTCAGAATATTTATTTTTATATTTATAAACACACTTTTTATAATAGCCTTAGGATATATAATAATATAAATCAAAAATGAAGTTGACTTTTTTCTTAACTTTTCAAAGGTTATACTTATTCAACTTGTTATTTTTATTACTTTAAAATCTACTATTCATAATTCACTTTTGCAGAAACATGTTCAATTACGCGATTTGTTTTAAAAATGCTAATATCAAATTTAGTTCCTTTAGTTGGATGGTGAAGATTACGCTTAAGGACAAAATCAAATAGCAAAGGATTGTATTTATATATTTCATTTAAAGGTTTTCTGTCTTCTTTATCCAAATAGCCCTTTTTTACCAGCGCATTTGTCCATATAAGAGAATTAATTGCAGGTAAAGGGTAGTCGCTTCCGTTAATTAATCTTGAATGTATATCTGTTCTTTTAAGCATAGCTCTTAATGCTTCTCCTGAACGATTAAATTGAGTTAATCCTGAAATATCTCCAAATAAATTTGCCCTGTACTGTTTTTCTTCCATTAATCTGAGAAACAGCATGTAATTTTTAATCCTTTTTAAACTTTTACTTTCCAGGTCCAAATTTTTTCCTAGTCCGGCACAATGCGCCATTATTATTTTTACACCCATATCCAATGCTCTTCTATAAAGCAAAGGATTGCCAAGATGTTGATAACCATAGAGAGTTATTGCCTCTTCTTTCCCTGTATGTGTAAGTAAGACCATATCGTATTCAATCATTTTTTGATAAAATTCCTTACACTTTTTATCTAAAGGATCCATTCCCATTATATTTGGAATCCATTTTATTTGTTTGACTCCTAGTTCAGCCCACTTTTCCAGTTGGCTAATTGCATTTTTTCTATAAGGGTGAATAGATACACAAGGGAAAAAATGATGTGGAAAATGCTTGCTTATTTCATAAACCAATCTGTTTGGAACATAAGCCATTGTATTGGATGTATCAACAGAACCATCTCTTCGGTAAAATTTATCTAATGCAAGCAAGGCGAATTTAC
>JALYPI010000175.1 GCA_030856445.1 Bacteroidota bacterium
TTACCATGGAAATTAATATGGATAAGGCAATTGATGCAAGAGCAGCAATTAATGAAATGTCTGCTGTGAAAATTTCTTTTAATGATTTAGTCATTAAAGCGGCAGCACTAGCACTGAAAAAGCATCCAAAAGTAAATTCTTCCTGGCTTGGTGATAAAATAAGATTTAATAATCATATTCATATAGGAGTTGCAATTGCAGTAGAGGAGGGATTATTAGTTCCTGTTGTTCGCTTTGCTGATACCAAGCCTTTATCTGGAATTGCTGAAGAAGTTAAAGCTTATTCAAAAAAAGCAAAAGATAAAAAACTTCAACCACAAGATTGGGAGGGCAATACTTTTACTATTTCCAATTTGGGTATGTTTGGTATTGAGGAATTTACTGCAATCATTAATCCTCCCGATGCCTGTATTATGGCCGTTGGAGGAATTAAACAAACCCCTATTGTAAAAGAGGGACAGATAAAAATAGGAAATATCATGAAAGTAACTCTTTCCTGTGATCACAGAGTAGTCGATGGGGTTACTGGTTCTGAATTCCTTATTACATTCAAGAAAATGCTGGAAAATCCTTTCTTAATGGCTACATTATAGTTTTCATTAAAAAAAGTGTAAAAAAAGCAGCAAGCAGTAATGTTTGCTGCTTTTTACATTTAATTTAAATAAATGTTTGTTGTATTATTTAATTGTAAATGCTCTCTTTTTTAACTTGACTTAACAGGTTAATTATTTCTTTAAAAAAAGTTGCCGATTAATTCTCCCACCCCAGTAGGGAATGGCTTTCAATTAAAAAACAAGAAAATATTGCTCGTTTTATTAATTTAATTGCTTTTTTTTTTATAAATTTAACCCGATTTTAAACTTTTTAATAAAAACGTATGAAACAATTTACAATTCTTGCAAAAATAACTTCCTTTTTTGGAATACTTATTTTTATCTGTAGTCCGATCTTGGTAAAAGCCCAGGACGTTTGTGGTCTTAATCAAATAATGAAGGAATTGTATGAACTACATCCTGAGCTTAAAGAAGGGAATAAGAAATTTTTAGAAAGTAATAAGAGAATTATTCAGGAAAAAAGTGGGCGTTCAACTAACGTTTATACTATCCCAGTAGTTTTTCATGTGCTGCATGAATATGGTGCTGAAAACGTAAGCGACTTGCAAATTCAACAGCAGGTTGAAAGGCTTAACTTGGATTTTAGGAAAAAAAATTCGGATACAACAGATGTAGTTGCAGAATTTAAAAACTTAGTTGGAGATAGTAGAATTGAGTTCAAACTTGCTTCTAAAGATTTTCAAGGAAATTGTACAAATGGTATAGATAGAATTTATACTCATGAAACCAGAAATGGAGATGATATGTCTAAATTTAATCCTTGGCCGAGAGAAAAATATTTAAATATTTGGATTGCAGCTATTTTAAATAGACCTGGTGTTGCTGGCTATGCATACAAGCCAACAGGGGCACTAGGCTCATATATGTATTTTGTAGATGGAATTATGATGCAAAAAGATTATGTTGGTTTATCACAGCGTACATTAACTCATGAAGTAGGACATTATCTTGGCCTTTCTCATACCTGGGGCGGCACTAATGAGCCTGGTTGTGATGGTACAGTAGCAACTGCTCCTTGTTTTGGAGTAGATAATTGTGAAGATGATGATGGTATTGAGGACACTCCTAACACAAGAGGTTTTACACAATGTACATTAAATAATTCAAAAATTTGCGATACTGCTGTTGTTGAAAACATTCAAAATTATATGGAATATGCTTTTTGTTCAAGAATGTTTACTATTGGTCAAGGAGAATTTATGGAAGCAACTTTAAATAACAATACAGCTTCACGAGATAATTTATCGACCTTGGCAAATCTTATTGCAACAGGTACTGACATAGACTCTATGCCGACTTGTGCTCCAGTTGCTGATTTTTTTACAAATACTAAATCAGTTTGTCAAGGATCAACGGTAACTTTTAATAATGCATCCTGGAGAGCTAATGTAGATACTTATTCATGGACATTTGCTGATGGTACACCAGCAGTTTCAACCGTTGCAAACCCAACAGTTACTTTTAATACTCCTGGTTATAAAGCAGTTACCCTTACTGTTACTAATTCTGCAGGTACAGATACTAAAACCGAGAATAGCTTTATCTTTGTATCAACAGTATGGGCAGATTTTGTAGGAACTCATCATGAGAATTTTGAAACTCATACAAATGCTTGGTGGCAAGTTGAAAATCCAGGAAACGACCAGGGGAAATGGGAGATGACTTCTTGGGGTGAAAATGGAAGCGCTTATGGTCTTAAAAATGCTATATCAAATCCTTCTCCATTTTATTATGCAAGATTAGGTGGAAAAAAAGATGCTTTGATTTCTCCTTCCTACGATCTTCGTTACATGCAAGGTGGAGAACTTTACTTTACCTATTCTTGTGCAACCAGATCAATTACTATTCCCGGAATTACTGAAGATTTAAAAATTTATTTCTCAACTGATTGTGGAAGAACCTGGATACAAAGAAAATCAATTACAGGAATTAACTTAGTTACTGCTGGTGTTGTTGATGGACCATTTACACCAACTACTCAGAATGATTGGAAAACCGATACTATAAGTATTCCAGCTGGATTTTATAAGGAAAATGTTAAATTTAAATTTGAATACACTGCAAGTGATAATTCAAATAATATATACCTTGGTGATGTTAGAATTGGTGGGGCAGTTGGAATTGAAGAACAATTAACTGATAAGTATTTTTCATTAAATATTTTTCCTAATCCTTCTAAAGGCGATCAAAATTTAAATGTTTCTTATTTAAGTAAAGGTGATAATATTAAAATCGCTATCACTAATTTGGTTGGGAAAGTTGTTTATACAACAAGTGAAAATAAAGGCCCAGGAGAGAATACAACGATAATAAATATGTCTGATGCGCAAATAAGCAGCGGTATTTATTTTCTAAATATTTCTGATGGTATTCACAATCAAACTAAAAAAGTTGTGGTTTATTAATTAATAGATAATTCTAAAAAAGTAAAGGCGTTTCAATTATTGGAACGCCTTTCTTTTTTTATTAATCTTGGTTTTACTATTTTTAACATTTTTAAGTAAATTAGTTAACAAGGAGGCTTTGTCCTTTAAGGTTTTTTTCAATATAGAAAGGATCTGTAATTTAAAATTCTTTTTATTTCAGATTCATTTGCATCCTTTTAATCTATAATTATTCTAACAAATTATATTTCCTTTTTTAAGGATTATGAAATCAAATTCATTAGATACTCCAATTGAATATGTAAAAGGCATCGGTCCTCAACGTGCTGAATTAATCAAAAAGGAACTTTCTATTTATACCCTGGCAGATTTATTATCACATTATCCCTTTAGATATGTAGATAGAACTAAATTTCACCGAATAACAGAAATCAATGAAGAACTTCAATATGTACAGTTAAAAGGAAAGTTGCTTCAGTTTCAAACTGTAGGTGCAGCCAGACAGAAACGCTTGGTGGCATCTTTTAAAGATGATTCAGGGATAATTGAATTAGTTTGGTTTCAGGGTGTGAAATGGATCCTAGCAGCGCTTAAAACAAATATAGAATACGTGGTTTTTGGCAAACCTAATCGCTTTAATGGTAAGTATAGTATTATTCACCCAGAAATAGAGCCCGTAACTGAAGAGAACACAACACTTGCAAGGGTATTACAGCCTGTTTACAATACTTCAGAAAAACTTAAATCCAGAGGCATGGATACTAAAAGCATTTCACGTGTAATAAAAAACACCCTGCTTAGTACCCTTGTTGATGCCGAACATTCTCAATTATTTCCAGAGACTCTTTCTGATGATATTATTACCCACCTGAAATTAATTTCAAAAGCCGAGGCATTAAGAAATATTCATTTTCCTAAAAATGAGGATGCCCTTCAAAGAGCTAAGTTGAGGTTAAAGTTTGAGGAATTGTTTTTCGTGCAACTAAGGATTTTAAAACTAAAAACAAATAGGGAAATCACAGTTAAAGGGTTAGTTTTTTCATCAATTGGAGAAAATTTTAATAAATTCTATCAAAATCATTTGCCTTTTGAATTAACAAATGCACAAAAAAGAGTTCTTCGTGAAATTCGGATCGATATGGGTTCTGGCAAACAAATGAACCGACTTTTACAAGGAGATGTGGGAAGTGGAAAAACTATTGTTGCTTTGCTTTCCATGTTGATGGCTATTGATAATTCTTTTCAGGCTTGTTTAATGGCCCCTACCGAAATATTAGCCAGGCAACACTTTGAATCTATTTATGAGCTGCTTAAGGATATGGATGTGAATGTTGGAATATTAACAGGATCAACCAAAGTAGCTGAAAGAAGAAAACTACATGCCGGTTTGCAAAATGGAGAAATTCATCTTCTTATTGGTACTCATGCTTTAATAGAGGATCAGGTGCAGTTTAAAAATCTTGGATTGGTCATTATTGACGAGCAACATCGATTTGGAGTAGAACAAAGGGCCCGTATGTGGAAAAAAAACACTACTCCTCCTCATGTACTTGTAATGACTGCAACTCCTATTCCAAGAACATTAGCAATGACTTTATATGGTGATTTGGAGACCTCAATCATTGATGAATTACCTCCTGGAAGAAAACCAATTCAGACTATACATAAATTTGATTCGGGTCGTTTGGCGGTTTTTGATTTTATGCGAAGACAAATAGCTGAGGGAAGGCAAATCTATATAGTTTATCCTTTGATTCAAGAATCAGAGAAAATGGATTATAAAGATCTGGAAGATGGCTTTGAGAGCATTGAAAGGGCTTTTCCTCCTCCTGAATACAGGATAAGCATTGTGCATGGGAAAATGAAAGCCAGTGCAAAAGAGCTAGAGATGCAACGTTTTATAAAAAAGGAAACACAAATAATGGTGGCTACAACTGTTATAGAGGTTGGAGTAAATGTTCCTAATGCTAGTGTAATGATTATAGAGAGTGCTGAGAGATTTGGACTTTCCCAGTTACACCAATTAAGAGGAAGAGTAGGAAGGGGAGCAGATCAATCTTATTGCATTTTAATGACTTCATTTAAATTAAGTTCAGATGCTAAAGTGAGAATTGAAACAATGGTAAAAACAAACGATGGTTTTGAAATTGCTGATGTAGACATGCGTTTAAGAGGCCCTGGGGATATAGAGGGCACTCAGCAAAGTGGCATAATGGATTTAAAAATTGCCGACCTTACCCGTGATGTGCAAATATTGCAGTTATCAAGGGATATAGCATCTTCTATATTAAAATTAGATCCAGAATTAAAACTCCCAAAGCACCACCGCATTAATCATCATTTGCAGATTTTAAAAGCCAATAAAAAAAATTGGAGCAGAATAAGCTAAAATAAATTTATAATGAATTAGTCCTTTTTTAAGTTTATCATTTGAGTCCCTTACTAATTTCTCCTCTTATAATTTATTATTACTAATTTTGTTTTTTTAAATTTTCTATAATTAAAATGAAGATATCATTTAACTGGCTTAAAAAATATATTGATACCGGACTTTCTACCCAGGAAGTTTCTGACATCCTTACAAGTTCTGGTTTAGAAGTAGAGGCTTTTGAGAAATCCCAACCTGTAAAAGGTGGTTTAGAAGGCCTTGTTATAGCCGAGGTATTAACAAAAGCAAACCATCCGGATGCCGATCGTTTAAGTATTACAACAGTAGATTTAGGAACAGGTGAGCCAGTGCAAATTGTTTGCGGAGCACCAAATGTGGAACAAGGACAAAAAGTAGTGGTTGCAACCGTTGGTGCAACTTTATATCCTAGCCAGGGTGAGCCTTTTCAAATTAAAAAATCTAAAATCAGAGGAGCGGTTTCTGAAGGAATGATCTGTGCTGAGGATGAAATAGGACTTGGTGCTTCTCATGAGGGCATTATGGTCCTTTCTTCCGATGCAAAAGTGGGCACTGCCGCAGCAGATTATTTTAAAATTGAAACTGACTTTGTTTTTGAAATTGGCCTTACTCCAAACAGGGCCGATGCTACTTCTCATATAGGTGTGGCCAGAGATTTGGCAGCAATGTTATCAGTTATTGAAAATAAAAATTATAAAATCAATTTCCCTGAAGTTGATGAGTTTAAAATTGACAACACTGATTTAAAAATTTCAGTTGAAATTCAGGATGAAAAAGCTTGTCCAAGATATTCTGGGATTACTTTAACAGGGGTGGAGGTTAAGTCTTCTCCAAAATGGTTACAAGAAAGGTTAAAAGCAATCGGGCTTAAACCAATTAATAATATTGTTGATGTAACCAATTTCGTTTTGCATGAAACAGGGCAACCCTTGCATGCTTTTGATTGTGATAAGATTAATGGGAATAAAATAACAGTTAAAAATCTATCAGCAGGAACTAAATTTCATACTTTAGATGATGTAGAAAGACAGCTGTATGCAGAAGATTTGATGATTTGTAATCAGCAAGAACCAATGGCAATTGCAGGTGTTTTTGGTGGTAAACATTCAGGTGTAAGTCCGTCAACTACGAATATCTTTTTGGAAAGTGCCTATTTTGATTCTGTTTCTATTCGCAAAACTTCCAAAAACCATAACATAAAAACCGATGCTTCTTTTCGTTATGAAAGAGGTGCAGATCCAAATATTACAATTTATGCACTAAAACGTGCTGCACTTTTAATTAAGGAAATTGCAGGTGGGAAAATTTCCTCGGAAATTGTTGATGTATATCCTGAAAAAATACAGAATTTTAATGTTTCATTGTCTTATAAAAACACTGATCGCTTAATTGGTAAAGTAATTGACAGGAATACAATTAAAAGAATAATTGTTGCTTTAGGAATTGAAATTTCACAGGAATCTTCAGATGGACTTTTACTTTCTGTTCCGCCTTTTAAAGTAGATGTTACGCGTGAGGTAGATGTAATTGAAGAAATATTGCGCATTTATGGCTATAATAATATCGAAATCCCTGAACAAGTAAGAGCCGCTCTTACATTTTCTCAGAAGCCTGATAAAGAGAAAGCACAAAACATCGTTTCTGATTTGTTGAGCAATAAAGGATTCAATGAAATTATGAGTAATTCTTTATCTAAAGCCAGTTATGTGAATTTGCTCCCATATTTAAATCAAGATGAAAATGTAAATATTCTAAACCCTTTAAGTAGTGATTTAAATGCTATGCGAAGATCCCTTGTGTTTGGCGGGTTAGAAGCAATAGCATATAATGCAAACCGTAAAAATTCTGATCTTAAATTTTATGAATTCGGAAAAACATATATCAAGAAATCCGATCAAACAGGATATGAGGAAAAACAGGTTTTAGCCTTATTCCTTACCGGGCGTAAATTTCCTGAAAGTTGGAATACTTTAGATGATCAAATTGATTTTTACCACTTAAAAGATTTTGTGCAAAGCATTTTAACTCGATTGGGTATTGATTCTAAAAGCAATGAAATTGAAAAGGATGTTTTTTCTTATGGTTTAAGTCTTCATTTAGGAAAGGCTATTTTGGCTGAATTTGGTCCTGTAAATAAAAAAATATTGAAAGCTTTTGATATTAATCAGGATGTTTATTACGCTGAGTTAAATTGGGATATTATTATTGAACTGCTGGAAAAAACAAAAAACCGCTATAAAGAAGTTCCTAAATTCCCTTCTGTAAGAAGAGATTTGGCTTTGCTTTTAGATAAGAATATAAAATTCAGGGAAATAGAACAACTTGCTTTTCAAAGTGAATCACAATTACTTAAAGAGGTGAATTTGTTTGATGTGTATGAGGGAGAAAAACTTGAGCAGGGCAAAAAGTCCTATGCGGTAAGTTTTATGATTCAGGATGTTGAAAAAACTTTAACAGACAAGCAGATTGACAAAATAATGGAGAAATTAAAAAGGAGCTTTCATGAGAAGCTAGGTGCCACTTTAAGGTAATTGCAATACCCTTTTTTAATTACCTTCTTTTCCACACAATCTTAAAGCTAATTTCGTATAAAAACAAACAAGCAGACAGGATTTCATTTTCAGAGGAATTTTTAATAAATTTAAAATAAAGATTCCTTTTAAAAATGAAAATTTATCTCTGTCTTTTAATGTCACTAATATTAATGTTAATTGGCTGTAGAAAAGATATTCAGAAATTAGTGGATTGTAATGAGAGCAGTTTACATCAATTGGCTGGTAGTTTTAATGTGGGAGTTGCTGTAGAATATAACAAATTGCTTAATAATGAGAAGTACAGGCAGGTAGTTATTTCTCAGTTTAACAGTATTACTCCAGAAAATGCCCTTAAGCACTCTTATATTCAGCCTTTAGAAAATGCTTTTTTTTGGAATGAAGCCGATCTTTTAGTTGATTTTTGTCAAAAGCAAAACAAAGCCTTTCATGGTCATACTTTAATATGGCATAAAGAACTTCCAGATTGGATGGAAAACTATAATGGAAACTGGAATGGTATGTTCAGAAATCATATTATTACAGTGGTGAGCCGCTATAAAGGGAAAATAAAAGCCTGGGATGTAGTAAATGAAGCCTTTGAAGACGATGGAACCCTTAGAAAGACAATTTGGCAAAAAAACATCGGAGATCATTATATCGCCCTTGCTTTCCAATATGCCCATGAGGCAGATTCAGAAGCTTTGCTTTTTTACAATGATTTTGATTTAGAATCCAAACCACGAAAAATGGAAGCTGTTTTAAAAATGGTAAAAGATTTTAAGGCCATGGGAATTCCAATTCATGGTATAGGTTTGCAAATGCATGTTTCTCATGAATATCCTACAAATAGGCTAATACAAAACTCTCTTAACTGCTTTTGTGAGACTGGATTAAAAATTCATATTTCTGAACTTGATGTTGTAGTCAACTCAAAAGAAGGGGCAGATAATCCTACTTTTCATTTAATGAAGGAACAAAAAAAAAGGGTAAAGACCATTGTAGAAGCATATAATAAGCTTCCATTAGAAAACAAATATGGAATAAGTCTATGGGGAGTTTCTGATGCAGATACATGGGTTAGAAAAGAATTTAACCGGAATGACTGGCCATTGCTCTATGATGAGGAGTATAATATTAAGCCTGCATACTGTGGTTTTATTGAAGGGCTTGATCAATAGCTTATAGAATAACTATAAGTGTTCTGTTTTTAATTTTGTTCTCCTATTAAAGTTGAAAGAAAACTAGAAAACAAAATCGGAATAATTAAATACAATGAATGTTTAGAAAATTTGAAAAAACGTTCCATATAAAAGCTCTTTTTAGTAATTACTACTAAAGGAGTTTATTTCTTAACTTTGTATTCATGAAGATATTAGTAAAAATTGTTGTTTTTCTTCTGCTTTTAAAATCAGTTCAGGTGAATGCTCAATGCAGCCTTTTTGAAATTCCATTAATCAAGCGAATTAATACGGCTTCTTTAATTATTGAAGGAGAAGTTGTTGATAAGAAAGCTTTTCGAAATTCAGAGAAGAATATGATTTATACTTTAAATAAAATAGAAGTATTTAAAATATTCAAAGGAAGCGTTTCATCATCATTTATAGAGATAGTAACTCAAGGTGGAGTACTAGAAGATGAAATGTTGATTGCATCAAATCTTTTATCCTTAAACATTGGCGATATTGGTGTTTTTATACTTCAACCGACAAAGAAATTTAGCTTTAATAATTTTTCAATAGAGAGTTTTGAAGCAGTTGCATCCATGCAAGGATTCATAAAATACGATCTCCTTACTTTAACAGCTTCCGATGCTTTTAATAATTATCAAAACATTGAACAACAGTTATATAAGGTTCTTTCCAAAGGAAAGCCTTCTGAAACATTAAAATCATTTAATGTTTCAGAAGCGAAAGAATTTAATATGCAGGATAAAATCTCTTCAAGTGCAATCCCATTTATTTCCGACTTTACTCCCAGAGAAGTTTCTGCTGGAACCAAAGAATTATTGACAATTACTGGAAGCGGCTTTGGAAGCAGTAGGGGCAATGGAACAGTTGGTTTTGCTAATGCAGATGATGGAGGGGCAAGTTTTGTTACTCCTTTGCCTATTCAGTATATTAAATGGCAAGACAATGAAATAATAGTGGAAGTGCCTCAGGATGCTGGTACAGGCAGAATAAGAGTTACCCAAGGGGTTGCTATAACAAGTCAGGCAAGTCTACTTGTTTTGTTTTCCCGGATTAATGTAATTCATAATGATAGAGCACATCTTCAATACATGATAAGTAAAAGTCCAAGTGGTGGATATGTTTTTCAATTCAATGAGTTACTTAATCTTAATCAAGAAGCAAATTCAGCATTTAGAAGAGCTTTTAATACCTGGAAATGTACTACAGGAATAAATTGGCTCATTGGAGAGGTAACTTCAATTAGTAATGCAGAAAGAGATAATGTAAATATTGTAAGCTTTGACATTGCTGGGGAGCTTCCTGAGGGAGTGTTGGGAATAACATACAGCTATTATTCTTCCTGTCAGCCGGTTAGGTGGTATTTGAGTGAAGTAGATGTTGTGTTTTCTGCTGATGTTAATTGGCAATTTGGACCGGGATTTCCAGGTAATTCTCAAATTGATATGGAAACCATTGCCTTGCATGAGTTAGGTCATGCTCATCAGTTAGGCCATGTAATAGACCCTTTAGATCTCATGCACTACTCTTATTCTACAGGTACTTATAATAGGGAGTTAAATGAAAGAAACATTACTGCAGGAGAGCTTTTAATGGAGCAAAGTACTCATAGTCAGATATGTTCTTTCGATCCAATGCAGGAAATCCCTAATGTTATATGCGAGATCGAAGAACTTGATCAATTAAGTTTTGATGGATTAATAATAGGCCCAAATCCTGTTCAAAATACATTCAAAATAGCATATACATTAGCTGAAAACTCAAGTGTTAGTATTGAGATTTTTAACAATCTTGGGCAAAAAGTACACGTAGTTGTAAATCAGAACCAATCCATTGGTATTTATGAGTATTCATTTGATATGAATAATTTAAATATCTCCTCGGGGTTGTATTTTATTCGATTATATCTTAATGATTCAAAATCCACGTATAAAATAGTTAAGATTTAAAAAAATGTCTTCTTAAATGTTTCTATCCTTGCTTTTTTTGAAAATAAGGAGCCTTTAGTTTCACTTTTCAGAAACACAACACCTAGTATTAGTTTTGCTCTTGATTTCTTAATGATACTGCCAGAGTAGCTATAAGTTAATGTTGGTAGGGTTTAGATCATACAAGTACGTGTTCAGAAACAACTGAAATTACTAAAACTTTTTAATGTTAATTATTTTAAGAAGTAGATTGTTTCGTCATTATTTAAAATATTGGGTTAGAAGGATTTGCAGTAAATAAATTTCTTTTAAAATATATCTGTCATATTAGGGTTTTATTTATTGCACTGGTTAAATAATCGGAAGTTAAAATACATTTACTTCTGGCAGAGTTTCCCCTGAGTTGTAAAACAACCTCAATTGGTTTTTTTTGAGAAGAAGAATAAGAGTGTGAAAGTATAAGAAAAAAACAATTATATATTCAAGAATGCACTCCTCTTGCCAGGGCAAACTCATACTTTTTTTAATCTAAAGTTATCAACATAAAAGCTTTATTAAATACCTGAATATAAATTGATTAACTCATTGTTGTTCGGCTGAAATTTTGTATATTTATCTA
>JALYPI010000179.1 GCA_030856445.1 Bacteroidota bacterium
AAAAGAAGAGCATGGTCAATTGCTTCGCTGGATGCGAAAGTTAGGTTACAATACCAAAATTAAAACAGGAAAGCCTAATTTTGCATTAAACCAATTTCGTATGGCAAAAGAAAAAAAGGCAGAAAAATCAATGAGTCCAGAGGACGAGTTATTCGAAAATCTTCAATTGAAAAAGAGAGTAGCCGAGTTGGAAAAACAGTTAAAGGAAGCAGAACTTAAAGCCATAGCTTTTTCTACAATGGTTGATATAGCTGAAAAAGAATTTAAAATTCCTATCAGAAAAAAGTACAATACCAAACCATAGAAGCAATGAAACAAGACTTTCAACACATAGGAATTGCCAGAATATGTGGATGGTTTGGTATTACCAGGCAAGCTTATTATCAGAACAATTGGGAGGTAATTTCCACTGTGATTCAAGAAGAATTGGTATTGCAAAAAGTGCATGAAATCAGACATGAGCATCCAAGAATGGGTGCGAGGAAACTTCATGGAGAAATGCAATCGTTTTTAGAAGAGCATGATGTTAAAATGGGTAGGGACATTTTATTCGACTTGCTTTCTGCCAATCACCTATTGGTTAAAAAGCGCAAAAGAAGCGTCCATACAACAAATTCTTTTCATTATTATAGAAAGTATCCAAACCTTATTCGTGACTTTGTTCCTACTGGTATCAACCAACTTTGGGTAAGCGATATTACATATTGGAAGGTGGGTAATAATCATATTTATATCAGTTTTGTAACAGATGTATATTCTCACAAAATAGTAGGTTATCAGCTTGCTGAAACATTGGAAGCAATAGAAAGCGTCCGTGCTTTGAAAATGGCTCTCTCCGTCTTTAAAAGGACAGAGAGCAATTTTCAACTCATCCATCATAGTGATAGAGGAATTCAATATTGTTGTAAGCAATATGTAAAGTTATTGCAGGACTATAATATCGGAATCAGCATGACAGAAAACGGAGATCCCAGAGAAAATGCCGTTGCAGAGAGAGTCAATGGGATAATTAAAGATGAGTATCTACACAATTATGATGTTACAAGCTTTAAAGAAGCCCAGGAGCTCTTAAAATCAGTCGTAGGTCTGTATAATAATGCAAGACCTCACATGAGCATCGGAAACCTTAAACCGAATCAAGTACACAATTCAATTGAACCAATTAAAACTAAAAAACTATGGAAGAATTATTATGAAAAAAAATGTAACATTGTAAACCAATATCAGGACTAAAATCAAACTGTAAACTTATTGCAGGATTAACTAACAAAACTGTAAACTTTTTTCAGGACGAGACAAAAGGACAATAACGCAAAGTGCAAGCACATTTGTAATTCGCACAATGCAAACACACAACCAAAAATTACAAATAATCTTGCACTTTTTCAACGCACGAAAAAAAAGAAAAAAAATTGCCCTGCTTCGCAAAATTAAATCTTGCTATCGCACAACCAGACAACCAAGCAACTTGCCAATGACACGGAAACTCACAGCAGACGTTTTAAAAAATGAAAATGACATTGACACTATTTTCGGAACACTTGATATGCGTTTCCTTGGTGATAGCAATTATCCGTTTCAACATTCTGTAAATTCCGATCTGTTTTTTCTTAAAGGACAATTTCCCTCTTTAGAGAAATTCTCTTATGTAGCAGAGAGCGGAGCGTATTATGACAGTAGCCGTGTTGCATTTTATGTTCAAATGGGGTTCCCATATAAGAACAGTAGAAGATTTTATCAGAACACGGGATCAAGTGTTAATCCCGGAATAAATTTAAACGGCAATTTCAACAAGATGTCTTTCCTTACAAAAGACATTGGCATTACAAAAATTCATATTCAGGAAGTAATTGCTCCATCAACTTATCAGAAAGTTGGCATACTTGACATTTTTTCTTACAACGGTTTTCCAGCATCAGAAGAAAATGTTTTTCTTCTCGGCTTAAATCAAACAGAGTTTGCTACTCTGAAAAATGTAACTGGATTAAGCGATAAGCATCCCCGCTACATTGTGTTTGAAGATGTTTCTGTTCCGCCATTTTTAGATAAGGACGGAAGATTATTTAGAAAATATCGCCTCAAAGTTCAAGGGCTTGACAGCAATGGAGACAGCGATATTAAAACGCCTCCATCGGATGTTTTCGTTTATACAACAAGAGGTTTTGTATTTGCCTCAAAAGATTTTGCACAAGCTGAAACTGCCGTAAATCCATCTTACAATAGAAACTACGAAGAAAAAATCGGTTACGACAATATAGAATCAGTAAGCGGAAAAAAATATGAGGACTTTTTCATTGAAAAAGACAACTCAATGAAAACGCTTGTTGATAATTTTGCATCCGCTCTCAATAATATTAACGCTTCCAGCGCTGACGCATTTGCGGACATTAAAACACTTGTTGAAACAAGTGCAAAAAATATTTTTGACCAAGCAGTAAGTTTTGTACAGGCAAGCAACAATGCTAATCCTGACGACAGACCACTTTACTGGGCAAGAACTAAAATGCTAGTTGCACTAAAACAGCATCCGTATTTTACGGGCGAGTATGACATTTATTCAATCATTAATCGCAATTCAAATCTCGATTTAATGGTTAAACTTTTTGAGGAGAAATCAAGGAATTATACTGAAGTAGATTTTTCTTCGCATCCAACATTAAAGAAAATTTTAATTACTGGATTTGATCCGTTCTTTTTAAACAAAAAAACTCAAGGACATAATATTCTTCAAAGTAATCCAAGCGGAGCAACCGCATTGGCATTACATGGAAAAATATTAAAAGACACCGGTAACAATGACTATGCTTTAATTCAGGTAATGGTTATTCCTGTTCGCTATTCCGATTTTGATGGTAACAGATCAAGTAGTTCGGGGTTTGGAAACGGGATTATAGAAAATTATATTGATTCTTTCATAAGTGATTCGGCAAAAAGAGTTGACATGATTGTAACAATCAGTCAAAGTGGGCCGGAAAATTTTAATATAGATCGTTTTGCAACAATAAATAGAAGAGGAACAATTGACAATTTAGGGGCTACAAGACAAAAACAGTCTAACTCTGTAAATTTAATCAACGAAAATGAATTCAAATGGATTCAAACGACATTGCCAAAAGCAATGGTTCCTGAATATCCTGTAAATCCCAACGATCCTAATCCTAACGGTAATTCACACTGGATAATTTATGCTCAAAATTATCAATTACTTGATGACGTTTACGCATTTGGAGATAAGTTCAATTCTCAAACAGATTTACTAGAAAACACTATTCCTCCAAACACATCAGATTTAGGAAGAAACAAGAAGCAAGCGCCTACACAACTCCAAAAAGGAACTTTAATTCAGCAGGGTACAGGGGGCAATTATCTTTCAAATGAAATTTTTTATAGAGTTGCATTGAGTAGAGAGCGTTGGTTAAAAACTCAGCCGACTGGAACAAAATATCCTACAGGTCACTTCCATGTTGCAAAACTGCAATCTGGCACACAAGATTTTGATTCAACAGTAAAAGTTGAAACACAAAAATTAATTTCTACTGTTAAAGACAGGATTAATAGAGGAGTTTTAAATCTAAATAACCTTTTTACCAATGAATATACTGATTAAAAATATTATTTTATTAAATAGTTTTTTGTTATCTATTAATTGCTTTTCTCAACCAACAAGCTGGGAAATTACAAGATTTATAATTAAACTTCCAATAAATATTAAATCCCAAGAACTAATATTTAATAAGAATATTTTTTGTAGTGCTTTTTCAGATTTAAAAACTTATGGAGGAAGAGTAGATGTTGATAGTTGTTTTATTGAAGTCCGCATAGAAGAAATGATGGAATTTGCAATTAATGACACTTTAATTAATAAAAAAATAACATTAAAGATTACTATTGATAGCAATTCTTATTATTTCGTTATACACAACTTGCCGAATAAGGATTTTCAGACCTATTTATATCTTGGAGAAATAAAACCTAAAATTAATTACTATGAATATTTTATAGTGAAATCCTGTTGCCAAAAAGAAATTCTCAAAACAAAAAATAGGAAAATAGAAATTTATGATTTGAGAAAATATAGAAAAGGGAAAAACTTGTGTAATAAAAAATAAATTACCATAACACAGTACAAGCATATTTGCAACCTTTTTTTAATGGAAGATATTTTTTTTATTGGGCTGCAAAAGAGCTTGCACTTTTCAACGCATGCCAAAAAAAAAATTAAATTTCTTGGCTTGGCAAAAATTAAATCTCGTGACTATATAGTAGACATGCACTCTGACACAGACAGACAAACCACTGGCGGTAACAGCACCTACAAGAAATTGGCGGGTAAGTGGTTAAATGAAGCTTTGTGCTTCGTATCAAGTTTTGTGGTGGCAGACAGTTCAGTGCTTCGAAATCGCCAACTTCTTGTAGCTGCTAACCGTTGCCCGCCAGCATTGGGTTCCGCTCACTTTTTTTAGTAAAAAGTAAGCAAACCACCGGACAATATCCCGGAAAAGGCCAGTTGCATTGCACCCCCTGCCTGCCGACCCTTATCA
>JALYPI010000181.1 GCA_030856445.1 Bacteroidota bacterium
AAAAGAAGAGCATGGTCAATTGCTTCGCTGGATGCGAAAGTTAGGTTACAATACCAAAATTAAAACAGGAAAGCCTAATTTTGCATTAAACCAATTTCGTATGGCAAAAGAAAAAAAGGCAGAAAAACCAATGAGTCTAGAGGACGAGTTATTCGAAAATCTTCAATTGAAAAAGAGAGTAGCCGAGTTGGAAAAACAGTTAAAGGAAGCAGAACTTAAAGCCATTTTGCCAAAAGAATTTCTGATCGTAAAAAGAAAACGTGACAAAAAGAACGTGTCGGCACTGTTAATAACAACGTATAAACGCAATAAGGGCTTTGTGGTTTAACAACAAAGAACTTCTCTCGAAAATTCTGAGAAAGCAAAATATGACCTGAATATCTTGGCGCAGAAAAAACCTACGGTTTTCCACGAAAATGCCCGCAGAATGGGCCACAATGCTTGATGATGAAGTTTTGGCAACTGCCTTATTAGACCGATTTCTTTATAAATGTGAGATTATTAATCTTTCTGGAAAAAGTTATAGAATGAAAAATAGAAAAACAATCTTTGAACCTAAAATGAAATAATATATCTTTGATCAAATTGTGCATTCTTGTTGCCAATTTCTGTGCACTCTTATTTGCCATTTTCTGTGCATTGTTGATTACCGACTACAATTGAAAAAGCAATTAGCCATAATCGGTTTGATGAAAAATTCTTGTCCTGCCAATCTCCACAAGGATTAGCTGCATCTGAAATTAAAGCCAATTCTGCATTATTAAAATGGTATGAAGTACAAGGGGCAGTACAATATAAAATCGCTTACAGGCTATTAGGATCAGTTCAATGGGAATTTTCAGGATCAATGATTAACAATCGAGCAATGTATGGTTTACAACCTTCCTCAACTTATGAATTTAAATTACAGGTTGTTTGTAATTCAACAGATGCAAGTGATTATTCTTCACCAGTAACTTTTAGTACTTTATCCTTATGTAGTTCAGCTCCTTTAGAAAAATATGTAATCATTAACGAAATAGGAAAAGCAGTACTTAGCTGGTCAAATGTTGGAAATAATGTTACATATAATGTGGAATATAAAATACTAGGAGCAGCAAACTGGATTCAAAACCTAAGCACTGAAAATCATCTTGAAATTCAAAATTTAACACCAGGGGCTTCTTATGTTTTTAAGGTACAAACTATTTGCAATTCAGAAAGCAGTAATTTTTCTAAAGATCATATTTTTTTAATGCCTGATTCTTTTGAAAATGAAACTTTTATAACCGTTGATCCAATTAGTGTTTTGAATGAATTTACTGATAAACCTTTAGGAATTAATATGAATTACCTTTTGGATAATGATGATTATTTAAAACCAATTAAAAGCACTCAAGAAAATTTAAAAAATTTGGGAGTGAAGTATTTACGGTTCCCCGGAGGAGAAAAAGCTGATTCTTACTGGTGGGCAACTCCTCCTTATTCTCAGGCAAATCACAAACTTGCCAGAACAGGACCTTTTGAATGGCCCGCTTATGATTTTAATTTTGTTGAACAAGACTTCACTACTTTAAAAGACCACACACTTAATTTTGATCAATTTATAGAAATAAGCAAATCCATAAATGCGGAACCAATTATAGTGCTCTCTTATACTGGCATGTTTAAAGATCCTACTCCAGGGGGAACCAAACCAGGACGTGAAGAAGCATTTGTTTCAGCAGAAGCATGGGTAAGATACTCCAACATAATAAATAATTATGGTATAAAATATTGGATGATAGGCAATTAGAGCTATAATACCAATGAACACGCTTACAATGGTTTTGCAACAAAAGAACAATATCGGGATGATGTAAAAGAGCTTTCACAAAGGCTTAAAACAATTGATCCTTCAATAAAAATTATTGCCAATGGAAATAGCAATGATTGGTGGGAAACAGTATTAGGGGGAGCTTCAGCAGATATAGATTATTTAGGGATTAGTAATTTTCCTGTTTGGGAATTTAAAGAAGGTTACAATTATTACAGGAACAACACGCCTGAATTAAAGCATTCAATTGACAGGGCAATAAATTCTATTTATGCTTTTGCTCCCGAAGCTGATAAATCAAGATTAAAATTAATAGTAACCGAAATCAATTGCATGGATTGGGAAGGTTCCTGGGAAAACAATAATGACTTAGGACATTCCCTAGTTACTTTTGAAATTCTTGGGGAACAGTTAAAAGAAGAACATATAAAAGCTTCCCTTTTCTGGAGCACCAGATGGCTTAAATTTGACAGGATGACTAAAATCTCATCTGCAATTAATGATTCAGGAGATATTTCACCAAATGGTAAGGCCATTGAAATATGGGGAAATTTTATCGGAAATAAAATGGTGGAATCTAATTCCACTTTAAAAATAAGAACTTTTGCCTCTTCTGATTTTGAGAAAAACAAGCTTTTTGTATATATGATAAATAAAGATTTTCATGCAAAGCCTGTGAAATTGAATTTGGAAAATTTTCCAGCTAAAAAAGCATTGCTCCGTCAGTTTTCAGGAAGCGGCCCTCTTGACAAAAATCCAGTTCTTCTACTCAAAAATGATATTGAAGCTATAGAAAATAACTTATTAGTTCATCTTCCTGCCGTATCTATTACAATTTTAGAGATCTCACAGGAAGAAAATAGTATTACTGAAAAAACTTCAGATTCCCAATTAAAGATTTACCCAAATCCTTCAAAGGGAATAATCAATATTGGTTTGAAGGGAATAACTTCCGAAGAAGCGGAACTATATATAAAGAATTTAAATGGACAAACTGTTTTATTTCAAACCAATATGTTAGGGGAAGATAAATCAACTGTTTCTATTCAGGAAATCCCCTCAGGGATATATTTGTTACAATTAAAAACAGATGAGCAGATTTACACAAAAAAAATCGTGCTTATAAAATAATCCTCAAATAAAAGTATAAGGCTAATGGGTAACCACAATAAATTATTAAAAATTTCCTCCTAAATCTCCTTTTTATTTGATATGATTCTTTTTATTATTCTCTTTTTGAATAAAGGATATGTCACTTCTTTTTTTTATATTTAAGTACAGCCAAAAATTTGAATATGGAAAAATCAGGACAGCAGATTTTCAATAAAAGAACAGTTACTGCTACATTTATTGTATTACTCATGATTAGCGGTTTTCTGCTTATTGGATATGCCGTTCAATTTTTCTTTCTGATGTTCGGAGCCATTCTTTTTGCAGTATTATTAAGAGCGGGAACTAATTTTTTAAAATCAAAGATTAAAATATCTGATGGAATCAGTTTAGCTATTACCACATTGGTTTTTTTTGGAATATTCGCAGGAATTATTATTTTAATTATACCTCCTGTAGCAGAACAGGCAAAGGATTTACAAGAAAAGATACCTGAGGCATGGACGAACTTGAGAGAAAACATACTGCAATATGAATGGGGAAAATCACTGTTAGAAGGAACGCAGGCAAATGGATTAATTTCAGGTGAAGGAAATATATTAAATACTGCTTCGCAGTTTTTTACAGCAATTTTAAATGGAGTAAGTTATTTTCTTATTTTACTTGTAATTGGAATTTTTTTTGCAGCTTCTCCCCAGCTTTACCAGCAAGGAGTTGTTGTAATGGTGGCTCCCAAATATCGTCCTAAAATTCAAAAGGTAATGGATGATCTTTATTTTGTACTAAAATCTTGGTTACTTGGTAAATTTCTTACCATGTTGTTCGTAGGAATTTTTTCTACACTTGCTTTGATAATATTGAATATCCCAATGGCTTTTGCTCTTGGCTTTCTGGCATTTTTATTGGATTTTATTCCTACAATAGGTCCTATTATTGCCGCAATACCAGCTATACTTGCAGGTTTTTTAGTTAGCCCTTTAACAGCACTTCTTATCGGGCTGATTTATTTTGTATTACAGTCAATTGAAAGTTATGTTTTGGTTCCTTATGTTTATAAAAAAACAGTTTCAATTTCTCCAGTGGTTACATTGGCTTCATTGGTTTTGTTTGGTATCTTGGCCGGTCCTATCGGGATTGTTCTTGCAACTCCCCTTGTTGCAGTAATCCAGGTTGTTTTAAAAGAACTATATATTAAAGGATACCTGGAGAATGATTTGCCAGAGGGTTCTGAAAATTCGTTTGAGTCAAGAATGAAGAAGTTATAATTTATATTCTAAGTTAGTTTTTTAAAACCATGCTATATATTGAAATCATAAAAATATAAAGGCATTGTTTTGGAGTGTATATGGTATGGAAGTGTTTCTAATTCTATTAGGTGTTTTTATATTATTTTTCTGCCTTATTGATATTCTATGGACCACTCTTTGGACTGATGGTTCTGCAGGTCCTATAACAGAAATAATTACAGTTGTAACTTGGAAAATACATAGGAAAACTATAGGAAAAATAAGCTCTGGCTTTTTAAGTTTATCTGAAACATTGATACTTTTTAATATATTCCTTACATGGATTTTATTGTTGTTTATAGGTTGGTATTTAATTTTTTTAGCTAATACTGATTCAGTTATTGATGCCCAAACAGAAGCAATTAGTAATTGGGTTGACAAGCTATATTTTGTTGCGTATTCTCTTACCACACTTGGGAATGGTGATTTAAAGCCTTCAAAAGGCATTTATCAGGTATTAACCCCTATTATTGCTGCCAGTGGATTTGCTACTTTAAGCTTAAGTATTTCTTATTTAATATCAGTTGTATCTGCGGGAGTCTATAAAAGGAATGTTGCCTCAAAAATCACCTCCATTGGGCATACTACTGAAGATTTTATTATTAACATATTTACGGGAAGGAATTTTATCTCTATTGACCTTGTTTTAAATACTATTTCATCAGATTTAAATATGCTAAATGAACAGCTTAAAACTTATCCCGCTTTGCATTATTTTCATGTTGCCGAATACAAAAAATCCATTATTTATGCTCTTTCGGTTTTATTCGATGCCATAAATGTTTTAGAATTCGGACTAAATGAAAAAGAAAAACCCTCTCCTTTAGTTATTAATAATCTTAGAAAAGCAATTGATGAATATTTAAAAATCATTTCAAATACAAAGCTTATAAAAAAAGAAAAAGACCCTCCTGGTATTTCATTTCAAAAAATAAAAGAGTCAGAAATTGAAATTGTTGATGAAGGTGAATTCATTTCAAAAACCCAAGCCTTTAAAGAAAAAAGAAAACTTTTATATGGTTTGGTTAAGAAGGATGGTTGGGACTGGTATTCATTAATGGATAAGAAGTGAATTTTAACTCTGAATAGTTAATTTATTTTTTTAAAATCTTTCCCCTGTAAAGAATACTATTGAGGTTATTTAACTCATAAAAATAAATCCCGGATTTTAAAAATGATACATCCATTCTTTTTAATCCTTGGTTTACTTCTGTAAAATAAATTGTTTTTCCTGTGATATCTCGCAATAGGAATGTGCCTTTATTTATATTTATAAAATCAACTTTCAATTCATTATCAAAAGGATTAGGATATATTTGATACTGTTTTTGAGAATATTCTTCAACAGAAGATGCACTTGAAGCAGTGTTGGCATAATGGTTCTGCACAAACTTATTGGAGGCATTGTTCATATTTGAGAATTGTATTGTTGCACTTGCTGAGTCCTCATCATTGCCGGTATAAAAATACAATGTAAAAGATTGTTTTGAATTGCCTGGAATTTGAAAGTTAAAAGTATTGGTCCATGGCTGTAAACATACATCTGCACACATTGCAGTTTCCCAGCCTGAGGGCACATTGTTCTGAATTCTTTTAATTTCTATGTCTACTGCAGAGGAACTGTTGTTTGTAAGTGTACTGTGAATTTCAATTACATTTCCAGGCAATGATGTTGCAAAACTGTCCGCATCCAACGCGAAATCAAAATTTCCATTAGAGGGAGCTGAGTTGCAAGGGGTGCCAAACAAGCTGTCTATATCACAGTTCATATTTTCAGGTGATCTGTGAAACCATGCATGTTTTGTAAAAACAACTCCATTAGGCTGTATTAGATACGCATTGTTAGGAGCAGGACCAAAATGACTCCACCACTCATTGCAGGGGCCGTCTAATAGAATAGTTGGTAAAATAGTCATTTTTGAAAGCATAGTATCCACCTGTGCTTTTCTCTGACCATAAGTTTTTGGTTGACGATACAAAACCCCCTGCTGCTGATTTTGAGAAGTAACCCATACTGTTCCGCTATATGGGCTAGGATCTACAACAGGATGAGCTTCCACAACATTAATTATGAACACTTTTAGATCATTTCCATAAGTGGTGTATATAGAATTTAATGCTGGCATTTTGTCTCTAAAAACCGGGCAGGTATAGTTTCCGGCAACAAGTAAAATAGGCTTGCCTTCTGCAAGTTCTGTTTGAATATTAACAGGAGTGCCATTTAGCATATAAAAAGTAAAATCAGCAATAGTGTCCCCGGCTTGCAAACCGCTTGTGTCATAATCTCCAGTATAAACAGGGATAGGGCATATGGAATCAGAATCAAGCGGAAGGGAAGAAATGCCAATTGATGGTTTTAATATTGGCCCCTGAGACCAAACTGCAAAAGGAAGAAGAGCTATCAATACAAATAAATGCAAATACTTGTACTTCATAAGTTCAATTTTTATAAATATAACTCAAACTTATCAATTTAAATTGGAATAATCAAATCACTAATTATTAATAAATCAGTGGGTTAGATTTCCTTTTGGAATTGTCATCATTCAGAAATCGGATTTTTTACATAAGTCATTCTGGCCATTTTCTCCACTTCAATGCTTGGAAAGCCAAATTCCTGAACAACCTTTCCCAAAATTAAATAAACCCCGCCACCTGTAAAGGGATAGTTTTTTAAACTTACTGGAAAGTGAGTGGTATCAAAGAAGTCTCCCTCCTCATCCAAAAATGTCCCAAAGGCCATTAAATCTCCCCTAACAGTCCTTACTCCTTTGTAAGTAACATAATTGCCAACCATTCTAATTGTTTTGCCAAGATGACTCATAAGTTCTTTTGCTTTGCTTTCGCCTCTGAAGTCAGACTTTAATAAACCAAAATCAGATAAAGTGACAGGAAATTCCAACAATTCCAATTCATCATACACATCGCTTACTTTATTCACTGTTAATGGAGGAATTTCCCAGTCGGGAACAGGGACTTCAAACATAGTTATAACCGAAGCGAATTGCTTTGTTTTTTGTTTGTCAAACAACATATGCGCTTCCCAAAGCAATTGCCTTTTGTTTTGACCGGTAAAGCGCAAAGCATTTATTCTTATGAGTGTGCGTAGTGATTCTATTCCGATATTGGTTTTTAAAATAAAATCTTCAAGGCTCTTGTAATTTCCGTTTTTTTCTCTTTCGGTTTCAATTTTTTGGGCAACAGAATGATCCAGGGATTTAATGTGGATAAAACCCAAAAACACATCCCTTCCATAAAGCGCAGTTAAATATGTGCTGTGGTTTACACAGGGCAGATGAAGTGTTCCGCCTGCTTTTCTAGTTTCATTGATATAAACTTTTGTGGAATAAAAACCGCCAAAATTGTTAATTACAGCAACCATAAATTCTAAAGGGAAATAGGTTTTTAAATACAAACTTTGATAGCTTTCCACAGCATAGCTTGCCGAATGAGCTTTGCTAAAACTATAACCGGCAAAAGATTCTATTTGCCTCCATACTTCTTTGCTTACTTCTTCAGAATATCCCATTTTTTTGCAATGAACAAAGTACTTTTCTGTAATTTCTTCCAGGTGTTTTTTATTTCTGGACTTTCCACTCATCATTCTTCTTAATACATCTGCGTCTGCTAAATCCAAACCCCCAAAGTGATGGCCGACTTTTAAAACATCTTCCTGAAATACCATCACTCCAAAAGTTTCCTTTAGTTGCTCTTCCATTACAGGATGTAAATATTTAATTGCAGAAGGATCATGAAAGCGTTGAATATAAG